>NZ_CP020538.1:2585722-2919834 GCF_002080435.1 Sphingobium herbicidovorans | reverse complement strand
AGTCCTATGTGGCCAAGCTCACGGCGCGCGGCCGGGGCAAGATTGCCCAGAAGGTGGGCGAGGAAGCCGTCGAAACCGTGATCGCCGCCATGGCTTCCGACCGCGAAGGCGCGATCGGGGAGAGCGCCGACCTGCTCTTTCACCTGCTTGTGCTGCTGGCCGACATGGACGTTCCGCTTGACGCCGTGCTCGACGAACTAGACCGGCGCGAAGGCGTGTCGGGCATCGCCGAGAAAGCCGCGCGCCAGCCCGATTGATTTCGCCACCGGAAAGATTTCGCTCCATCCGCGTTTCCTGCTGTGCCGAAAGGTAAACCGGAACAGGAGGGCATATGGTAAGAACGGTAGCCGGCGGGCTTTTGGGGGGCTTTGCCCTTTACGTGATCAACTTCCTGTTCTGGCGAACGCCGCTCAGCGCCATCGCCTATCACCGGGCCGGGGAAGGCGCGAGCGCCAACCTGCAGGCCGCTCTGGCACAGGCGCTGACCCAGACTGGCACGGGCGTCTATGTGGTCCCCGATCCCGCGAGCGCGCAGGGAACCATCCTGTACGGCAAGGGGCCGATCGCCACGATCTTCTATAACAATAGCGGCTTTCCGGTCACCGACAGTTCGGCCTTGATCGGCGGACTGATCCTGGCGCTGGCGGCAGGAACGGTGATCGCCTTCGCCCTGCGGTTCACCGCCGCTGATTTCGGCAGCCGCGCCCGCACCGCGATCCTTTTCTCGCTGGCCGCCGTCCTGTGGCTGGACATCGGCCAGGCCGTCGCGAACCACGCGCCGTGGGGCTATATCCTTTATCTCGCCTTCAGCGATTTCCTCGCCTTGGCCGCTGCCGGGCTGATCGCTGCCCGGCTGATGGAAAGCCACATCGCCGCGCCCGTGGATAACGGGACGCTGCACTAGGGCGTAAACTAAGGCGATACCGCCTCCTCGGCCAGACGGACCATGCAGGCGGCGTGGCGACGGGCGACAACCATCCTGTCCTCGCCATAGCCGCCGCCCATGGTGCTGGCGAGCGGCACGCCCCGCCGCCGCGCCTCGCGCATCACCGCCCGGTCCCGTGCCTCCAGCCCCTCGTCGGTCAGCGACAGGCGGCCAAGCCTGTCGTCCACATGAGGATCGACACCTGCCTGATAAAGGATCAGGTCCGGCGCAAAATGCTCGAGCGTGTCCGGGAGCACATCCATGAGCGCGGCCATATAGTCTCCATCCCCGACACCATCCGCCAGCGCGATGTCCAATGACGAAACCGCCTTGCGAACGGGAAAGTTCTTTTCCGCGTGGATCGAAAGGGTGAAGATGTCATCCCGCCCCGCCAGCAGTTGCGCGGTGCCATCCCCCTGATGCACGTCCAGGTCCAGAATCAGGATGCGGCGCGCCTCTCCTTCAACGATCAACCGGTTGGCGGCGATGGCGAGATCGTTGAACACGCAATATCCTGCCCCGCCGTCGTACAGCGCATGATGGCTGCCGCCCGCTGCATTGGCGGCATAGCCATGCGCCATCGCCAGCTTCGCCGCCGCCCATGTGCCGCCGGGGGAAAGCATAGACCGGCGCATGACTCGGTCAGTCACCGGAAAGCCGATCCGCCGCTCCTTTTCGGGGGGAACGTTGAGCGTAGCCACCTCTTCCACATAGGCGGGATCATGCACCGCTTCTATCCATCGGCGGGGCATGGGATCGGGTTCATGGACGGTAAAGGTAGCCTTGCCTAGCGCAAGCGCTTCCATAACAAGCCCATATTTATCGAAGCGAAATCGGCTTCCCGCTGTTGCCGGGGAGACATAGGCAGGATGGTGAACGACATTAGGCAGGATGGTGAACGACATGAAGCATCATCTTTTCCGCGATCGCGAGTTTGAACGATGGGGGCTTTGCGCTATCTGGTCCAGCATGAACCGTCCCGATTTGATCCGTTTTTGCATTCCGTCCCTGCTCGGCCTGGCCGCCGCGCCAGCTTTGGCGCAGCCTCCGGCCGTCGCGCCCACCCTGCCTTCGCCCGCTCCGCCAGTCGTTGCGCCGCCCACCATCGTCACGCCGCCGCCAGTGCAGATCCCCCCTCCGTCGCCTGCGCAACAGGCCTGGCTTAAAGAATGGCTGAAGGGCGGGACGGAACAGGGCCTGATGGCGCGCAGGAAAGCGACGAGGGAACTTGGTGGAGAAGCGCTGATTTCCGCCGTGCTCGACCGGGCCAAGGCGCTCAACACCGGGCGAGTCGATACCGCCGACTTCCTCAACATCTGGGCGCTGCGCCCCGCGGCCTTCGATCCGCGCCCCGGCCTGGCGCGCGCGATCGCCGAAGACCGCCTGCCGCAATGGGCCGCTGGCCTCACTCCGCCTTATTCAGGTTATGAAGGCCTTCGCCGTGGCCTCGCCACTTATGAACGGATTCGCGATACCGGCGGCTGGCCAGCGCTGACGGCTCAGTCAGCCCCGGACGCCGTGCGCGCACGCCTCGCCATCGAGGACAAGAGCGTTCAGCCCGGCGAAAAACTGTCCGACGCGCTCCAGCGGGCGCAGCGCCGCTATGGACTCAACCCCACCGGCCTGCTCGATACGCGCACGCTCAAGGAACTCAACGTGCCCGTCGATGATCGCATCGCCGCGATCATGGCGAACATGGAACGGTGGCGCTGGATGCCGCGGCAACTGCCGGTCAACCGGGTTCAGGTGAACATCGCCGCCGCTGTCCTCACCCTGTTCGAAGGCGACCAGCCCGTCACGTCGATGCGCGCCGTCACCGGATCGCCCGACAATGCGACGCCGATGCTGACGTCCAGCATCCATTCGATCGTCGTCAACCCGCCCTGGAACGTCCCCGCCTCCATCGCCAAGAAGGAATTGTGGCCCAAGGGCCGCGCCGCGCTGATCCGGCAGGGTTACAAGATCGTCGGCACGCCTGAAAATGGCGAGCGGATCGTCCAGCCTGCTGGCCCGAACAGCGCGCTCGGCCGGTTGAAGTTCGATTTCAACAACCCCTTCGCCGTCTATCTGCACGACACGCCCGCGCGCGCGAAATTCGCCAGCTACGACCGGCTCGCAAGCCATGGCTGCATCCGGCTGGAAAAGCCGGTGGCGCTGGCCGAATTGATGGTGCAGAGCGACCCAAAGCTCGCCGGTCAGGTGCAGTCGCTGATCGACACGGGCAAGACGCAGCGCGTGCAGTTGCCGCAGGAAGTCGCGGTCTACCTGCTATACTGGACCGCCTTTGCCAGCAGCAACGGCGCCATGAACTTCCGTTCCGATCCCTATGGCTGGGACAAGCTGCTCGCGCAGAAGATCGAGGCGTCGAGCAGCCGCATGGACCCCACGGTCGCCCCCGCCCCCACCGTCGCATCGAAGGATTAAAGACCCAATGCGCAAAATCGCTCTCGCCGCCCTCGCTGGTGCATTCGCCCTCTCCGCCTGCGGAAAGCAGGAAGAGGAAGCGCCTGCGACCAACAATATGGTCGAACCTCCGGTCGAAAATGTGATCATCGAGGAACCCGAAGCGCCACTGCCGCCGCCCTCGAACAACAGCGCCGCACCGGAACCCGCGCCGCCGCCGACCATTTCCGAACTGCAGCAAATCCAGGATGACGCCGAAGCGACCGGCATGACCGCGCGGCTCGACAGCCAGTCATCCGAAGGCTCCAACTCGACCGACTGAGCCGAAGGCTGGCCCCGTTCGGACGAGCGGCGCCAGCCTTCTTCGCCCCGGTCTTGGACTGGCGCGGCGTCTTTGCTATATTGGCCTGCATGGATCGCCGCAGTTTTACGAGGCTCGCTTTAAGCGGGCTCGCCTTTTCCTTTCTCGCCGATAGCGTTGGCCGCGCTGCCATTTCGGGCGCGCTGCAGCCCGCATCGCCAGTGCCGCCGCCACCCACGCCCCATCCCGTGACGCCCTTGGCAAGGCAGCCCTACGCCCCGCTGCTGGAACGTGCCAAGGCCGCCCTGGATCAGCATGGGCATTTATTCACCCTGCGTGACCGGGTCGCGCTGACTGATTTCAATGCGCCTTCACGCGAATTGCGCTTTCACATCGTCGATCTGGTTGGCGGCCATTCCAGTTCCTATCTGGTCGCCCATGGCCGGGGATCGGACCCGGCGCATTCCGGCTGGCTCCAGACCTTCTCCAACGAGCCCAACTCGCTCGCCAGTTCGGCGGGAGCTTACAAGACCGGCGAAATCTACCACGGGCAGCATGGCCAGGCGATGCGCCTTGCTGGCCTTGATCCACAGAACAACAATGCGGAAATGCGCGCGATCGTCGTCCATGGCGCGGATTATGTGAGCGAGGATCATATCGCTTCCTGGGGCAAGGTCGGCCGCAGTGAAGGCTGCTTCGCGGTCGCCCGCCACATGCTGCCGCAATTGCTGGGGCTGCTGGGATCGGGGCGGATGGTCTATGCCAACAAACTGGGGTCCGTGGATGCCTGATCGCGGCCGGGCGGCACTTCGGGCCGGTCTGTCAGCCGCTCACCAGCGCGCAAAAACGCTGCGCCATCGCGAACTCCTCGCGCCGCCGCGCTGACCGGGCGGCCGCTTCGGCATCCTCGCCCCACTGTTCGATTTCCCAGGCTTCATCGATCTCGGACGCCATCCAGACCGTATCGGCGTCATGCCCGCCCTCGACAACAGCCAGCCCGCACACCAGCGATCCCGACAATGTCACCAGCGTCGACAGCCCGGCCAGCATGAACGGATCATAGGCCATCACCGCCCCTTCCAACCGCTCCAGCGTTTCGGACGGCTGATCGACCGGGATGATGCCATGAGTCACGCGGAAAGTGACGTCATAACGCCGCCGCGCCCAATCGAGCAGCGGGTCCCACGCCGCCGCCTCGCGCCCGATAAGTTCGACTGGCCCCTCAGCGCGATAGCAAAGCAGGTCGCTGGTCCCGTAACGTGCGATCCCCGCAGCAAAGCTGTCCCGATTGGGCGTAATCTGGTCGATCGCGCCATTGGCCAATCCGGTGAAGGGCATGGTGCGCGGATCGACCGTCTCGCCCTGCAAGCGCCATTCGTCCGCTACCGCTTCTGCCAGGCGCACGGTGGGCAAGGCTAAAGCCGCCCGCGCCGGGGTCCGCACCGGTCGCCCGTCAAGCTGGATCTCATGGCCCATGTCGCCGGGAACCACGGCGACATCCTTGTAAAAGCGTTTCATTGCGGCGGTTTCCGAAACAGCGCCAGCAGCAGGCGGGGCACGATGATGAACTGGAACAGCCCGACCATCACAAAGATAATGCCCATCGCCTTGGCCTTCCCGCCCTGAACCCAGCTGAAACGCTGCATCAGAACGAGAAATCCGAACATCACGAGCAACGCGCCGGACAGGCGGAACAGGCCCAGCGCGAAATGACGCTGGCGCGCGGCCTTTTCAGGATCGACGGGTGGTGGTGGAGGAAAGTCAGTCATTTTGCGCCGATATGCGTCCTGAGTTCGCCGCTGTCCATCGCCACGCTGTGTGCGCCCGCGGCGATCAGGTCCGACGGCGCATGATAACCCCAGCCGACACCCAGCGCGCGCGTGCCAGCGGCAAGCGCCATGTCGATGTCATAGCTGGTATCGCCGATCATCACGGTCGTTTCGGGCACAGCGCCAGCATCAGCCATGGCGGTCAACAGCATGGAGGGGTGCGGCTTCGACGGATGCCGGTCGGCTGTCTGAAGCGTGATGAAATGCGCATGGATGCCATGATGGCCAAGGCAGAGGGCAAGGCCGCGATCCGACTTGCCCGTCGCAACGCCAAGCAGCCAGCCATCGGCGTCAAGGTCGCGGATCAGGTCGGCGATTCCGGGATAAAGCGGTTCTGACACGGCATTGTCCTGCCGCAACCGGTGGAATGCGCGCTTGTAGCTTTCGGACAAATGATCGTGAAAATCCGCCTGCGCCTCCGGCAATAGCCGCGCAATCGCCAGCGGCAGCGAAAGCCCGACCACGGACAGGATGCGTGCGCGGTCCGGGGGCGTCAGCTTCTCACCCTCAAAAGCGCGCGTCATGGCCATGCAGATGCTGTGCTGGCTATCGACCAGCGTCCCGTCGCAATCGAACACGGCAAGCCGGTTGCTCATAAAAAGGTTTCGCGCATGAATGCGGCAGTGGCCTCTTCGCCGGCGGCCGACAATGCAACGGAGACGCTGGCTCGCGCTTCTACAGATTTATTCTGGCCGAGTTTTCGAGTGCCGTGCCAATCTGTTACGTGCATCTCAAAACCAACGATCGCACCGAGCATTCTCTCAAATACACCCGGTGTCATTTTGTCGCGGGTCCAAATCGCTTTCGGCGCCAGGCGCTTCTCATTCTCCTGCGACAGCATGTCGATCAGCGTAGGTAGCGATTCTGGCGCGATAGCGGAAACCTCACCTTTCAGCTCGACGGCCACATAGTTCCAGGTCGGCACCTGATCCTCCAGCCCATACCAATCTGGGCTGACATAGGCATGAGGGCCATTCACCACGATCAAGGCGCGCCCGCTCCCGATATCCGACGCCAACTTGTTCGAACTGGACAGGTGAAACCCGATGCGGTCATCGTCCAGCCAGACGAACGGCACATGCGCGACGGCAGGACCGTCGGCTGTTTCCATAAATATCATGCCGAAAGGCTGCGCAGCTACAAAGGCACGCAATTCCTCCCGATCCCGCCAGTGGAAGTGAAAATTTGGATGCATTGCCCGATCAGCGCGCTCCCCGTGACCTGCGTTCGCCACGGCGGCCCTTGCGGACCTGCTTGGCGTGGGCGCGGGCCGCCTTCTTTTCGTCCTCGCGGGTGGGCGCGCGTGCGATTTCCTCGTCCAGCGGCAGATCCCCGGCGTTGATGTCGAAGCCCAGCGAGGTCAGGCTGCTGATGAAATGTTCGGGCAGGTCGGCGCGCACGTCGATCCGGCCACCGTCGGGATGATCCACCCGGATGCGGCGGGCATGCAGATGCATCTTCCGGCTGATCGACCCGGACAGAAACGCTTCCTTGCCGCCATATTTGCCATCGCCCACGATGGGATGGCCGATTGCCGCCATATGGACGCGCAGCTGATGCGTGCGGCCGGTATGCGGTTGCAGCTCGACCCAGGCCGCGCGATTGCCCGCACGCTCGATCACGCGATAGCGCGAACGGGAGGGAAGCCCCTCCTCTTCATCGACATGCATTTTCTCGCCGCCGGTGCCCGGCTGCTTGGCGATCGGCAGTTCGATCATGCCATCCTCAATCGATGGCACGCCCATGACGATGGCCCAATAGACCTTGCGCGCGGTGCGGCTGGAAAATGCCTTGGCGAAATAGGCGGCCGATCGCGCCGTCCGGGCAACCAGCAGCGCGCCGGACGTATCCTTGTCCAATCGGTGAACGAGCTTTGGCCGTTGATCCAGCTCATATTCCAGCGCATCGAGCAGGCCATCGACATGCTCGTCGGTCTTGGTCCCGCCTTGGGTGGCGAGGCCCGGCGGCTTGTTGATGACAATCGCCTGCGCGTCGAGATGGATGACCATATTTTGCGCGTAAGCGGTCTGCTCATCGCTCAGTTCCGGGCGGAGACGACGGGGCTTTACCGTCTCGACAGCCTTGGGCTCGGCGGGAGGAACCCGGATCATCTGCCCTTCGGCCAGCCGGTCACCGGGCGCTGCGCGTGCGCCATCGACCCGCAACTGGCCGGTGCGCGCCCAGCGCGACACGCTGTTGAAGCCGACATCGGGCAGATGCCGCTGGAACCAGCGATCCAGCCTGATGCCGTCATCATCCGCGCCAACGCGAAACTGGCGGACGTCCAGCGAAACGCCCTTGGCCGGATTGGCCTTGACCGTTGCGGGCTTTGCGGCCGGCTTTGGCGCAGCCGTCTTGATCTGGGGCTTTGGCGCGTCAGGCTTGCGCGCGCGCGCCGCCTTGGCTGCGCCACGCGCCCTGCCGGGCGCACCGCCGGCGCCGGTACGGCTACCAGTACCGGTCCTGGGGCCAGTGCCCCTGCCAGCACCCGCGCCGCCCGGCTTGCCGCCACCGCGCGATGGTCCCGACGACTTGCCCGGAGGACGACCCTTCATGCGACGCTCCTGATAAAGCCAAGGCCACCGGCCAACGCGGCGACCGATACAACCACCGACAGCGCCGCATAGGCAAGCGCCATGCCCATCTGGCCACGTTCGATCATCAGCACCGTTTCCAGGCTGAACGAGGAAAAGGTCGTGAAACCGCCCAGCACGCCGACAGCCAGCAGCAGCCGCACCGCTTCCCCCGACCCGCTGCTGAATCGCGCCAGCCATCCGGCGAGCAGCCCCATGGCAAAGCCGCCCAGCACATTGGCGGCGAATGTCCCCCACGGCCACAGCGCGCCCGGCAGCATGTGCCCGGCCAGGCGGCCAAGCTGGTAGCGGGCCAATGCGCCCACGGCGCCGCCGCTCATGACGAGGAGGATATTGTTCATGCCGCCCGCCCTAGAGGCAAAACGCGGCAAAGAAAATGGGCGCGCGCGCCTTTCTGGCCGCTTACTGCCCGTTATCGGCAATGATATCGACGTTCGTCCGTCCGCCCGGCGCATCGCTGAACATCAGCAGGAACGCAGCGCCGTCATCCTTGCGCGTGCCCCCCAGCACATGGCCCCCATCCATCAGCCTATGTTCGGCGTCAAAGCCCGAACGGCGCGCCTGGGTGTAATAAAAGTCCATCACGCTCTGCCGGGGGACCGGCGCCACGAATGTCGCAACCCTCAGGGTACAGCCATTTTTGTCGGCGCCCGCCGCTTCCTTCAACTGGCCGCCGGGATAGACGGTAAAGGGGTCGGGCAACCGGCTGGCCCACTGCATGCCATAGGCCAGCTGCTTGCGGCAAAATACGTTCCCGCCCGGCTTTTCCTGCTCCTGCGCGACGGCCGTGAGCGAAGCCTTCGATTCGACGGCTTCCCCCTGCGTCGGCGCGGGCGTCGCAAGCAGCTTCCCGCCCGCCAGCTTGACCGATTCGGCCAGCGCCTTGGCGGCGTCACCCTTCAACACGGGAAGCGTGGCGTTGCGATTGGACTGACCGGTCAGCTTGGGATCGACCACGATCTTGCCCGCCAGCGCTTCATTTAGCAGCGGATCGACCGCATCATTGGTAAGCTGGGCGTCAAGCGCGTTAAGGTCAGCCTCCTTGTCGCCCTTGCCGCAACTGGCCAGCGGCAACGCCAGCAACACGGCAACGACACAGGCAGAACGGAAACGCGGCATGGCTTCACTCCTTCGTAAACAAGGCATGAAGATCGCAGGTTAATTTTCCGTTAGGGATTTTGGTAAACGACTAAAATATTCCAGATGGATGCATTTGACCGAAAGACCATCTTGCCCCCGCGCAAGGAAAGCGCCATTTCTACAATTATGCTTAACGCCCTTTCCATTCTGATCGGCCTGTTCGCGCTGATACTCATGATTCCGGCATTCCTGCCGTTGCTGGGTATCTTCAACTGGCTGCTGGTGCCCATCGCCCTGTTTGGAGCCGTGATCGGCATATTGTCGACGCGGAACAGCGGCCGCAATTTCTGCCTGTTCGTCGCGGCCTTTGGCGCGCTGCGGCTGTTCCTGGGTGGCGGCATCTTCTGAACCCCGATCGTGAGGAACTGCGGGCCGGCCTGCTGGCAGCACTGGGCGCCTATGGCATCTGGGGGCTCCTGCCCATCTTCTTCAAACTGCTGCATGCCGTCACCCCGGTTGAGGTAGTCAGCCAGCGCATCATCTGGTCGCTGGCGCTGATCCTGACGCTTCTTGCCGCGCGCCGCAGCCTGGGCGCGCTCGTCGCTACCCTGCGCAACCGTCGCCTCCTGCTGCCGCTGACATTGTCCGCGCTGTTCATCGCGATCAACTGGCTGGTCTATGTCTGGGCGGTCAACGGCGGCCATGTGGTCTCAGCCAGCCTCGGCTATTTCCTCAACCCGTTGGTCAACGTGGCGTTGGGTGTCATGGTGCTGAAGGAAAGGCTGCGGCGTGGGCAGGCGATCGCCATTGGCGTCGCCGCGCTTGGCGTCGCGATCATGGCCGCCGCAGCACTCACCACCTTGTGGATCAGCGTCGGGCTAGCCGTCAGCTTCGCCCTGTATGGCCTCGTCAGAAAGCTGACACCGGTATCGCCATTGGTCGGACTGGGCGCGGAAACGATGATCCTGACGCCGCTGGCGCTCGCCTATCTGGTCTGGCTTTCGGCGCATGGCGGCATCGGCTTTGGCCAGAACGCCTATGTGAGCAGCCTGCTCGTCACATCGGGCGCGCTGACTACGGCGCCGCTCGTCCTCTTCGCTATGGCGGCCCAGCGGCTTCCCTTGGCGACGCTGGGGGTAATCCAATATCTGGCCCCCACATTGCAGTTCCTGTGCGGCGTGTTCCTCTATGGCGAAAAGCTGACACATGGCCAGATGGTGAGCTTCGCGCTCATCTGGCTCGGCCTCATCCTGTTCGTGGCAGACAGTGTCGCATCCGCACGGCGCAACAGGCCGGCGGCAAGCTGACGCCCGCGGTTCAGGCGAACTCCGTCGCCTCGAACCGCACGGCCTCACCCACCGCTTCATTGGCCAGCGTGTCTTCCCACATCACGCGATTACCACGCACGATGGCGCCGACCGCCTTGCCGGTCAGTTCCATCCCCTCGAAAGGCGACCAATCGCAGCGCGACGCCAGCCAGTCGCTGCCCACGGTCCACCGCTTTTTCAGGTCGACGATGGTAAAGTCCGCATCATAGCCAAGCGCGATGCGCCCCTTGCCCACCAGGCCGAACACGCGCTGCGGGCCGGACGAGGTCAGCTCGATAAAGCGCCGCAGCGACAGCCGCCCCTCGGCCACATGGTTGAGCAGCAGGGGAACCAGCGTCTGCACGCCCGGCATCCCGCTGGGCGAGGCGGGATAGACCTTCGCCTTTTCATCGATCGTATGCGGCGCATGGTCGCTGCCCAGCACATCGGGCACCCCTTGATTGAGCCAGCGCCAAAGGCCATCGCGATGCGCGCCAGACCGGATCGGCGGGTTCATCTGCGCATAGGTGCCCAGGCGCGGATAGGCATCCTCGGCCGCCAGCGTCAGATGCTGGGGCGTCACTTCGCAGGTCGCGATATCCTTGTGCGCCGCGATATATTCCAGTTCCGCGGGCGTCGTCACATGCAATATGTGGATGCGGCGGCGCGCCTTCCGGGCCAGCCCGATGATCCGCTGAGTCGCGATCATCGCGCTTTCATCGTCGCGCCACACGGGGTGCGATGACGGATCGCCCTCCACCCGCAAATCCTTGCGCGCGTTCATCCGCGCCTCGTCCTCTGCGTGGATGGCGACGCGCCGCGTGCCGCTCGCCAGCACGCGGGCCAATGCGGCGTCGTTATCGACCAGAAGGCTGCCGGTCGATGCGCCCATGAATATCTTGACGCCCGCCGTGCCGGGAATCCGCTCCAGTTCCTTGAGCTGCTCGGCATTGTCCGCAGTCGCCCCGACGTAAAAGGCATGATCGCACCACATGCGGTGATGCGCGCGGTTGAGCTTGTCGCGCACCCGCTCCTCGCTGTCGGTGTTAGGATTGGTGTTGGGCATTTCAAAGACGGCAGTGATGCCCCCCAGCACCGCCGCGCGGCTGCCCGACTCCAGATCTTCCTTATGCTCCAGCCCCGGCTCGCGGAAATGCACCTGACTGTCGATGCAGCCCGGCAGGACGTCCAGCCCGGTGCAGTCGATCACCTCGCCCGCATCGCCCAGTGACGTACCGATCGCCACCACCTGGCCGCCGCGCACGCCCACATCGGCCTTGTCCGCGCCGCCGGGCGTGTGGATGGTGCCGTTCTTCAGGATCAGGTCGAAATTCTGGGACATGGTCGCTCGCCGCTTGGATATGATCGGCGCCTGTCCTACCTAAAGCCGATGACCGGCACCACCCTAAGCGATCGCGCGATCATCAGAATTTCAGGCGAAGAAGCAAAACCCTTCCTCCAGGGCCTGCTTACCCGCGACGTACTGACGCTCCGGCCCGACGAACCGCGATGGACCGGGCTGCTCACGCCTCAGGGGAAGGCGCTGTTCGATTTCATCCTGTGGGCCGATGGCGATGATGTGCTGATCGATTGCGAAGCGGCGCAGGCCGATACGCTGGCGAAGCGCCTGACGCTCTATCGCCTGCGCCGGAAGGCCGCGATCGCGCGCGAAGAGGGCCTCGCCGTTCACTGGTCGCCCGATGCAGCGAACAGGCCGCTTGACCCGCGGCTGCCCGCGCTTGGGCATCGCTGGCTCGCCCCGGCGGAACCGGGTGACGCGTCCACGGCCTTCCGCGCCCATCGCCTGTCCCTTGGCGTGTTCGAGGGCGCGGGCGAACTGGGGCAGGACCAGACGCTCTGGCTGGAAACCAACGCGGGGGAACTGCACGGCGTCGATTTCGACAAGGGATGCTATGTCGGGCAGGAAAACACCGCCCGCATGCATTATCGCAGCAAGATAAACCGCCGCCTGATCGCCGTGCCGCTGGAGCGAGCCGACGAGAAGCGCCAGCGCGCGGCCCTGCCCGACCTAGGCCTGTCGATAGAATTGCGCCGGGTGGAGGACATTGATCCCGCCATCTTGCCATCATGGCTCGCCTCCGCGATCGCTGAGCAAGCCGCCGAATGAAGACGCATTTCTGGCGCGGTCAACGGCGATGGATAGCGTTGTGGCTGACGCTCCTCGCCTGCTTTGCCGTCCCCGCACAGGCAGATACGCCATGGACGCTCATCAGAACCTATCCTCACGACCCGTCCGCCTTCACGCAGGGCCTCTTCTTCCACGAAGGCGCGCTTTACGAAAGCACGGGGCTTGAGGGGCGCTCTGAGATCCGCAAGGTCGCGCTGAAAAGCGGAAAAGTCATTGAGCGGCGCGCCATTCCCCGGCCCTATTTCGGCGAGGGCATCGTCAACTGGAAAGACCGGCTCATCAGCGTCACCTGGCGGCATCGTCAGGGCTTTGTGTGGAACCTCAAGGACTTCTCGCCCGTCTCGCGCTTCCGCTATGAAGGCGAAGGCTGGGGTTTGACGCAGGATGGCCGCAACATCATCATGAGCGACGGCACTGCCCAGCTTCGCTTCCTCGACCCCGAAACGCTCGCCGAAACGCGCCGCATCACCGTTTCCTTCAATGGGCGGCCCGTCGACCGGCTCAACGAACTGGAATATGTGAAGGGCGAAATCTGGGCGAACATCTGGTACGATAGCCATATCGCCCGGATCGACCCGGCGAACGGCAATGTGATCGACTGGATCGACCTTGCCCCACTCCTGAAAGCCAGCGGGGCGACGGATGACGAGGCGGTCGCCAACGGCATCGCCTATGATGAAAAGACGGACCGGATATTCGTCACCGGCAAATATTGGTCGAAATTGTTCGAAATACAGGTGCAGCCTGCTGACGCCGCCCCTCCGTCATCCCCGCAGCAGCGGGAATGACGGTGATGGGCTTATCCGGCGGCCTTCTTGCGCCGGGTTTCCCAACCCTTCTTCGCGGCCGCTGAACGGTCCGCCGCAGATCGGCGGGAAGACACCGCGCCACCCTTTCGTCCGCCCTTGCGCGACGACACATGGCTGTCGGGCTTTCCGCGCCCGGAACCCGATTTGTTCCCGCCGCCGGATTCCTTGTTGACCGTGGCCCATGCGCGCCGTTCCGCTTCCTCATGCGAAACGCCACGTTTTTCATAGCCTTCCTCGATATGCTCAGCCTTGCGTTTCTGCTTGCCGGTATAGCTGCTCTTGTCGCCGCGAGGCATGGTCGCTCTCCTTTCATCCGTACCGCCCCCCGTTCAACGACCATCCGTCAGCCCGGTTCACACTGCTGCGCTTCCGTCACGAAATCGGCGGAACGGAAGCCATGAGCAGGCGTTCCCCGGCCATGGAACAACGCACCCTTATCGAGCGGCTGGCCCGCCATCTCGCGACGGGCAGCCCCGACCAGTGGCAAGACCGGGTCGCCGACGCGGCAAGCATCCTCGCCATCATGAAGGATCCCGATCCCGCAATGCGGGAAGTGGGCGACGAGAGCCAGTGGCGCGCGATGATCGACGCGGCGCTGCGCGAACGCTGGACCGTCGCGACCAGCCCCGGCGGGGATCAGGCAGAACCCGGCACGGATGAGGAGGGGGAAATATCCCTGCCGCGCGATGGCGTGACCGACAACCGGGCAGATTGGGTCCATGTTCACGATCCACAGGAGAAATCATCATGAAGGGGTTGTTGAAACTCGCATTTTTTAGCGGCCTTGGCGCCGTCGCATGGCGAAGCTGGAAGGAAAGGCAGGCGAGGCGAGACATTGACGATCGCGGTTCTGTCGGCTCATCCGGCATCGTGCGCGATGCAGGACCGCAGGAGCAGCATATCGACGCGCGGGACTGGGACATGGTCGATGAACAGGCGGACGAGTCCTTCCCCGCCAGCGACCCGCCCGGAAATTATCGCGGCGTCGCCTGACACCATCTTTCATCACTCCCGCCGTTATTGCCCCAGACCGCCCGCCCCCTTATGAGACGGGCCGTGAAGGGCCTCGCACTGGCCCTGCAACAGGGGAAATATATCCATGCCTTCGGGTTTGATCGCGCTGCTCGACGACGTAGCGGGCATCGCAAAGCTTGCCGCAACCTCGCTTGATGACGTCGCGGCGGCAGCGGGCAAGGCAGGCACGAAAGCGGCCGGCGTGGTCATCGACGACGCGGCTGTAACGCCGCGTTATGTCATGGGCCTGACACCCGACCGCGAACTTCCCATCATCTGGAAGATCGCGCGCGGTTCCCTGCGCAACAAACTCCTTTTCCTCCTCCCCGCCGCATTGCTGCTAAGCGCCTTTGCGCCCTGGCTGCTACCCCCGCTGCTGATGCTCGGCGGGGCCTTCCTCTGCTTCGAAGCGGCTGAAAAGCTGCTGGAGGCGGTGCAGGGCGGCCATGACGTCGCGCAGGAAGCGCTGGTGACGCACAGCTCGCAGGAACTGGAGGATCAGAAGGTCTCTGGCGCGATCCGCACCGACTTCATCCTTTCGGGCGAGATCATGGCGATCGCGTTGGGCACGGTCGCTACGGAACCATTGTGGGAACAGGCGCTCATCCTGCTGGTCGTCGCCATACTCATAACCGCGGGCGTCTATGGCGTGGTCGGCTTGATCGTGAAGATGGACGACATCGGCCTTCACCTTGCCGAACGCGCCTCCTCCACGGCCCGCGCCGTGGGCCGCGGACTGGTGCGTGCGATGCCCATATTGATGAAGATCCTGTCGGTCGTCGGCACCGCTGCGATGCTGTGGGTCGGCGGCGGGCTGATCGTCCACGGCCTGCACGAATTTCACTGGGATCTGATCCCCGGCGCGATCCATCATGTCGCGGAAGGGGCGGCCCACGCCACACCCATGATGGCTCCCGTGGTGGAATGGGTGGTGAATGCGATAGGCGCGGCCATCGTAGGATTGGTCATCGGCGGCATCATCGTCGCGGCCATGCATCTGTTCAAGAAACACTGACCGACCGGCAGCCTGCCAGTCGCGCGTTGGACCCGACATGAATAGACAGGCATCCTCCTGGCGTATCGAGGCAGGCGCGCTGCTGGCGCTGGCGCTTCCCATGATCGCGGGCAACATCGCCTGGGCGGGCATTGCCGTGACGGACCTGTTGCTGATCGGCCGCATCGGCGCGCAGGGCGTCGCGGCCGGCGCGCTGGCCATCAACCTGTTCCACGCGCTGTTGATCTTCGGCATGGGCCTTGTAACGGCCGCCGCCCCGCTGATCGCCAACGAACGTGGCCGCCGCCGCCATTCGGTGCGGGACGTCCGCCGCACCGTCCAGCAGACGCTGCGCGCCGCATTCCTCTTCGTCCTGCCCGCCTGGCTGCTGCTGTCGCAAAGCGAGGGCCTGCTGCTCGCCATGGGGCAGCAGCCCGATCTTGCCTATCAGGCCGGGCGGATGATGCATGGCCTGCAATGGGCGCTGCTGCCCTTTCTGGGCTTTACCACCCTGCGCAATTTCATCTCCGCGCTGGAGCGGCCCATCTGGGCGGTGGTCATCATGCTGCTCGCCATTCCGTTCAACCTGCTCGCGGGCTGGCTGCTGATTTTCGGCAATGCGGGTCTGCCCGCGCTCGGCCTGTTCGGCGCAGGGCTGGCAAGCAGCCTTTCGTCGCTTTTCCTGTTTCTGGGCTTGCTCGCCGTGATCCTGATCGACCGGCGCTTCCGGCGCTATCGGCTGCTGGGGCGTTTCTGGAGTCATGACAGGGAACGGCATCGCGCCGTGTGGGCGCTGGGCCTGCCGATTGCCATCACGGTCGGATTTGAAACCACCGTATTCAACGCCTCCGCACTGCTCATGGGCCTTATCGGCCGCGACTCGCTCGCCGCCCATGCCGTCGCGATGCAGATCGCCGCGCTCCTTTTCATGGTGCCCATGGGCATCGGCCAGGCCGCGACCGTTCGCGTAGGCCTGGCCCATGGGCGCGGCGATACAGCCGCCGTTGGCCGGTCGGGCTGGCTCGCCCTCATCCTCGGCTTCGGATTTGCCCTTGCCGCCGCGATCCTGCTGATCGCCGCTCCGCGCCTGCTGATCGGAGCCTTCCTGGACCTCGCCGATCCCGCCAATGCCCGCACCGCCGCGCTGGCCGTCAGCTTCCTCGCCATCGCTGCGCTTTTCCAGCTGGTCGACGCCACGCAGGTAATCGGCGCAGGCGTCCTGCGGGGGCTGAACGATACGAAGGTGCCGATGATCTTCGCGCTGATCGGTTACTGGATCATCGGCGTGGGCGTTGGAACGCTGCTCGCTTTCCCGTTGGGGATGGAGGGGCTCGGCATCTGGCTGGGGCTCGCCAGCGGCCTTGGGGTAGTGGCCGTGCTGCTGCTCGCCCGGTGGGCGATGCGCTATCGGCTGGGGCTTGTCGGCTCGTCCTGAAAAATGCCCCGGATGCGTCAAGCGGCGATGGTGCATCGCACAAAGCAATTGAACACAGGCGTCAAATCGGTAAAGGACGGGTCATTATGACTGCCCCGACGACCATTTTCGAAGCGATCGCGCTTCAGAAATGCCTGATGGCGACCTACAACAAGATGGTCGTCAAGCTGGCGCCGCACATCCTCTACACCCGTCATGACGAAATGTTCATCGACGCTGTGACCGTGGAACGCGAAGGCCGTCCCCCGCGCGAACTGAAGCTCGGCACGTTCAAGCTGGCGGGCCTTAACGACGTCAGCGTCATGGATGAGACGTTTGAGGCGATGTACGGCCTCTACAATGAAGGCGACGACAAATATAAGGGCGTCACCCTCTTCGCCATCGCGCCCGAAAGCGCTGCGGCCTGAATATCCATCGGGCGGTCCGGCAAGACCGCCCTTCTCATTTCTTCAGCCGGTAGCCGGTGCGGAACATCCACCCGATGATGCCCAGGCACACCGCCAGCATCGCCGCGATGAACAGCAGGCTGAATTCTATCCCCACATCCCCACGCCCGAAGAAGGTCCAGCGGAAGCCGGACACCAGATAAACGATCGGGTTGAACAGCGTCACCGTCCGCCACGGTTCGGCCAGCATTTGCACTGAATAAAATGCACCGCCCAGGAATGTCATGGGCATGACCAGCAGCAGCGGGATCACCTGCAACTGCTCGAAACTCTGCGCCCAGATGCCAAGGATGAAGCCGAACAGACAGAAACTGATCGCGATCAGCAGCATGAAACCCACCATGGCGACGGGGTGAGCAACCTGAATGTCCACGAACAGATGCGCCGTCACGAAGATGATGCTGCCCACGATCAACGACTTGGTCGCCGCCGCCCCGACATAGGCGATCACCGTCTCCGCAGCGGACACCGGCGCCGACAGCAGTTCATAAATGGTCCCTGAAAATTTGGGCATGTAGATGCCGAAACTGGCGTTGAAGATGCTTTCGGTGAACATCGACATCATGATGAGGCCGGGCACGATGAACGCGGCGTAGGGGATGCCGTCAATCTCCGTCATGCGTGACCCGATCGCGCCGCCGAACACCACGAAATATAGCGATGTGGTGATGACAGGAACCAGCAATCCGGTCAGCAACGTGCGGCTGAACCGATGCAATTCGAACTTGTAGATCGACCAGATCGCCCGGAAGTTGAAACCGCTCATGCCGCCTTCTCCCGATGGACCAGGCTCACGAAAATATCCTCCAGGCTGCTTTGCTGCGTGTTGAGATCCTTATAGCCGATGCCAAGGTCGCCCAGCTTGCGCAGCAGCGACGATACGCCCGTCCGCTCCGCCCGCGTATCGAACACATATTCGATTTCGTGCCCATCGGCTTTCAACGCGACATTCCATTCGCCAAGGTCGGGGGGAATGCGCTCCAATCGCTCGTTGAGCGCCACGGTCAGCGACTTTTTCCCCAGCTTCTGCATCAGCGCGGTCTTTTCCTCGACCAGGATCAGTTCGCCCCCGCTGATCACGCCCACACGGTCGGCCATTTCCTCGGCCTCCTCGATATAATGGGTGGTCAGGATGATGGTGACGCCGGTTTTTCGCAATTCGCCGATCAGCTTCCACATGTCGCGCCGCAATTCGACATCGACGCCCGCAGTCGGCTCGTCCAGAAACAGGATTCGCGGCTCATGGGACAGCGCCTTGGCGATCATCACGCGCCGCTTCATGCCGCCCGACAATTCCAGGATTTTGGCGTGGCGCTTGTCCCACAACGACAGGTCGCGCAGCACCTTTTCGATATGCGCATCGTTGCGCGGCTTGCCGAACAGCCCGCGCGAAAAGCGGACCGTGTCGATCACCCGCTCGAACGCATCCGTGAACAGTTCCTGCGGCACCAGCCCGATCGCAGAGCGCGACCCGCGATAATCGCGCACGATGTCATGCCCCGCCACGGTCACCGTGCCGCCGCTGGGCCGCACATTGCCACAGATGATGGAGATCATCGTCGTCTTGCCAGCGCCGTTCGGCCCCAACAGCGCGAAAATCTCGCCTTCCTCAATCTCAAGATCGACGCCCTTCAGCGCCTGAAAGCCGGACGCATAGCTCTTCGTCAGGCCGGAAATAGTAATGATCGACGCCATGCGCGCGAATGCCCCTTTATAACTGGACGCCAAGATAGGGCGGCGACGCCGCCGCGCAACCTTGGCTATTCGCCCCGGCGATGGAAGCGGAAGACCGTGGCTGGCGGGAAATTGCGCACCGTCTGTCCCACGCGCGCCACTTCCAGGTCCAGCGCATGCAGCACATCGCGGCTGACCGGCGGCCGCGTCGAATAGGTGAACTGGATAAAGCTACCTCCGGGACGCAACATGCGGAAGGATTCGGACAATATGTCCGCATGCATGTGCCGGTCCATCGCCAGCAACGGCAGGCCGCTCACCACGGTCTGATACTGCCCCGGTTCCCCCGCCGCTACGGTCGAAACGATCTGCGCTGGGGTTTCCAGCACCGACACATGCGGGAAGTGCCGCCGCAGCCCGCGCGCGAAAGCCGGATTTATTTCAACCACTTCCAGTTTTTCGGCTGGCAGCCCTGTCTGCAGGATCGCGCGCGTGAAAACCCCGGTGCCGCCGCCCAGTTCCAGCACCGGGCCATCGAGCGGATCGATATGGCCGACCATCAACCGGGCGAGATAACGGCTGCTGGGCACAACAGACGCCGTCTGCCGCGGCTTTTTTACCCAGGCTGCCAGAAAATCCAGATATTCCGTCGCACGCGTGCGGAATTCGCCGTTGGGCAAAGCAATCGCCCGGCTACGCTTGGGCTTGTCATGCATGAGCGAAGGGTAACCAGGAACATGTCATTGCGATTCCCCTTAGCGACCCCGGCGCGCGCCGTCGATTGGCTTTAACATGTCCATAGAAGGCAAATTTTTCACTTGCGCGGCATCGCCGCCTGGTCTGCCGGATGCCAGCCGGGCGGGGCCAGCGTGATCCTTTCCTCAGGCCCGCCGTCCAGGGCAACCGACAGCGCCGTGCCAGAACCAATGTTCATCGGCCTCGACCCGGCGTCAACGTGCCCGTTGACGCGATTCGAGCAGGAAATAGATCGCCGTCCCGCCCCCGCGCTTCCCGCTTTCGACCGCCGCGCGCCATGTCTCCCGATACCATCCGCCTTCCGGGTGGGGTTGGAGCCTAAACGCTTCGATCAGCGTCCCCGCCTGGTCACCACCACTGCCCCTCACAGCTCATCTCCCTATTTTTTCCCTTTATAGTAAATGGCTTATGGCGTTGTGGTACGTTCATGAAACCTCCTCCAATATTGGCGGGTTCAGCTACCAAATCATTGGTTCGGAGGAGAAATTCATGCGTAAAGCGATTATTGCCCTGTCGGCCGTTTCGATGGCCATTCCCGTTTCCATGGCGATTCCCACTGATGGGGTCAGCGCCCGCGAGCATCACCGCTATCGCGAATGGCGCGGCCGTGACGGGCGCACGTACTGCCGCAAGTCGGATGGCACGACCGGCCTGATCGTAGGCGGCGTGGGCGGCGCCCTGCTCGGCCGGGCGATCGACACCCGTGGCGACCGTGCGACCGGCACGATCCTGGGCGCCGCAGGCGGTGCGTTGCTGGGCAAGGAAATCGACAGCAAGCGCCGCTGCCGCTGAATTCTGCTCATGAAAAAGGGCGGCTTCCCTACCGGGAGCCGCCCTTATCCTATCCAGATCGGAACTTTTACTTGGCCGTGGCGCCGCGCGCGTCATCGACCTTGAAAGCGACCGAATGGCCACCGGACACGCCGGAAACCTTGCCATTCTTCACGGCCAGGTTGAAGGCGACGGCGTCGGGATAACGGCGGCCCGAAATCACCTTGCCGGTTTTGGTGTCCTTAACGTCGTAGACGTAGGTGTAGCCTTCATGAGTGAAGCGCTGCTTGGCTTCTTCCGCCTGAGCGGGAGCAACGGCGGCGATGGCAGCGCCAAAGGCGCCGGTGAGTACAATTTTCGACAGCATTCGCATAGGTTTACTCCTTGTGAATGCCGATCAAACACCTCTGGATATTCTTGTTCTGTTGATTGCATCCTATGTCGGCGTAGGTCTGCGCGACAATCGCAAATGACGGCTGCACAGTTGCGCTTTGCGCAATCAATCGCCGCTCATGCTTCGGACATCGCGATTATGTGCTGAAACTGAGCTTGCGTCAGCGGCGCGACCGAGAGACGCGACTGCCGCAACATGACCATGTCGGACAGCGCCGGATCGGCCTTCATCGCTTTCAACGTGACGGGCTTGGCCAATTTCTTCCTGGGCGCGACATGCACGGCGATCCATTTGCCGCTTTCATCCGTGCTGTCGGGCGCGGCTTCCTCGACGATCTCCATGACGCCCACTACTTCAAGGCCGATGTTGCTGTGATAGAAAAAGCAAAGATCGCCCTTCCGCATGGCTTTCATGTTGAGCTGGGCGGCGTGGTTGCGCACACCGTCCCACTCCGCTTTCCCCTTCGCGACGAGATCGTCATAGGAAAAGACGTCGGGTTCCGATTTCATCAGCCAATAGTTCATGACCATATCCTTGCATCAGCCGCGTGAGCCGATCAAGGATGCGGCATAGACGCCGTGACAGAAGGAACCCTGTAGCCTTGCCGCAAGCCTCGCTGGAACAAGTGCCACTGCTGTCGCTGGCGGCCATGGCGAAGCAGGATTTCGCCGCTGCGATCGGCAACTCCTTTCAGCAGTTCGGCTTCGCGATGGTGAAGGATCATGGCATGGACGCCGCCCTGATCGATGAAGGCTGGGCGCTCGCCCGCGCCTTCTTCGCCCTGCCTGAAGAAAAGAAACGGCGCTATGACGCCAAAGCCAATGGCGGCCAGCGCGGCTACACTGCATTCGGCCGTGAAATCGCGAAGGGCGCGAGCGAAAACGACCTCAAGGAATTCTGGCACGTCGGGCGAGACCTGCCCCGCGGCAATCCCCTGGCCGCGACCATGCCCGCAAATGTCTGGCCCAGCGAAATTCCTCGGTTCCAGCCGCTATTCCGCCGCCTCTATCAGGAGTTCGACCGCGTCGGTGGGCAGATTCTCTCGGCCATCGCCATCTATCTCGGCTTGCCGGAAAGCTGGTTCGACAGCGCCATACAGGATGGCAACTCGATCCTGCGGCTGCTCCATTATCCGCCCGTCTCCCCCGATGCGCCGGGCATCCGCGCGGGCGCTCATGAGGACATAAACCTCATCACCCTGTTGCTGGGCGCGGAAGAAGGCGGGCTTGAGCTGCGCGACCGGCAGGGCAACTGGCTGCCGGTTGTGCCGCCGCCGGGCGCTCTGGCCATCAATGTCGGCGACATGCTCCAGCGCCTGACCAACCACCGCCTGCCCTCGACCAGCCACCGCGTCGTCAATCCGCCGCCCGACCGGCGCGGCGTCGCGCGCTATTCCATGCCCTTCTTCCTGCATTTAAGGCCCGATTTCCTGATCGAACCGCTGCCCCAGTGCGTGGACGCAGCGCACCCGCGCCGCGATCCGCCGATCACCGCGCATGACTATCTGACCGAGCGGCTTCGCGAAATCGGCCTGATCAAGGCGTAAGGCAGCAGCCTATTTGCGCCAGCGTCCCAGCGTGATCCCGATTTCCTCACCCTTCTCGCTCAGCGCCAGCTTGATGATCTTGACCTCGACATGCAGCACCTTGTCGTCCTGCAAGAAGATCGTTTCGATGATATGGTCGGCGACCGCTTCGATCAGCGTGAAATGCTGGCCCTCGGGCAGCGCGGCCGTTGCCGCATGTTTGAGGTCCATGTAATTTTTGGACCGCGACAGCGGCGTGTCCAGCCCATAATGATCGGCAATCTTCAACCGCGCGCGGATCGATATGCGCAGCGGCTGGGGCAGGTGCGTTTCTTCCGAATAGATGCCGGTCAGGACATCGACATCCAGATGATTGACCTCCAGCGTCAGAAAATCGTCAAATCCGGCGTTCATGGCTTTCCTGCTGCTGGCGATGGCCAGAATAGACTTTTATTTTGCGAAGCAGACGCTAATCCCGCCGCTCCCGGCGCGGTCCATGCGCCATTGACGACGGATCGGCAAGACGTGTCTCATATCGTGCCCCTCAACATGGTGGCGGAAGGGGCGATCGAGCACCTGCTCGACGCCGCATTCGGTCCCGACCGGCACGGCCGCACCGCCTATCTGATCCGGGACGGGATGCCCTGGCTGCCCGAACTGTCTTTCGGCATCCTGGATGAGCATGGCGAACTTGTCGGCTCCCTGCAAAGCTGGCCCGTGGCCCTCACGGATCAGGATGGCGCGCAGACGCCGCTCATCATGGTCGGCCCTGTCGCCGTGTCTCCCGCGCTGCAGGGCACCGGCCATGGCCGCGCATTGATGGACGCTGTGGTCACCGCCGCCCGCAATCACCGCAGCGAGCCGCTCATGATGATCGGCGACCCCGAATATTATGGCCGCTTCTGGGGCTTTACGGCGAACGCGACGAAAGGCTGGACCTGCCCCGGCCCGTTCGAGGCACGCCGCCTGCTCGCCCTGTCCGTGGATGGCCGCGCACTGGGCGGCCAAGGCATGCTCGGCCCGCGAATCACGGCGCGCGCGTAATTTCCCTTTTGCCTTCGGTGGCGCGCGATCCTATCTCGACGCCATGCCGATGGACCCGCCCCCCGATCTTTCCAGCCTGTCGCTGACCGACATCGTCCGCCTGCTGGCGGAAAAGCGCCCGCCCCCGGTCGAAAACTGGAATCCCGATCATTGCGGCGACAGCGAAATGCGCATCGCCCGCGACGGAACATGGTTTCATCAAGGGTCCCCGATCGGTCGCGAAGCGATGGTGCGGCTGTTCTCCACGATCCTGCGGCGTGAGAAGGACGGGGCTTATGTTCTTGTAACACCTGTGGAAAAGCTTTCCATAGAGGTTGAAGACGCGCCTTTCGTCGCCGTCGAGTTGAAAAGCGAGGGCGAAGGACGCGAACGCGCGCTGGCATTCCGCCTCAACACCGGCGACCTTGTCGCCGCCGACGCCGCGCATGCGCTGACGATCCGGGAAACGGCCGATGGCCCACATCCCTATCTTCACGTACGCGGCGGGCTTGATGCGCTCGTCAACCGCAGCGTCTATTATGAGTTGATGAACCTCGCCCTGGATGAAGGCGGCGATCCGGTCGGCTTGTGGAGCAACGGCGTCTTTTTTGCGCTGGACGGATCGGCATGACGCTGGCGGAGCGGTTGCGCATGGCCCTGATGGAAGGGCATGCGCGCGAAGTCGGGCTAACCCATGCCGACACGCGCGATCCGCGCATCAGTGGGGACATATCCCTCTCCCCCGCCGCGGTGCTGGTCGCCATCACCGACCGGCCCGATCCTGGCCTCATTCTCACCGAGCGGGCCGCGTCCATGCGGACGCATGCCGGGCAAATCGCTTTCCCCGGCGGCCGCGTCGATGAAGGCGATGCCGACGAGATCGCCGGCGCCCTGCGGGAGGCACAGGAGGAAATCGGTCTCGCCCCGCATATGGTGGACATCGTCGGCATATCCGATCGCTATCTTACCTTCACCGGTTTCGACGTTGTGCCGGTCCTGGGAGTCATTCCGCCCGATCTACCGCTGACCCCACATGCCGGCGAAGTTGCCGACTGGTTTGAATTGCCCCTGTCCTACGCCCTTGACCCTGCCAATCGCACTCGACATTCCATTGATTTTCAGGGACTTGAGCGTCATTATTATGAAATAATGTGGAACAACCGCAGGATCTGGGGGATCACCGCCGCCATCCTTGCCAACCTCTCGCGGAGACTGCGCCATGACCGCCTTCTTGCCTGACGCACAATGGCGTCATCGGCCGGGGCTGGACGGCCTGCTCGCCGCGCTGGAGGTGGAGCGAGGCGTTGTTCGCTATGTTGGCGGCGCGGTGCGCGACGGCTTGCTCGGCCTGCCCGTCAGCGACCTCGACATCGCGACCGTGCTGGAACCGCGCGCGGTCGTGGATCATCTGAAGGCGGCAGGCATAAAGGCGGTGCCGACGGGCATCGACCATGGCACCATCACCGCCGTCATCGGCGGCTGGCCCGTGGAGATCACCACCCTGCGCCGGGACGTCAGCACGGACGGCCGCCGAGCCACCATCGCCTATACCAGCGACTGGCGGGAGGACGCCGCGCGGCGCGACTTCACGATCAATGCGCTTTATGCCGATCCGCTCACCCTTGAAATAGCCGACTATTTCGGCGGCGTGGCGGACCTGCAGGCAGGCCGCGTCCGCTTTATCGGCAGCGCCGCCGCGCGGATCGCTGAAGACCACCTGCGGATCCTGCGCTATTTCCGTTTCCTCGCGCGCTTCGGCCGGGACATGCCGGATGAGGAAGCCTATGCCGCCTGTCGCGCCGCCGCCAACAGCCTGATGGCCCTGTCGCGCGAGCGCATCGCCGACGAATTGCTGAAACTGCTCGCACTCCCTGCCCCGCTCGCCTCGCTGCGGCTGATGATCGACGGCGGGATACTCATCCCGGTATTGCCGGAAATCGACGCGGGGGGATTGCGCGCGTGGAGCAATTGATCGCGCGCGAAGCCTCTTCGGCGACGCCGCCCGCAGCGCTGCGCCGCCTTGCCGCGCTGCTGCCGCCAGACCCGCGCACCGCCGATCTGGTCGGCGCTCGCCTGAAATTGTCGAACAAGGTGCGCAAACGCCTTGTCCTGGCGCTCGATGGCGACGCGGCCGGCATGTCACCCAGGGCGCTCGCCTTTCACATCGGCGTGGAAGGCGCGATCGACCGCATCCTGCTCGACCCCTCTGCTCCACTCGAAAGCCTCCGGTTTCTTGAAGGCTGGACCCCGCCGCAACTGCCCATCGGCGGCGGCGCGCTCATCGCGCGCGGCCTGGCGCCCGGCCCGGATGTGGCCAAAGCGCTTGGCGAAGTGCAGCGCCAGTGGGTGGAAGAAGGCTTTCCCCACGCAGAACGTGTCGGCCAGATCGCCGATCAGACCGTTTCGAAGTTCCAGCGCGCACGCCAGTAGTCGAACGCTTCGGCTTCCGGCATCGGCCGCGCGAAATAGAAACCCTGACCATTGCCGCAACCCATGGTCTGCAACGCATGCGCCAGTTCCTGCGTCTCGATGCCTTCGGCCGTGACGGACAGGTTCAGCGATTCGGCGAGCGACAGGATGGTGCGCACGATGGCCTGCTTGTCCTTGTCATCCAGCATCGTCGAAATGAAGCTGCGGTCGATCTTCAAAATGTCGATCGGCAGGCTGTGAAGGCTGGCCAGGTTCGAATAGCCGGTGCCGAAATCGTCCATCGCGATCGGCATGTGCAAATCCTTGAGCGCGACCAGCAGCTTGCGCGCCTTGTCAGGATCGACGATGATCGCGCTTTCGGTCAGTTCGGCGGTCAGCCGGTTGCCGGACACGCCCGAATAGCGCAGCGCCTCCTCAAACACCGACGCCACATCGTCGCGCGCCATCTGGATCGGCGACAGGTTCACATTGACGCCCACGGGCAGTGGTTTGCCGAATTTTCCGTCCCATCGGCTGAGCGCCTGCGCCGCCTCATAGGCCGCCCAACGGCCCAGCGCGGTAATCAGGCCGCTTTCTTCCGCCACGGCGATGAACTCCGCGGGCGACACATGGCCCAGATCGGGGTCATGCCAGCGAGCAAGCGCTTCGAAACCGGTGATCTCGCCCGTCTGCAGATGGATCAACGGCTGGTACGCCAGCGTCAACTCGCCCTGCGACAGTGCCGTACGCAGCCGGCTTTCTATGGAAAAACGGCGCTGTGCTTCCTTCAATACGCCGTTGCGGTAGATTTCCACCTTGCCGCTGCGCTTGGCGATCTTCACCGCTGCCTGCGCCTTGCGCACGACATCGTCCGGGTCATCGTCCAGGCCCGTCGACAAGGCGCAGCCAATCGCGCAATCGACGCGAATCTGAAGATCGCTGAGCCGAATCGGGGATTTCAGCGAATCCTTGACCCTCTGAACGATATGAATGCAGTCCGACAAGCCATTGTTAAGGCGAGCGAATATGGCAAAATCATTGCCGCCGATCCGCGCCAGTACATCCCCCTGCCGCAGGTTCGACTTCAGACGCTTTGCAACCGTGATGAGCAATTCGTCGCCCGCCAATGGCCCAAGGGATTCATTGACGCGGCTGAAACGGCTCAGGTCGATGGCGATGATCCCGAACTTGGCATTCTCCGGCCAGGGACCATTGCGCAGCCGGTCGTCAATTTCTTCGCCAAAGCCCGCGCGATTGGGCAAGGCGGTCAGACCATCCGACAGCAGTTCGCGCCGCAAACTCTTTTCCGTCGTGCGATCACCCGTGCGATCCAGCGCCGTGAACAGGACCAGCTTCGCGCCTTCTTCTTCGGCGGGCAGCAACCCGGCGGTGCAGAGAAAATATTCAGGACCCAGCGCCCCATCGCGCCTCAATTCGAAAAATGACGAAGTGGTCTTCGCCAGGGCCGTCTCGATGATCCGGTCACGCCAGGCATCCGAATGGGACGGCTTGGCGTCGATATCGTAGTTTACCAGAAACGTGTGATAGAAAGACTGATTGACAGCAACGATCGTTAAATCCCTGTCTTTCAAGCAGAACAATGCCGCCGGCTGGGGCATGGCGTCCAGCCAATGATCCATTTCCCCCAAGCAGCGCAGATGCGTGCGGGCGAACCTCGCCAGGAGGTCATGGTCCGGCCTTTGCTCTGGCCGAATACGCACGGGAAGCGACTTCATACCTACGAACTAGGCGGAAGTGGTAAATTTTCAGGAAACAACTTCCCCTGATTTCAACCAGATGGAATTAATCTGACGTCCGTTCAAAAACGGTTGTCGCGCGGGAACCCTACCGGCGGCATTCGTCCAGCCGCCCCGCGCGCCACGCGCCACGGCGTCATGTCCGCCTCTGTGCGTGTCCGACCGCTGCCGCCACCCATCGTCCAGCTTAGGCCATCACTCATGCGGAATGTCACCGCATCGGATAGTCCGCCGTCCCTGTATCGCTGCATCTGCACGCCCTGACCGCGCGCCATGCGCGGCATTTCGACGAGCGGGAAAACCAGCAGCTTGCGGTTTTCGCCGACGACGGCGACGCTGTCCGCCTCCGCCCCGATCTTGCGAACAATGGCCAGCCTGGCTCCGGCGCGCACGTTCACCACCTGCTTGCCCTTGCGCGTTTCGGCGATCACGTCAGCCACCGCTGCGACAAAGCCGCGCCCGTCCGACGCAGCCAGCAGCAATTCGCCCCCCATGCTGGCCGGAAACAGCGTCACAATCTCGCCCTGGTCATCCATATCGACCAGAGAGCGGACCGGATCGCCAAACCCGCGCCCACCCGGCAGCTTGTCCGCGCCCAGCGTGAAGATGCGCCCGCTCGACGTCGCCAGCAGCAGCTTGTCTGTCGTCTGCGCGTGAAAGGCGATCTTGGGGCCGTCGCCTTCCTTGAACTTCAGCGTATCGGCAGCCGCCAGGTCCCGATGGCCGCTCATCGCCCGTATCCAGCCGCGTTCGGACAGGATGACGGTGATAGGCTCCCGCTCGATCATCGCCTCCAGCGGAATTTCGCGCGCCGGCCCCGCTTCCTCGACCAGCGTGCGCCGTTTGCCAAAATCGCTGTCAGGCGAATAGCGTTTGCGCAGGTCCGCCAGGTCTTTCTTCAGCCGCGTTCGCTGCCGCGTAGGGCTTTCGACCAGTTTGATGAGGTCGTCGCGCTCCTTCAGCAACTCCGCATGCTCGCGCCGCAGTTCCATCTCCTCCAGCTTGCGCAAGGAACGCAGCCGCATGTTCAGGATCGCTTCGGCCTGCCGGTCGGTAAGCTGGAATTCCTCCATCATCACCAGCTTGGGCTCATCCTCGGTGCGGATGATCTCAATCACCCGGTCGAGGTTGAGGTAGGCGATGATATAGCCGTCCAGCAGCTCCATCCGCGCCGTGATCTTGTCCAGCCGGTGCCGCGCGCGCCGGACCAGCACGTCGATCTGGTGCCTCAGCCACTCGACAAGCACCGTTTTCAGCCCCAGCACGCGCGGCGTCCGCGTTGCATCCAGCACGTTGAGGTTCAGTGGAAAGCGGTTTTCGAGGTCGGTCAGCCGGAACAGGCTGTCCATCAGCACATCTGGATCGACCGTGCGGGCGCGCGGTTCGATGACGATGCGGATCTCCGCG
Organism: Sphingobium herbicidovorans; assembly: GCF_002080435.1. Taxonomy (NCBI): domain Bacteria; kingdom Pseudomonadati; phylum Pseudomonadota; class Alphaproteobacteria; order Sphingomonadales; family Sphingobiaceae; genus Sphingobium; species Sphingobium herbicidovorans. The sequence continues at coordinate 2,890,832 of NZ_CP020538.1, read as the reverse complement.
TCGCTTTCATCCCGCACATCGGCCAGGATAGGCAGCTTCTTGTCGTTGATAAGCGCAGCGATCTGCTCGATCAGCTTCGACTTCTGCACCTGGAACGGGATCTGCGTGACCACCGCGACCCATGTGCCGCGCCCGCCATCTTCCTTGTGCCAGCGCGCACGGGTGCGGAACGATCCTCGCCCCGTCGCATAAGCCTCTGAAATAATCGCCGCATTGTCCACCAGCACGCCGCCGGTCGGAAAATCAGGCCCGCGCACGATCTGCATCAAATCGGCATGTTCGGCGTCCGGATTGTCGATCAGCAGGCTCGCGGCGTCGATCAGTTCGGCGACATTATGCGGTGGGATGCTGGTCGCCATGCCCACCGCGATGCCGCTGGCCCCATTGGCCAGCAGGTTGGGGAACAGGCCGGGGAAAACCTCCGGCTCCTCATCCTCGCCATTATAGGTGGGGCGGAAATCGACGGTCCCTTCGTCCAGCCCCGCCATCAGGTCGGCCGCCGCCTGCGTCAGCCGCGCCTCGGTGTAGCGCATGGCCGCGGCGTTATCGCCGTCGATATTGCCGAAATTGCCCTGCCCATCGACCAGCGGGGTGCGCAGCGAAAAATCCTGCGCCAACCGCACCATGGCGTCATAAACGGACGTATCGCCATGCGGGTGATATTTGCCGATGACGTCGCCCACCACGCGGGCGCATTTCTTGTAGGATGTCGTGTTGCGCGCGGGGTTGGCGACCAGCACATCGGGCGACGCGCCGGCCGGCTCCATCCGCAGCAGCCGCATCGCCCACAACAGCCGCCGATGCACCGGCTTCAACCCATCGCGCAGGTCCGGCAGCGATCGCGCCGTGATGGTGGAAAGCGCATAGACGAGATAACGCTGGGACAGCGCATCGTCGAACGGGTGATCCTTGATAGCGTCGAACGGGTCGCGAAAATCGGTCATCGCGATCGGAATAGCAGCGGAACGACAAAACGGAAACGATGTTTCAGGGGGAACGACATCATGCCGCCTCCCAAGGGATCAAGCCGAAAAAATCGCTCCACCCCCGTTGCAGGGGGTTGCACATCTGACGGCACGCGCCACCTTGCGCGCGTGTCCGAATCCACCCCTTCCCCCCTGCCCGACCTGCCCCCGCCGCCAGCTTCGTTGCTGGTGGGCGCAGCCCTGTTCCTCGACTTCGACGGCACGCTCGCGCCGATCGCGGATACGCCCGACGGCGTGATCGTGGACAATGACCTGCTTGCCATGCTCGCCAGGCTGCGCGACGGGCTGGAAGGTCGCCTGGCGATTGTCAGCGGCCGGTCGATCACGACCCTGCGCGACCTGGGTTTCGCCGATTTCCTCCTCGCCGGGACGCATGGCCTTGAATTCGCCGGTCCGGGCGAGGATGTCGAAGCGCCGCCGCGCCGCCCGGCCGTGGATGATGCGGAGGCCGCCTTCCACGCCTTCGCTGACGGCAAGCCCGGCGTGCTGGTCGAACGCAAATCGATCAGCGTCGGCCTGCATTTCCGTGGTGCGCCGCAATGGGGTGTCGATGCAGGCGAGCTGGCGAGCGAACTGGCCGCCCGGCTCGGCCTTGCGGTCCAACCGGGCAAGATGCTTTTTGAACTGCGCCCCGGCGGCGCGGACAAGGGCAGCGCGGTACATACGCTGATGACGCGCATGCCCATGGCTGGGGGCCGCCCGCTGTTCATCGGCGATGACGTCACCGATGAAGAAGGGTTCGCCGCCGCCGCGCAACTTGGCGGCGCAGGCATATTGGTCGGCCCACCCCGGGAGACGCTGGCCGCATTCTCTCTGGAACAGGTTGCCGCCGTCAGGCATTATCTCCAACGGGGTTTGTCCGGCCGGGCTGAATGACGGCCAGCGCCCCTCCGTTCGGGTGAAACAAGGGGCAGACCGATAGTCAGGCACAGTCAAACAACCTACGCCGGGAACGAGCGCAATCTCGATCTTTGGCCCATCGGCAATTGCCAGGCATCCGCGCTGATCGATCGCGCCGGACGAATGACATGGGCCTGCGTGCCCCGCGTGGACGGCGACCCCGTCTTTTCCGCCCTGCTCGATGACAAGGCGTGGGACACGCCCGACGCACAGGGATTCTGGGCGATCGAGCTGGAAAACTGCATCAACGTAGAACAGCATTATATTCGCAACACGCCCATCCTCGTCACCCGGCAAAGCGACGACCATGGCAACGCGATCGAACTTTACGACTTCTGCCCCCGCCATCGCCGCATGGGGCGCATGTATCGTCCGGTCGCCTTCACACGCATCGTGCGCCCTGTCGCGGGAAGCCCGCGCATCCGCGTGCGGCTCCGCCCGACGACGTCATGGCATTCTGAAACCGTACCGATCAGCTATGGTTCCAACCATATCCGCATCGTCCTGTCCTACATGGCGATGCGGATGTCGACCAACGCGCCCATCGGCCTAATCAGCCAGGAAAGCTGGTTCCGGCTGGAACAGGACATGCATTTCTTCCTCGGCCCGGATGAGAGCTTTTCCGACGCGCTGCGTCCCGCGCTGGAACGGATGCTGGACGACACCATCCGCGAATGGCAGGTGTGGGTGCGCGGCCTCGCCATTCCCGCCGAATGGCAGGAAGCGGTCATCCGCTCCGCCATCACGCTGAAACTTTGCCAGCATGAGGAAACCGGCGCCATCGTCGCCGCGCTGACCACCAGCATCCCCGAACATGCCGATTCGGGCCGCAACTGGGACTATCGCTACTGCTGGATTCGCGACGCCTATTATACGGTGGAGGCGCTCAACCGCCTGGGCGCGCTCGACGTGTTGGAAAGCTACCTCGTCTATCTCCGCAATATCGTCGATGGAGCAAAGGGCGGCCATATCCAGCCGCTCTATGATGTGCGCGGCAACGCGACCTTGCATGAGGAGGAGGCTGAGTGCCTGCCCGGCTATCGCGGCATGGGGCCGGTGCGCGTCGGCAACGCCGCCTATTCGCAGATCCAGCATGACGCCTACGGCCAGATCGTCCTTTCGTCGGTCCAGGGCTTTATCGACCAGCGCCTGCTGCGCATGGCCGGCATGTCCGATTTTGAAGCGCTGGAGGCGGTGGGCGACCGCGCCTGGAAGGTCTATGACCAGCCGGACGCCGGGCTGTGGGAACTGCGCACCCGCGCCCATGTGCACAGCTACAGCGCGGTCATGTGCTGGGCGGCGTGCGATCGCCTGGCCCATGCAGCCGCAGCGCTCGGCCTGCCCCAGCGGGAGGTGCACTGGCGCGAGCGGGCGGAAATCATGAAGGCCCGCATCCTGCAATCGGCCTGGCGCACCGAAAGCAACGCCATATCCGCCAATTTCGAAGATGACGCCCGCGACGCCTCGCTGCTGCAACTGCTGGACCTGCGCTTCCTCACCGCAGACAATCCCATGTTCGTCGGCACGCTCAAGGCGTTGGAGCAGGATCTGCGCCGGGGCAACAATATGCTCCGCTACAGCACGCCGGATGATTTCGGCGAACCGGTCACCGCCTTCAACGTCTGCACTTTCTGGCTGATCGAGGCGTTGCACCGCACCGGGCGGACGGAAGAAGCCCGAATGCTGTTTGAGGAAATGCTGTCCCGCCGCACCGCCGCCGGGCTGCTGTCGGAGGATATTGACCCTGTAACCGGGGAATTGTGGGGGAACTATCCCCAGACCTACTCATTGGTCGGCATCATCAATTGCGCCGTTCTGTTGAGCAAACCCTGGAGCGTGATGCGATGAGCCGGCTGATTGTCATTTCCAATCGGGTAAGCAGGCCCAACAAGTCCGGCAACCAGGGCGGGCTGGCCGTCGCGCTGGCGCAGGCGTTGCGTGAAAGCCGGGGCATCTGGGTCGGCTGGTCGGGCGAGGTCACCGAAAATTTCACCGGCCATATCGGCTTTTCCGAGGACGAAGGCGTAAAGACCGCGACGATCGACCTGGAGGAGCAGGACGTCGATGAATATTATAACGGCTACGCCAACAAGACGCTGTGGCCGCTCTTCCATTTTCGTATCGACCTTGCCGAATATGCTCGCGATTTCGAAGGCGGCTACAACCGCGTAAACAAGCGTTTTGCCGACACGACCAGCCCGCTGATCGAGCCCGAAGACATCATCTGGGTTCAGGATTATCATATGATCCCGCTCGGCCAGATGCTGCGGGACAAGGGGCTTCAGAACCGGATTGGCTTTTTCCTGCACATCCCCTGGCCGCCGACACGGCTGCTCGTATCGCTGCCTCATCATACCAAGCTGGTCCAGACGCTCTTCGCCTATGATGTGGTGGGGTTCCACACCGAAGAATGGCTCGAATCCTTCCGCCATTATGTGGAACGGGAAATGGGCGGCAGCGTCAATGGCGACTTCGTCACGCTCAACGGCCGGACCATTCAGGCGATCGCCTGCCCCATCGGCATCAACGCGCAGGAATTTGCGAAGGCCGCCGTCAGCGACACCGCCAACACGATGTTCGAACAGGTCCGCCGCTCGCTACAGCACCGCGCGCTGATCGTCGGCGTCGATCGGCTGGACTATAGCAAGGGGCTGGAGGAACGCTTCAACGGCTATGCCCGCTTCCTGAAGGATCATCCCGAACATCATCGCAATGTCGTGCTGACGCAGATCGCGCCGCCGTCCCGCGGCGAAGTGGAAAGCTATCAGCATATCCGCGCCACGCTCGACGCGCTCGCGGGCCGGATCAACGGCGAATATAGCGATGTGGACTGGAGCCCGGTGCGCTACGTGAACCAGGGCTATCCGCGCGACAAGCTGGCGGGCATCTACCGCGCCGCGCAGATCGGGCTGGTGACGCCGCTGCGCGACGGCATGAACCTGGTCGCAAAGGAATATGTCGCCGCCCAGGATCCCGAAGATCCCGGCGTCCTCATCCTCTCGCGCTTTGCCGGGGCGGCGACGCAGCTCAAGGACGCGTTGCTCATCAACCCCTACAGCCCGGAGGAAATGTCCGACGCCATCAACCGCGCGCTGTCCATGCCGCTCGACGAGCGCAAGCGCCGCTGGAAATCCATGATGAAATGCGTCGAGGAACAGGACATCAGCTGGTGGCGGCAATGCTTCACTGACCGCCTGATGGCTGTGCGGCGAGAGGATGAGGCCCAGAAACCGCAGATCGAGGTAGCGGAATAGCGCTTTCCTCTCCGGCTGGCTCCGCTACATTGGCGCGATGATGGATGACGGAGACGAAGGCGGCCGCCTGGCCGAAGCGATCCGGTCGCGATCGGGCGTCCTGTTGGGCGTTGTCGGTCTGGCCGCCTGGCTGGCGCTTGTCTGGTTCATGTTTGGCGATGTGCTGTAGCGCGCTAATTGCACCCCCGCGCTCTTTGGTCTATGGGCCGACCCCTAGCAGCCCCGGCACCCGCTGATCCTTTTTCGATTCGCGTTTGCCGGGGCACATTTCTTTCTTGGGAAGACAGGAGCGCGCATGGCTCGTCGCCGCCAGATCTACGAAGGCAAGGCAAAGATCCTTTATGAAGGCCCCGAACCCGGCACGATCATCCAATATTTCAAGGATGACGCGACGGCCTTCAACGCGCAGAAAAAGGGCACGATTTCCGGCAAGGGCGTGCTCAACAACCGTATTTCCGAGCATATCTTCACCCTGCTCGGCCAGATCGGCATACCCACCCACTTCATCCGCCGCCTCAACATGCGCGAGCAGCTGGTGCGCCAGGTGGAAATCGTGCCGATCGAGGTCGTCGTGCGCAACGTCGCCGCCGGTTCGCTCAGCAAGAAGCTGGGGATTGAGGAAGGCACGCAGCTGCCCCGCACCCTCATCGAATATTGCTACAAGGACGACGCGCTGGGCGACCCGCTCGTGTCCGAAGAGCATATCGCCTGTTTCGGCTGGGCCACGCAGGAAGAGATGCACGACATCGCCGACATGGCGATCCGCATCAACGACTTCATGTGCGGCCTGTTCGCAGCCATCGGCATCCGCCTGGTCGATTTCAAGCTGGAGTTCGGCCGCCTGTGGGACGGCGACTATAGCCGCGTCATCCTGGCCGACGAAATCAGCCCGGACGGTTGCCGCCTGTGGGACATGAACACCGGCGAAAAGCTGGACAAGGACCGTTTCCGCCGTGACCTGGGCGGTGAAGTCGAAGCCTATCAGGAAGTCGCGCGCCGTCTGGGCCTGATGCCCGAAGGCGCCGATACCACCGTGCTGGACCTCGACACCCACCGCAAGAAGCGCAGCAAGGACTGATCCAGCTCCCAAATCCTCCCCATCACCGATGGGGAGGGGGACCGCCGAAGGCGGTGGACGGAAATCACCCCATCACCGCGTCCGCCATCAGCTTGATGCCCAGCAGCACCATCAGCACATAGATCAGCGTGTAGAAACGCGCCGCGTCCACCCGCCGCACCAACGCCACCCCGGCAAAGGTCGCGGCCACCGCCACGGGGACCAGCATCGCCGTCGCCATCAGATTGGCGCGCGTGAACTGCCCCAGCGCCGCATAGGCGGGCACCTTCATCCAGTTCATCGTTGCAAAGGCGATTGCAGTCGTCCCGACCAGCATGTCGCGCGGCAACCGCTTGGGCAGCACCCACATCTGGAAGGGCGGCGATCCGGCATGTGCGATATGGCTGGTAAAGCCGCTCGCCACGCCGAAAAGCACGCCCACCCAGTCGGGCGAACTGGAAGGCAGCACGACCGCGCCGCCCCGCTCGATCCACAACCGATGTAGCCCGAACAGCGTCGAAATCAGTCCCAGCACCGCCAGCACCGCTGTTTCCGACACCTGCGCTGCAAAGAAATAGCCGAGGCCGATCCCAATCGCCGCACCCGGCAGCATCACCGTCAATATGTGCCGGTCCCAACTATGCCGGAACGTCCAGACGCTGACCGTATCCTGCAGGATCAGGATGGGCAGCAGGATCGCCGCGCCCCGCACCGGGTCGATCCCCAGCGCCATGACCGGCATGGCGAGCGCCCCGACCCCGGCAAAGCCACCCTTGGCGAGTCCCGACAGGATCACCGCCAATATGGCGCAGGCATAATATAATGTGTCACCGCTCATGCCGACCGCCTAGACAGACGGACGATCCGGCGAAAGTCGGTTTTTGCTCAGCCGTTGGCGCGATAACCGATCAGCACGCCGAAAGTGAAGGTGGCGAGCAGCGCCAGCTGGACGCGGCCATGGGGATCGTCATAGCCGACGATCTGCTGCCCAAAGGCGAAAAGCCCGACAAACATCGCCAGCGCAAGACCAGCCATCGCGAAAACCCTTCATCCAGTGCATCTTCAATAGCGCGGCGTCCGCTAATAAAGGGATAATGCCTTGCCTGCTGCTGCACAGCACACTAGGGGGTGCGCCATAGCAATTCACGGAGTTTTGGCCGCATGAAAGCCCGCATCTTCGTCACGCTCAAGGGCGGCGTTCTCGACCCGCAGGGCAAGGCGATCCACCACGCACTCGACGGTCTTGGCTTTTCGGGCGTGAACGACGTGCGCGCGGGCAAGCTCATCGAGCTGGACCTGGCCGACGGCACCAGCGACGAAGACATCGACGCCATGTGCCGCAAGCTGCTCGCCAACACGGTGATCGAAAACTACCGCATCGAAAAGGTGGCCTGAGCCATGAAGAGCGCTGTCATCGTCTTCCCCGGCAGCAATTGCGACCGCGACCTCGCCACGGCGTTCGAAGCGGCCAGCGGTTCAAAACCGGCCATGATCTGGCACCGCGACACCGAACTGCCCGACGACATCGACCTGATCGGCGTTCCGGGCGGCTTTTCCTATGGCGATTATCTCCGCTCCGGCGCGATGGCGGCCCGCTCGCCCGTCATGCAGGCCGTAGCCAAGGCAGCCGAGCGCGGCGTTTATGTGCTGGGCATCTGCAACGGTTTCCAGGTGCTGACCGAAAGCGGCCTGCTGCCCGGCGCGCTGCTGCGCAATGCGGGCGGCCACTTCATCTGCCGCGACGTTTCGCTGACAGTGGAAAACGCGCGGACCGCCTTCACCAGCCGCTATGATGCAGGCGAATCGGTGATCTTCCCGGTCGCCCATCATGACGGCAATTATTTCGCCGACACGCAAACGCTCGACCGCCTGGAAGGCGAAGGCCGCGTCGCGCTGCGCTATGGCGAAAGCGTCAACGGCTCCGCCCGCAACATCGCGGGTATCCTGAACGAAGCGGGCAATGTGCTGGGCATGATGCCCCACCCCGAACGCGTGATCGAACCCGCCCACGGCAAAACCGACGGCCGCCGCCTTTTCGAAGGATTGGTCGAAGGCCTCCTCACCCGCGCCTGATCCGCTCCCTCAAACCTCTCTCGCCAGCGGGAGAAGGATACGCAGCCTTGCAGAGCGGAGCCAGGCGAAGTTGGATGAGGGCGGTCGGCGCCACTCCCCTAAACGGCAGAGGATCAAAGCAGCCAATCTGCTTGCGACCAGTAGCAGGCATTCGCGAGCCACCCCTATAACCCACATAGCCGACATTATCGCCGGATTTCGTGTGAGTGGTGATTTGTTAATGCTGAGTAGATAACGCAGATGCAGGATTGAAAAGGTAATCATCGATCATGCAGTTGAAATCCTCAGTAATCGCATTCTGTTTTGCGATTTGTCTCCAGAATGCATCTGCGCAAGAGGCGCAGCCAAACATCCAAATCATTGCTCAAGCATATGACCGTTGTATGGCTACCTATGCCGTGCGCCTGACACGAACCACAGCGCCGGACGAGGCCATTTACGCCGAAGCTACAAAGTCATGTTCGCCACTGAAGGATAAGTTGGTCGAAGCAATCCGCCAGCAAGTTTCGCCGCCGGAAGCTGACAAGGTTTTAGCCTCGATGGATGCTTCAGCGAAGCCCAATTTCCTGAATATGCTGAACCGCATTCGTAGTGACCGAGCACAACGAGAAAGCCAGCTAGGCAGGCCATAAATCGCGTTAATTCGATCTGCTCCACCGAAAGCCGCCAGTCCGCTAACCACCCCTCTCCGCCCTACCGCAACCCCCTCACAAATTCCGGCAGATGCGCGATGCCGCTGGGGTTAGGCCCCGCCATATACAGCGCCATGATCGTCCCCAGCGCGATCGCCACGCCATAGGGTATCGGTCCCTTCGGCGCGAAGATCGCCAGCGATGAGCCGTCGCGTACAGATCGCGGCACCATTCGCCGCCCCGCCATGATCAACAGCGCCAGCACGCCGCCGCCCACCGTCACGTAAAAGAACCACGCCACCGACGCCTGCCAGTCGAACCACAGCGCACATGCCGCCAGCAGCTTGACGTCACCCCCGCCCATCCATCGCATCGCGAACAGCGCCGATCCCAATGCGAATACCGCCAGGAACAGCGTGCCGTTCTGCCAGATGTCATTCTCCCATCCCACAACCGCCACCCACGGCACGAACAGGCCGATGACCAGCAGCGGGAAGATGTTGGAAATGCGCAGCTTGGCGATATCCTCGATCGCGGCGGCCAGCAGGATCAGGCATACGGCCAGCAGGATCAGGTCCTTTGTCACGGCGTTCCTCCCATGCCTGCCAATGCGGCCGCGGCATCCGCCTGATAGCTTTCCGACACCGTCACGGCGCGGCTGAGATAGGCGCGCGCCCTGGCCGTGTCGCCGATGTTCAACGCCACCTTGCCCGCATCGCCCAGCCGCTTGGCCCAGCCATTGGCGTCATCCGCCGGGCGGCGTTCTATGTCGCGGCCCGCCATCACCTGCGCCGCGTCGCCATTGGCGATGATGCGCGGATCGTCGGGCGTCATCTCCTGCGCCCTGGCGAATATCGCGGCGGCCTTTTCCGCCTGCCCCTGCGCCATCAGCGACAGGCCATAATTATTGAGGATCTGCACCGGCTTGTCGGTCAGTTGGAAGGCCTTTTCATAAGCCGCAGCGCTCAGCGCCCAGTTCTTCGCCGCGTCATAGGCGATACCCAGCGCGTTCCATGCCCGCCATCTATCTGCGCATCGTTCAACCGCGCGCCGCAGCGCCTGCGCCGCCTGCTCGGCCCGGCCCAGTCGCATATGGGCGATGCCCAGCCCTTCATCGACGCGGCAATCGGTCGATCCCGCCTGACTGATCGCGGCAAAGCGCGTTGCCGCCTCTGCGTCCTGCCTCCTGGCCAGCGCCATGCGCGCCTGGGCTATCTCCATCGCCGCGCCGTCCTGCGGCTGCGCATCGGCGCGCCACTGGCTCAGCATGGCTTCGGCCTGGATCATGCGCCCGCCGTCGATGGCGTCATCGATCAACCGGCCATAGTCCAGCACGGAAGCCGGAGCATCGACAACCGGCGATGCAACCGCAGCCGCCAGCAGCAGAAGGACGCTCATCCCTGTCCCCCGCCCCACTTCCACAGCTTTTCGAACAGATCGTCCGTCCCATCGCCGCCCGCCATCGTTGCGCAGGCATGCGACGGTCTGGCGTCCGCGCGAACCGGGGACAGATCGATGGAATATCCGGTCGCGGGCAGCTTCACGCCCACCGTCCCCGCCTGCCCGCAGCCAAGGGCGGCAACCGGCCGCGCCCGCGCCGCCGCGACAGACGCAATCGGCGCCTTCAACTCCCGCGCCAGCGACAGAACGGGCGCCGACCGGCCATTATCTGCCACGGTCACGATGGCCGTCGTCAGTTGCGCCGTCTTGCTACCCGCCATGGCAGGCCGCGCCGCGCTGGCAGCGACGGTTTGCAACCGCACCTCGCCCATCGAAACACGCTCCAGCTCCGGCCCGAAGGCCCGCGCATCCAACCCGGCAGAGGCCACCGAACCACCCCCCGCCAGTTGCGCCAGCGTCGGACGGCGCGCCGGTCCCTGCGCTGCGCCCTGACCGATCTGCGCCAACAGTGCGTTCGCCTCAGCCTGCAAACCCTGCGCTGTCAGGCTGCGCGCGAAGTTGCGGTGAATACGCTCATCCTGCGGCGCCCGCGCCAGCGCCAGCTCGAAATATTGCCGCGCCAGATCATGCCGCCCGATCGCCGCATAGCTGATCGCAACGCCGTTCAGCGCATGTGCATTGCCCGGCTCGTGCCGCATCGCCCGGCGATAGGCGTCCAGCGCCAACGCATGCTCGCCGCGCGAAAACAGCAGGTGGCCCCGCGCCAGTGCGCCAGCGCCCGTAGCGGCGGCGTCGCCATTGACGGGCCGGACAGCGATTTCCCGGTTCGCCGAACTGCATGCCGCGCTCGCAAGGATGAGCGCCACTGCCACTGCCCGTCTCATCATGCCCCGTCCCCCATTGTCGTTTATCGTGCCATAACCGGCAGAATTTCGCGGACCACGCGCACCACGGCGGGCAGCATCAGCACCCCGATCATCACCGGCAACATGCAGGCGACCAGAGGCACCGACAGCAGCACCGGCAAACGGTGGGCCTTCTCCTCCGCCCGCATCCGCCGCTTTTCCCGCATTTCCGCCGCATAGACGCGCAGCGTCTGCCCGACGCTCGATCCCAGCTGGTCCGACTGGATCAGCAGCGTCGCGAACGACCGGATCTCATCCACATCGACATCGTCCGCCATCCGCCGCAGCGCGTCGGCCCGGCTGCGCCCCGCCCGCAGTTCCAGCACCACCTTGCCCAGCGCCGCCGACACCAGTGGATGCGATATGGCAAGCTCACGCCCCACCCGATCCATCGCCGCTTCCAGCCCCAGCCCGGCCTCGACGCACACCAGCATCAGGTCCAGCGCATCGGGAAAGCCGTGAACGATCGCCTCCTGCCGCCGCGCCGCCTTGGCCGAAATGAACAGGTTGGGCAGATACAGGCCCAGCACCGCGATTGCGGTCGCCATGAAATAGAGCTTCACCGGGCTGGGCGGCTCCGGCTTGCTGAGCGACATCAGCACCATCACCGCGGGCAGCGCCAGCGTCAGCGTCAGCCGGATGAAGGTAAAGACCTTGGGCGCTTCGGGCGAGGGATAGCCCGCCGCGATCAGCCGCTTGCGCAGGGAATCGCTCTGCGTATCGGCCAGCGAAATGCCCAGCTTTTCGATACGATCGACCAGCTTCTTCCATTCGCTGTTATTGCGCTCGTTACGCAGGCTTTGCCCGACGCCCTGCGCAGCGCCGCCGGACCCGCTGACGACGTCCAGCCGGCTGCGCACCTTCGCCGTGCGCGACAGCATTTCGGACACGCCATAGACGATCGCGACAATCGCGACGAACAGCAGGACCAGCAATACCGGGCGAAGCTGCGATATAAGGGCAAGGTCCAGCATCAGCTCACACTTTCAGGTCAACCATGCGGCGTATCGTGACGAAGCCGATGATGTAGAGGATGATAAGCCCGGAAAAACCGAAGATGAACATCGGGTCCTGCGCGATATCCAGGTAGAATGCGGGATTGAGCAGGAACAGCGCGACAAAGGCCAGGATCGGCAGGGCCGTCAGCATGACCGCAGTCATCCGCCCTTCGGAACTCAGCGCCCGCACCTTCATGAACAGGCTGGCCCGCTCGCGGATGACAGCCGACAGATTTTCGAGGATCTCGGCCAAATTGCCGCCCGTCTCCGCCTGCACCGACAGCGACGTCACGAACATGTGCATCTCGTTCATGTCCCACCGCTCGGCCATGCGCTGCAACGCATCGCGCAGGTCCGAACCATAGGTTACTTCATCGACGACAATGCCGAATTCGCTGCCTATTGGATCGCGCATCTCCTTGGTCAGCAGGTCGAGCGCCGCCGCGATCGGGTGTCCCGCGCGCAGCCCCCGGACAAAGGTGTCGAGCGCGACCGGAAACTGCTCCTCCATCTTCTTGCGCCGCCGCTGGCTCATCCGGCTGAGCACCATGATGGGCAGCAGCACGCCAAGCGACGCGGCGAAAGCGCCCGCCATGACGATCATGCCCGCCGTCATGCCATAGCCTGCCGCCAGCGCGCCGACGACCACGATCAGGAATAGCACGCCCGTCGCAATGCCCATCACCGTCAACACGGTCCGCGCAGGCACGCTCAGCCCCGCGCCATGCAAGGCCCGCACGATGCTCAGCCCCATGCGGCCAAAGACGCTGTCATGGTTGAAATTCAGGCTGTCGTCATTCCGCCGCAGCTTGGACAGCACGGTGCTGCGCTCATAGCCCGCCGCGATCATCTTGAGCCGCTTGTTGACGACCCTTTCCTTGCCCGCCCGCGCGCGCAGCCAGCTGGAAACCCCCTCGATGGTCAGGATCACCGCCGCGAACAGCAGGACCAGGACGAGGGCGCGGATGTAAAGCGGGTTTATCATTGCACCACCGCATCGGGACGGAACAGCTCGGCGGGCAGGCTGATGCCCCGGTCGGCCAGCTCGCCCATGAATTTGGGCCGGATGCCGGTCGCCTCGAAATGGCCGCGCACCATGCCATTCTCGTCCCGGCCCGTCATCTTGAAGCGGAAGATTTCCTGCATGGTGATGACTTCACCCTCCATGCCCGTGATCTCCGAAATGCTCAGCAGGCGGCGGCGTCCATCGGACAGTCGCCCCACCTGCACGATGACGTTCAGCGCCGACGCGATCTGCGCCCGCGCCGACCGCGGCGAAATGTCGATGCCGCTCATGCCGATCATCTGTTCCACGCGGGACAGCGCGTCGCGCGGCGTATTGGCGTGGACCGTCGTCATCGACCCGTCATGGCCCGTGTTCATCGCCTGAAGCATGTCGAACGCTTCCCCGGCGCGCACTTCGCCCACGATGATGCGGTCGGGCCGCATGCGCAGCGCATTCTTCACCAGATCGCGCTGCGTCACCTCGCCCCGCCCCTCGATGTTCGGGGGCCGCGTTTCCAGCCGCACGACATGGCGCTGCTGCAACTGAAGCTCGGCCGAATCCTCGATGGTGACGATCCGCTCGGCCTCATCGATGCTCGCCGACATGGCGTTGAGCAGCGTCGTCTTGCCCGAACCCGTGCCGCCCGAAATCAGCACGTTGCGCCTTGACGCGACCACCGCCGACAGCACCTGCGCCATGGGGGCGGGCACGCTGCCCAGTTCAGTCAGCCGCGCCATGCTGATCGGCACCTTGGCGAACTTGCGGATCGACAACAGCGATCCATCGACCGCCAGCGGCGGCACCACCGCATTGACGCGCGAACCGTCCGCCAGCCGCGCATCGACGAATGGCGATGATTCGTCCACCCGCCTGCCCACCGCCGCCACGATCTTCTGGATGATGCGCAACAGATGCTTTTCATCCTTGAACCGCGTCGCCGTCTCCACCAGCCGCCCGCCGCGCTCCACGAACACGATCTTGTGCCCGTTCACCAATATGTCGGTGACGCTCTGGTCCTTTAGCAGCGGCTCCAACGGCCCCAGCCCCAGCAGCTCGTCCAATATGTCGGACACCAGCCGCCGCCGTTCCTCCAGATTGAGCGCATGCTTCTGCAAGGCAAGCTGTTCATGGACGATCTCGCCCACTTCCGCTTCCACCTGCGCGCGCGACATATTCTCCAGCGCGGACAGGTTAATGAGGTCGATCAGCTTCTGGTGCAGCGCGACCTTCAGCTCGGTGTGCCGGTCGTCTTCCCAATGGACCAGCTCCGTATCGGTCGGCCCCACTTCGTCGCGGGTGTCGCCCAACCGGCCGTCGCCTTTTCGGATCTGCCACATCAGCTCTTCTCCGCCTGACGCCGCGCTTCAACCGCTTGCGTGGTGCAATCGACGATGTCCGCCATGTCCTTGCAGATGCGGCTGCGCGCCTTGAGTTCCTGGATCAGCACGCCCTGGTCCAGCGCCGAGCTGACCAGCGGAAAGTCGTTTGCGATGCTCAAATTCACCGGATGATCCAGCGCCGCCGCCGCATCCTCCAGCCCGATCGCGCGAAACAGCTTCTTTTCCACCCGGTTGGCGATCACATGGATGCGGGCCGGATCAATGTCCTGGTCGCGCAGCAGGGCGATCTGCCGCCGCGCCTGGCGCAGGCTGGCGATGGTCAGTTCGCACACCAGGAATATGACTTCCGACCGCGCCACCAGCGACATCGACCAGTTGGTCCAGTTGCCCGGCAAGTCCAGATAGATGGTGTCGAAGTTCCGCTGCGCCAGTTCGATGACACGGAACACCTGATCCGCGTTCACCGCCTCCAGCGGCATGATTTCGGTCGGCGCAGTCACCACATGCAGCCCAGTGGGCGTTTCGACAGTGACGGAGCCGAGCAGTTCCCGGTCCACCCGATTGCCCGCCTGCAACAAGTCCGCCAGCGTCAGCGACGATGTGATGTTCAGGCACGTTCCCGCACCGCCGAACTGCACGTCAAAGTCGAACAGGCACACCCGCTCGCCCGCCTGTTTCGCCGACCGCGCATGCAGGCTGGCCGCCTGTGTCGCGATGGTCGTCGCGCCCACGCCGCCGACGCTCTTGATGATCGACACCAGCGCGCCCATCTTGACGTCGCGGCCACCCTTCGCCGCGATCTCCGTGCGCAGCTGATCGAGTACCGCGGTCAGTTCGCTCGCCTGCAAGGGCAGCGCCACCACATCATTGATCCCGCTGCGCAACAGCGCACGCACCAGCGGAATTTCCGCATTGCGCACCGCCGCGACCACCAGCAGCGCCGGATTGGCCGCCCGCAAAGCCGCCAGCCGCCGCATCGACGCCTCGTCGTCCGGCTGCACCTCAAGGATGACGGCCTTCGCCTCTCCCACCAGCGACTGCGGCAAAGCCGCGCCCGGCGCCAGCATGGACAGCGTGAGCGACTGCCCGCTCAACCGATCCCCCAATATATCGGAAGCCGCCACTTCCTGCTCGGACAGGATAAGGTGGATGCCCTCGTCACCCACATCAAGGGTCCAACTCTCGGTCGCTTCCGCTGTGTTCGTCACGATGCCCAAGATCTTGTTCCTCAATTTGATACCGCGCCCTGGCCGTCTTCCATAGTGAGGGCGGCGCTGAAGCTGGGTAGGGAGATGGTCACACCAAAGATTTGCGACAAAATCGGAGTAAAGGTGATCGGATTGTCTTCCCGAAACCTTACCGTTACCAGCGGAGACACATCGGCTCCGTTAGGATCACCTGCGAAGCCAAGACCAACGTTGCGATATTCAACCTCGACATTTTCGGAGCCAATTTCGCGAAACATAGTTTGCATTCTTCCAACAAGCGCATCGAAAGCATCTGAATCGAGCGAGGGGTCAATGCTATTGCATGCAGTACCGGAGCAATCCGAGCAGTCATTGTCCTCAGTGCAAATCAGATAATCAAAGACCGTCGCAGGGACTGCATTCCCCTGCCCCACCCCCGCATCGACGGTAAATTTAAAGTCAGACAGCTCGCCGGCAGCAACGTCAGTCACCACCGCATAACGAACCCCGATCTGTGTCGCCTTCTCAGCCTTATTCCACGTCCACATCAACCGGCCGACATCAAGAATGCCCAAGAGGAAAATCAGAAGCAGCGGCAAAACCAACGCGAACTCGGCTGCTGAGCTTGCCCTATTGTCACGAATGAGGCTCTTGAGGGACTTCATATCCCCATCACCGCAGATTGAGCCTCGGCATTTAAGGTTATGGTCGAACTGGTGAAACCTAGGTCGTTAAATAGGGAAGTATAATCCAACCCCCTAACTTCCACATGCACGACCGGAACAAAGTCCAAACCGGCATAAATGCCGCTGTAGGGCGGATCGGCCTCATCAACGGCGACGCAGTCATATTCCACATGGATGTCCGACCCATCACTCCAACCCCGCAACCGAGCCTCTTCATCCTCATCGATGTCTATCAGGCCCGTCCGAACGAGGTTCTGGATATTCTCTTCAATTGCCGCGTCCGCTAATGTGTTATCAGAAGAAGCGGAGCTGCAATCGAAATTGGACAGATTCAGCCGCGAAGCATAGCGTGCGCCGTCGCGCACAGCCTTCACCACGACATGCTCGCTGAGGAAATAGTTTCCCAGTTCGAATGAGCCGAACATCAGTATAATGAGCAGAGGTGTAACCAGCGCCATCTCCGCGGCCGCTGCCCCCCTGCGACAAACCGCCAATCTTATGATTGTTCGAAGGTGCACGGCAATCAACGTATGAGATACGGAACATCGCGGCGGATAACCTGCGATCCCGTACTTTCACTGCCAGCAACAGTATTGTTGCGTACCACCTCAAAATATACTTCTGTCCCGGTCACGCCATTGCCACGGTTATAAGCAGGTTCGACCAAAAACATATCAACCCACTTCCCAATCTCTGCGGGCACCGATGTGCCGTTGAGATCTGCGCAATTATCGACAACAGCCACTGTAACGAGCCGTCGGTCACGCGCGCTATCCAGCGTTCCCGACGAACACTGGGGAACACCATATTGCCGCAGGTTTCCACCAGCACTCACATTGTTGGGCAAGTTGCTGGGCGTCGCCGCCTGCTGCTCCCAAACGTAGGTCTCGTAGCGGGTCATCGTCTGCCAACCAGAAGGCCGTGTCGCGTTGTGGTACTTCGTGAAATAATCCTGGCGGGCCCAATTTCCGTTGCCTACACGCTGTTCATCCGCGTTAGAGCCAGGACATGACTGACCATAACTTAAATAATGGCAGTTGTCTCTGGGCAGCCCCATCGCATCCACACCATTAGGGTCCATTAAAGTCGTGACGGTCTGGCTCGCACTATACGCTTGCGGCGAGAACTGATTTGATGGAAGCTGCCAGCCTTGATTATGTATTTTGCATCCGTTGCCATTGTTATTTGCATTGTCCGGTCGCACCAAGTCTTTGATCACATTTGAAGCAGCCGGACAGGCACCGTTGAAGCAAGCACCCAAAGTTGAACCACCGCCACCGCCGAAGTTGTAAATATCAAATCGTGTATTGATTGCATCGAACGCGGGAGCAGTAACGCCCGGATCAACGTCATTTGTTTCTACATTGAGGCAGTCGAGAGTAGGATTCTGATAAGCGAGCGCCGAGAGCAAGTCGGGAGCACCGACGTCATCCTGGCCTACGTCAAGGAAACCGAAATTCCCCGGCGACCAGCTATTGCCCGCCTGACCAACGACTTTAACCCCAAAGCCCCTTAGGGCCTCCTGACCTGTGTCGGGATCGAAGGGATTAAATTCCTCCCCCGGAGTTGGATTGCAAATCATTAGGGGTGGAACCTTGCAGATAGAGCGCCCAAGCCCTGCTGCAGCGGAGGCGGCAATGTCACCGGAACTGAGAATTGACACAATCGGGGTCAGAGCAAAGAATGCTTCACGACCAGCGACGGTCACCTGAACGACGCGCGCTCTTGTATCGGCATCTTCGTCAGCAGCATCAATCTGGCCAACGAAATCATCTGCCTCCTGATCATAGCTCTCATAGAAGACCAGCGTAGGCACACCGATCGCTGCGCCTCCGCCATCATTGGCAAAGCGGGTGTTATTAGTAATCAGGTCCTGGGCAGCCGCCGTCGCCCGCACGATGGCATCCTCTCCACCATCAAGCTGAGTTACGGCAGCCAAGGCGGCTTGGTCAGCTGCATTCTGCAACTCGGTATCCATTGCCGCCATCCGCGCATAATCAAACGCGATGCCCCCCGCCGCAATCAGAGCGAACAGCGACAGGGCTACCGTCGGCGCTACCGCACCGCTGGTTGACCTGATCAGGCTATTCCGACGGGCAGACATGGTTGGAAGCCCTCCCCGATCACCGGCCGCCCGAGCCGCCGCCCGAACCGCCGCCTGCACCGCCACCAGAACCTTGCGTCGTGCTGATCGTCGCTGGTTTCTTCACCTTGTCGGTGCGGTAGCGTTCCACGGCCGCGGCGCTCTTCGCGCCATCGCCGCCTTCGACGATCGTGCCTTCGTAGCGCGGTTCGGGGTTGATCACCTGTTGCGCATAGTTGCTGCGCACCGAGCCGCCAAAGGTCGGGTCGTTCGCGGTGCAGCCCGCCAGCGCCGGAACGGCCAGCATCGCGGCCAGGGACAGTCTGCGCATGGTCTCACTCCCGCTCATAGTTCATATCCGCTCTGCGTTGCGCCAGCCGGATCGGCAGCCGGTGCGGCCGGAGCCGGAGCCGCCTGACGCCGTTCGGGCGGCATCGCGTCGGGATTGAGCGGGTTGATGCCCACCGCCTTGTCGGTCCGGCCCATCAGGAACAGGTCCAGCTCATTGGGATCGCCCACCCGGTCGGTCGGCAAGCTCACATCCTCCGCACGCATCGGCTTCACCAGCCGCGGGGTTACGATCATGACCAGTTCGGTCTGCTGCTTCTGGAAGGCGGAAGACCGGAAGAGCGCGCCGATGATCGGCAGCGACCCGAGCACAGGAACCTGACGTATCGTATCCTGGAAGTCGTTGCGCAGCAGTCCCGCGATGGCAAAGGACTGCCCGTCACGTAACTCTACGACCGTCTTGGCCCGCCGCGTCAGCAACCCCGGAATGACAAGGCCATTGATTTGAACCGATGCCGAAGGATCGATCGAGCTGACTTCCGGCTCAACAACAAGGTTAATAACACCATCGCTCAACACCGTTGGTGTAAAGCCCAGACTGACGCCAAATGGCTTGAATTCCACGGTGATCGAATTGCCGCCGCCGGTCCCATTGTTGTTCTGTGCCACCGGGATGGGGAATTCCCCGCCTGCAAGGAATGAGGCCGTTTCACCCGACAATGCCACGAGCGTCGGTTCGGCTAGCGTTTTGACCAGCCCTTTCCGTTCAAGCGCATCCAGCGCCGAGGAGATCTTCAGTCCTCCAATATTCGTCACCAGCCCAAGCGCGCTAAATGCGGTTGCGGGCAGAAGCAAATCCAAAACGCCGTTTCCGCCTCTAGCCGTAACTGAAGAGGAAGAGTTGTTCGAGAATTGCGAATTGGATGTGACAGCTTGGTTGACGGTGTTGGGAGCGCCGTTTGTAGTAGTGATTGTGTTCGTAAGTGAAGAACCACTAGTCGATCCAGAACCGACGGAGGATGTGCTACCAGTTACGGGAACACCGGCCAGTCCGTTCTCCCCTACGCCACCAACAAATTTCCCGCTGTTGTTGATGAAGGAATGATTAATCCCCAATTCCTTCGCCGCCTGCCGGTTCACTTCCGAAAAGCGCACCTCCAGCATCACCTGCTGCGAAGCGCCGACCGACAGCATGTTGACGACCTTCTCGTCGCCCCCGGCATAGGTCTTGGCGATCTGCACCGCCCGGTCGACCGCAGAGGCGCTCGACACCGTCCCGGTCAGCACGACCGCGTCGTTGGAGATACGCGCGCCGATCTGCTCGCCGGGGATCAGTTCGGACAGCTGGCGCTTCAGCGTCACGACGTCCGGCCCCACCGCCACATCGACCACCGCGATCAACATGTTGCGGCTGTCATAGAGGGTCAGGCTGGTCGTCCCCACCTTCTTGCCCAGCACGTACAGCGACCGGTTGGTCATGGGCAAAATGTCGGCAATCTCCTGATTGCCGACCATCGCCTTGGAAAAGGGCCGGTCGACCGTGAGCACCTGACTCTTGTTGAGCGGCACGTCGAACTGCCCGGCATGATTGACGTTGCTGGTGGTCAACGAAGCGACCTGCGCGTGGACCGGTATCGCCGTCCCGGTGGCCATCGCCACCCCCAGCGCCAGCATCGCGGCGGATTTAGCGGGAACCATAGCGCTTCACCTCATAGCTGGTGCCGGTCGTGCCGCGCACGATTTCGACCGATGCGGTCGCGGGCAGAGCGGAAACATTGCGGGGCACGGCCCGGCGCGGCGCGCGCATGGCGGGCGCAGGCAGATAAGCGACGTTGGCGACACGGGCGCGCGGCCCGGCCAAGCCGCCGACATAGGCGCCATCGCGCAGATCCTCCGTCCCCACGGTCTGCACCGCCGGATTGGGCTGGTCCGTCACATTGCGCAGCACCAGCGTCAACTGGCCGACCTGCTGGCCCAGGACCAGCTTCTGCGCGTCCACCTGGTTGACCTCCAGCGTGGCGGTCTTGCCGATGGCCGGGTCCTTGGACGTATCGTTCGCGTTCTGGTCGATGGCGATGACGCGGGTGTTCTGCAACAGGACATCGGTGATCTGCTCGCTCGCCCCGCCCATGCCGTCCTGCATCGTGCGCGTGACGAAGACGTCGACGGTATCGCCCGGCAGCACGAAGCCGCCAGCCGCCGCCACATCATTCACCCGCACGGCGACCGCACGCATTTCGGGCCGCAGCACACCGGACATGGTGGCGCGACCGCCTTCGCCTGACAATTTGGATGTAAGGATCGGCTCGCCCGGCTCGATCTGCCGCAGCACGACGCGCTGCTTGCCCAGGGAGGTAAGCTGCAACGGATCGCGGAAAGCGCCCGGCGGCACCGAATTGGCGGGCCAATCGACCACCCTCATCTTTTCCGGCGTGATCGCGGTGCCAAAGGGCAGCGGCATCGACGCCACGACAACCTTGGCCATGCCCGCCGGGACAGCTGCCTGCTGCTGCTCCGCCCTGCTCAAATAGCTATTGGCGACGAATACCGCCGCCAGACCAAGCAGGATTGCAAAGCCAAGGATGATTAAAGATCTGCGCTGCCCCACGCCAACTCCCCCCGGAACTGTGAATATCGATGGCTGGTCAAATCACGACCAGCCATCTTAGCGAGTGCCTCAGCAGGACGCCGGCTGGGCATCCGCGCCGGAGCTATCTTGAATGCAATTGGCAGCATTACCGATAGCGTTACCGATTGCTCCCCCTAGGGTCCAAGATGCAACCGCAATACCGGTGCCAACAATCGCAAGGATCAGCGCATATTCAGCCGCCGAAGCGCCGCTCTCATCATTCCAAAGATTCTTGAAGAAAGTCATGTCTTTTACCCCTATTTCGCCGGAAACCACTTTCCGATTGCTCTCGCACAGTTCTGCGGAGGGGCCTTTGCCACCTGGCGACCCCAGCAGTGATATGCTTCACCGACCAGGCAGTTGGGCAGTTCCCGTAGAACTTGACCCCAAATTGGCCCAATGCTGATGCAAGTCAACAGGGTAAAAAATAGCTTTATTTTTCAGTAATTTATGGCGATTTTTTGTTAACCATTTCCGCTTGCTATATTGCGGCTGCACAGTAAAAATCAAGAAACACAGAGTATATCTTTGGTTATATGGCCAATGTTTTTTCAAGTTATTCTTATCAATTACTTTTTTGCTTCTATAAGCCTCAACCATGACAATAGACAGTATCAGACAAGAAAATAGTTAACGATCTGCTTAATTCGAACAAATTCCGAAATAGCGGAGTAATGACCCGGTATATATCTGCGCCGGATATTCACTCGCTTATCTGCGCCGACAATGGAAATACAACCAATGGCAGGGCGCTGACCCATGCGCCTGCTGAACTGCCCCGACAACCGCGCCCCGCACCGCCGTCCACGACTCGTCGCGAATCACATACGGCCTGCCGACTGTCGGTAGCGGGTTATTTCCGCGATTCGGGGTGCTACAAACCGACTCGGTCGGCCCATTGACGTAGGGGCGAACGCGCGTCAGGCGCTCATTCGGTTGCGAAAGGTGATGTTCACCCGCTCCGACAGCAGCAGATAGGGCAGCCACAGCGCCGCGCTGATCAGCACCTTTTTCACATTGCCGGTCAAAAGGTCCGCCAGCGCCATCTGGACGGCCGGGGGCACATCCCCGATCCGCACCACCAGTTGCGCGATGCCCAGCTGCGCCACCAGGTCCACGCCCCACACCATCACCAGGAAACGGGGAAAGAGCGGCGCCATCCGCAGCGCCATGGCGAATGCGAACATGTACATGCTCGACAGCAGCACCACGTCCGCCAGCATCACGGCATACATGCTGACATACCAGCTCGGCGGATAGCTGCCCAGCGCGGGGACCGCGCTCAAAAACTCCAGCGTCCGTACCGGCACGTTCAGCGCGATGCCCAGCAACAGCGACGCCATCACGCCATACAGGCCGAACTGCGACATTTCCCGCGCCTTCAGGCAATCGATCTTCCGCCAGCGGCCGACCTGCGCCAGCCGGAAACTGGGCTGCGCAAGCACCCGCCCCGCCGGAAACAGTTTCAGCCCCAGCAACAGCGCGCCCACGGGAGCCGCCACGACCAGCAGATAGGGCGCCAGCCCCGCGGCGCTCATCCACGGCGCACTTGCATAGGGCGTAGCGGGAAAGGCCAGACGAAGGCCGCAGGCGAACGCCGCAACAAGAACCCAGATGGCGATGATGCGATGCAGGTTCACCTGCATGGACAGGACGAGCGCCACGCTCCGCCGATAGAGATGATCCTGCACCAATCGCACCATGGGAACGGGATCCTCCACCCCAATTGCCGAACGAAGCGCCGACTATCCGCACTTCTGGTTAATGCAGGGTAAAATGCGCAGGCAGCCAGAAAGTTCTTTCCACAAAATGCCAACCCTGGCGCCTGTCAATATTGCTCCAAGCCAGGTCAAAGCGATCCCATGGGTTCACCCGGAGACGCGAAGGCGCGGAGAAAGGGCCCTCGCGCAGCGACCGACTAATGGCCCTGCCTACAAGCGCCACTAACAAGCAAGGGCGCACACCCCTGCCACCCGGCAAGCCCCTCTCCGCGCCTCCGCGCCTCCGCGTGAACCAAATTCGCGCAGAGGCGCAGAGGCCGCTGAGATGTTGTTTGAAAAGGGCGCGATGTCGTGATGGACCCAGCCTCGGCGCCCTCTGCGCGAACACTCAAAATCCCAGCAGAATCAAAACACGCCCCCTATCTCCGGGGCACCGTAATCTGGATCATCGTCCGCCCGCCAATATTGCGCAGGAACACCTCCCCACCCAGCGCCTGCACCCTCCGCATCAGCGACCGCGAAGGCACCGCGCCCGTCGATCCCAGCCGCGCCAGATTGGGCACGCCATCGTCGGTCACATGCAATGCGATGCGGTTCCCGGCGGGCTGCAACGAAAATTCGACCGCACGGGCGCCCGCGTGCCGGACGGCGTTGGCGACGATCTCGCGCACGGCAAAGCTCAATTCCCGGCCGATCATCGCGCTGGTCGCGCAATTGCCGTCCTCCACCTTCAGTTCGCACCTTATGCCCCATTGGTCGGCCAGCGACCGCACGACCATGGACAGGGTTTCGGGCAGATAGGCGAAATCCTCCTCATCTTTCTCCGGGTCGATGATGGAGCGGATGGTGGCGATCTGGTCCTTGGCGATCCGATCGACATTCTCGATCACCGTCCGGGGATTTTCGATGGATCCGTCCAGCGCCGGCGCGACCTGAAACCGGATGCTGGCCAGCGCCTGCAACACGCTGTCGTGCAGTTCGCGCTGCAACCGCTCCCGTTCCCGCGCGCCCGCGATGGCGTGGGCCAGGTCCAGGCTGTTGCGCACCATCAATTCCTCGCAGGCGCCTTCGAACACCCGTTGGGCGACGGCCGCGACATCCTCATGCGTGGGATCGTCCAACTGGACCGCGCCGACCGCATCGAACGTGCCCAGCGATACGCGGACCGTCAGCAGCCTTTCGGCCTCCAGCGCCATCGCCCACGCCCGCCCTCCACGGGACAGCGGATGGATCTCGCCCACGCCGTCGGGCGGCAGGATGATAGACGCACCGCGAGGGCGGTCATGCCAACCCGTCTCCACGGACAACAGCCCGCCATTGCCCTCCGGCATCTGGTCGCCCAGGCGGCTCGATGCGAACCGATATGGCTCCTCGCTGTCCGCGCGGAACAGCACGGCGACATTCTCGCCGCCCGACGCGATCCGCAGCGCCTGCAACAGGAACGACCCCGCGCTTCCCTTGACGGGCGGGAAAGCGCTGTCCGCCAATCGCCGCGCGCGCTCTCGCTCCAGCAGCGTATCGCGGCCCGGCCCCAGCAGCATGCCCGTGATGGCGATCACCACCGCCAGATAGAGTATGCGCAGCGCGATCCGCTCCGCATCCGGTTCCGACGGCACCGCAACCACCTCGTCGGTCCACACGGTCAGCAGCGCCGTGACCGCTGCGAACACGGCGACCAGCATGTGCAGACGCCGCCGCACGATCAGCGCGATCTCGACCGCGACGAACAGGCTGCCGGAAAAATAGGGGCTGTTGGCCGGGTCCGTCACCACCAGCAGCGCCAGGAACAGCATCGCGTCCAGGCAGACCACCGGCTTGCGCAGCCGCATCTCCGTGACCCAGGACCGTCCCGACAGAAACAGCGTCCCGGCGGCCAGCGCCAACATGGCCAGGATGATGCCGTTCTCGGCGCTCTCGGCCCATGATCGCGGCGTTGCAAAGCCAAAGCTCGTCGCTGTGTAGACGACCGCCAGCACCAGCCGCGTCAAGTCCAGCATCCGCCATGGCCTGAGCGCGGACAGGGAAAGCGAACGTCGCCCGTTCAACGTCCGCAGCAGATGGGCATGCCCATGGATCACGCGGTCACGACCTCCTTGGCGCTCGGTCTATATTATTAGTTATATGACTTTAGCGAAGCATCAGGACTTCACCGTATAATAACGGCGAAGTTAATTACCGAAAACCACGCGGTTAACGGCAATTACGACCGAACTGAACCTAATGAAATCCACGACCCTCATTCATCATCCCCGCGCCATGATTGCCAGCGTCTCCCGCGAACCATCGCAGGACCACCCCTGTTGCGCAAGGCCAACTTGGGAATTGTGCGCGAAACCCGACCAAAATTAGATATTACGATACCGTAACAACTAATCCAAAAACGCCGTCCAATTCGCCATTTCATTCATGAAAATAATCATAAACCTGCTGCGCCACCGCCTTCGAAACGCCCGGCGCTTTCAGCAGATCTTCCAGTGCCGCGCTCTTCACCGCCTTCGCCGTTCCGAAATGCATCAACAGCGCCTTCTTGCGCGACGGCCCGATCCCCGGCACCTCGTCCAGCGAGCTTGTCGAGATCGCCTTGCTCCGTTTCTGCCGGTGCGCCCCGATCGCAAAGCGGTGCGCCTCGTCCCGAAGACGTTGCAGGTAGAACAGCACCGGATGATTGATCGGAAAGCTGATCTCCCGCCCGTCCGGCATATGGAAAACCTCCCGGCCATCGCGCCCATGATGCGGCCCCTTGGCGATGCCGATCATGCAGATATCCTCGATCCCCATATCCTCCAGGATCGCCCGCGCCGCCGACAACTGTCCCTTGCCGCCGTCGATCAGTACCAGGTCGGGCCATTCGCCGCTGTCACGGTCCGGGTCTTCTCGCGCCGCCCGGCCAAATCGCCGCTCGAACATCTCCCGCATCATCGCGAAGTCGTCGTTCGACGTCTCCGGGTTCTTCATGTTGAACTTGCGATAGGCATTCTTGCGGAATCCCTCCGGCCCCGCGACCACCATCGCGCCCAACGCATGACTGCCCTGGATATGGCTGTTGTCGTAAATTTCGATCCGGTCAGGCACCCCGTCCAGGCCAAAGGTCTCGACCATGTCGTCAAGCACCTTCGCCTGCGTCGTCGTTTCCGCCAGCCGCCGGTCCAGCGCCTCCACCGCGTTACGCTGCGCCTGTTTGATCAGCCGGGTGCGATCGCCGCGCTGAGGCACCTCTATCCGCACCTTGAACCCGATCCGCTCGCTCAGCGCCTGCGCCATCAGGTCGCACTCCATGGGCGCGCGATCGGACAGGATCAGCCTGGGCGGGGGCACCTCCTCATAAAACTGCGCCATGAAGCTCGCCAGCACCTCATCCTCGGCCACTTCGGCGGTATGGACGGGAAAGAAGCTGCGATGCCCCCAATTCTGCCCGCCGCGAATGAAGAAGGCCTGGATGCACATCGCCCCGCCCTTCGTCGCCAGCGCAAAGATATCGGCGTCGCCCAGCCCCTCGGCATTGATCGCCTGACTGCCCTGGATGAAGGTCAACGCCTTCAGCCGGTCGCGCAGCACCGCCGCCTGCTCGAAATCCAGCGCCGCCGACGCCGCCTCCATCGCCTCGCCCAGCTTCTTCTGCACGGCGGTCGATTTCCCGCCCAGAAAGTCCTGCGCATCCTTCACGAGCTCGGCATAATCCGCATCGCCGATCCGTCCGACACAGGGAGCCGAACATCGCTTGATCTGGAACAACAGGCAGGGTCGCGACCGGTTGGCGAAAAAGCTGTCGGTGCAGCTTCGCAACAGGAACAGCTTCTGAAGCGCATTGATCGTCCGCGTCACAGATCCGGCGCTGGCGAAGGGGCCATAATAGCGTCCCTTATATTTCCGCGCTCCGCGATGCTTCTGCACGCGCGGGAAATCATGATCTTCCCGCAGCAGGATAAAGGGAAAGCTTTTATCGTCGCGCAACAGAACATTGTAGGGCGGACGGAACCGCTTGATCAGTTGCGCCTCCAGCAGCAACGCTTCCGCCTCGCTATTGGTGGTGACGATCGTCATGGAGCGCGTTTGGGCCACCATGCGCTGCAATCGCTTGGGCAAACGATCGACCTGGGTGTAATTGGCAACCCGGTTGCGTAGCGCGCGCGCCTTGCCGACATAGAGGACATCGCCCCGCGCATCCTGCATGCGATAGACACCGGGCCGCGTTGGCAGGGTTTTCAGCGTCGTGCGGATCGCTTCCACCCC
Organism: Sphingobium herbicidovorans; assembly: GCF_002080435.1. Classification (NCBI taxonomy): domain Bacteria; kingdom Pseudomonadati; phylum Pseudomonadota; class Alphaproteobacteria; order Sphingomonadales; family Sphingobiaceae; genus Sphingobium; species Sphingobium herbicidovorans. The sequence continues at coordinate 2,863,456 of NZ_CP020538.1, read as the reverse complement.
AGCTTCGATATCGGGCGCCCCCGCCCCCCGTACAGTGAAGCTGGCCTTGTCCTCATGGAAACGATCGGGAGATTGGGGATGCGACATGCCTGCAGAGATAGCGGTGGCGGAGACAAGCGCAATGCCTCTGACGCCGCCCACTGGCTCAAGCCCGCCATGAAACGGGCTGGAGATTTACCACTACTCCCACCATTCTGGATGCAGCGCGTCAGCGCACGCCCCGAGGGTCTCCAAAGGAGGCCATCCCCATTGTTTGAACAGGCCGAACGGGCCTTGGCACAGCCCTTCGAAGGGGCATGTCAGCCCCAACGCAAAAGGGCCGGTACGGCAATCCGCACCGGCCCTTTTAGCAGGCGTGTGACTTTTTGCGCTTAGGCGCTGGCGCCCAGGCTTCTGATGGCGCTGTCTACCAACTGCTTGTCGGCCCCGGCATCATGCTTCTGCGCGATCAAAGCCGCCGCAGCGCTCGTCGCCGCATTGACGGCTTTGGTACGGATCCCGGCAATAGCCGCGCGTTCCGCCGCGCCGATTTTGTCTTCCGCCATCTTCTGACGCCGGGCTACCAATGCGACCGCATTCGCCTTCGCATCTTCCAGCAGCGTGGCCGCTTCGCTTTCGGCCGATTTGCGCATTGCCTCGGCTTCACCAGCGGCAGCCGCCAGCTTTGCTTCATACTCGCCCTTCAGCGCCTCCGCTTCGGCACGCAGCTTTTCGGCTTCGGCCAACTGGCTCTTGATCTGGGCAATCCGACCGTCCAGAGCGCCGCCAATCAGGGCGGGAACCTTCTTGATGAGCAGGATAACGATGAACACCGCCATCGCCAGGCTCACCCAGGCGGTTGCGTCCATGCCGACAGCCTTGGGGTCGGTATGCGGGACGACGCCTTCGTGAGCCACGGTGCCGACCGGCTCCATGCCTTCGGCGTGAATCGCTTCGTTGAGGTGCGGAGGCGCACCTTCGCTATGCTGTGCTGCTGCCTCAGCCATGGACCAGTGCCGCCTTTACTGCGTTGCGGGCCGCCTCTTCCGACGCTTGCACGCCGGAAATGCGGGCCACCATGTCGCGCGCCGCGTCGGCTGCGACGGTTTCAATCTCTGCCAACGCTGCCTGGCTGGCAGCCTGAATACGCGCTTCGGCTGCGCCGATCCGGTTGGCAATCTCTGCATCGGCAGCTGCGAGCTGACCCTCGGATAGCTTGGCGGCTTCCGACTTGGCCCGCGCCAGTGTCGCCTGAGTTGCAGCACGGTTTTCGGCGTCACGCGCGCGATAATCGGCCTCTATTTCATCGGCGCGAGCGAACGCAGCCTTGGCTGCGTCCAGATCACCCGTGATCTTCGCGTCGCGCGCGTCGGCCGTCCCCTGAACCTTGGGGACCATACCCCGGCCGATGACGAAGAAGACAAAGCCGAACGTCACCAACATCCAGAAGATCTGCGACGCATATGTTTCGGCGATTTGCGCGATTTGAGGCATTTTGGGTCCGTCCGATCAGGGCACCGTCAGTTCGTGCGAGCGGACGGAGCGGCACACGCCGCCCTGCCCGCTCGCCAAGCGGTTGTCAGGCCACGAACACCAGGATCATGGCGATAACGAACGCCAGCAGACCCAGAAGTTCGGCTGCGGCGAAACCAATGAACAGGCGGCCCTGCTGGCCGTCAGCAGCGCCCGGATTGCGCAGTGCGCCTTCCAGGAACGATGCGAACACGTTGCCCACACCAAGCGATGCGAGACCCGCACCAATGGCGGCCAGGCCAGCACCGAGCAGCTTTGCGGCTTCTGCGTCCATGTCGTAAACTCCCTTTTCTAAACTTGTACAAACGGTTGAGGAATAGCGGAAAACTTAGTGCAGATTCTCGGCGTCGTTGAGATAGACCGAGGTCAGCAGGGCAAACACATAAGCCTGGATGACGGCGACCAGCATTTCCAGCGCGCTGATGCCGATCATCAGGATGAAGCTCGCCGAACCGACCGTCAGGCCATAGCCGATGCCTGCATTGGAGCTGTTGATCACGAACCCGGCCAACACCTTCAACAGCACGTGGCCGGCAGTCATGGCGACGAACAGTCGCAGGCCAAGACTGAACGGGCGCACCATGAACGACACCAGTTCGATCGGGAAGATCACCGGGATCATCGGCAGCGGCGTGCCATGGGGCACGAACAGCGAGAAGAAGTGCAGGCCGTGCTTCCAGAAGCCCACCGCCAGCACGATCGAGAAGCTCAGGATCGCCAGCACACCGGTTGCGGTGAAATGGCTGGTGAAGGTGAAGGGGTGCAGACCAACCAGGCCCAGCGGCAGCAGGCCGAGGAGATTCGCCAGCAGGATGAACATAAACAACGAGAAGACATAGGGAATGTACTTCTTGCCGCCTTCACCCACATTGGCGATCAGCAGGCTCTTGATGAAGCCGGTCATATATTCGACCGCCATCTGCCAACGGCCGGGCACCAGTTCGCGCTTCAGGCCTCCGATCACGAAGATCCAAAGGACCACGGCAGCGGCAACCATATAGAGCGCGCTGTTGGTGAAGGCGATGTTGAAGCCGCCGAGGGACAGATCATCCGTACCGAACAGCGGTTCGATCGCAAACTGGTGCATCGGATCGATTTTGCCGGATTCTGCCACGTTGACCCCTGTAACGTCTGGTATGCGGACTAAGATAAAAGCGCCCCTATTCGCCGGGACGCTTCGTCGTCGTCAATCTGATGATGTTCCTGAAAGCAACCACGATCCCAAGACCGAGGAAGGCAAGCAGGAGCCATGGGGATGTCCGCAGAAAGTAGTCCAAAGTCCCACCAACGACGGCACCGCCAGCAAGACCACCGATCAGTTCTGCGAGAACCCTGTTGCCCAGGCGCGATCCATCATCGGCCTGCTGCTTCGTGGTCCCCTGTCTGACCTTCTCGGCTCGTTCGGCCTTCGCGATCCGCTCCTCAAGAGAAGCAATCCGCGCGTCCTCATCCGCCGGGTCTTGCCCAGGTACATCCGCTGCCATGGCCATTCCTTTCCGATCGGACAGATAAGCCGACGTCTGGCGGCATGGCGCGTGCGGCTGCACCCGTCAAGGCGCGGCCCGTTTAGAAAGGGCTTTCGGGATAGTCAACCGTAGTTGGGCAGGAGAATCTTCCTGCAGGACGAAGCAGCGAAAAAACTCCGCTAATTGGCGAGCTTACTGCCCTGCCGTCGCGCAATAGGAAGGAAGCGCGATTGGCGCTGCGCCTTTCGTCTGCCACGGCCCTGCGCCCACGCGATAGACCTGCCCCTGCTTCACGCGACTGCTCAGCGTCTGGCACCCGGTGGCGGCGGCGACGTCCTGCACGGTGACCCCGCGCTTGGACGCCAGATCGGTATAAGCGGCGCGGCGCTTGATATTGATCGATTCGACTTCAGACCGCACAGAGGCGCTTACCGATCCGGCGATGCCCAGATAGCCGTCGGCCTGTTCGCCTACCGCGCCCTCCGCCATCGCGGAGGCGACCGCCCCTGATTGCGCACGAGCCGGAGCGCTCACCACCAATCCGGTTGCCAAGGCAAAGGCTGCACCAGCGGCGATCATCAAAAATTTGCGTGTCATTGCGGGAACAACTCCGGATTATTCTGGATAAGGTCTTGCGCATCGCGCTGCAACCGGACGACCACCTCCTGCTGCACCTTCACATTGAGGTTGATTTCGATCGGCTTGTCCGGCGCCTTGACCTGGATGCAGCCCGTAAGAGCCAAACCGGCCAAAGCCGCCGCCAAGATTGCTTCTCTCTTCATTTCTGCTCCCTGTTTGGCACAGTGTCGCTTTCCACAGGCTTAACTGCAATCCCCTCGCGAATCTTATCCTGCATCTGGTCGCCTATGCTGTTCTGAATAAGCGTGGAGGGATCGATCAGGGATTTTGCGGTTCCCAGCAGCCCGCGAAAAGGCGCGGAGATGCGCACGTTGAAGATGAAGGGCAGGCCCGTCAGATTCTGCGCCATGCCTTCCGGCACGTCGCCCAGCTTGCCACGATTAACCCCATTGAACACGACATTGGTCACCATCTCACCATCCAGCGCGCCGTCCATCAGGATCGTGAGGCATTTATATTGCAGATTCTTGAGCGCGTCGAAGGCCAGCCGCCCCATCACGCCCAATTGCTCGTTCGAAACCGGCCCGACATAGGACAGGGTGCCCGACTGGCGTGCCGGATCGCACGGTATAGCAGGCAGCACCCCTTCCGGCATGATCAACGGAGCCATGCCCTGCTGCCGCGCGACCAGCACGCCGCCCGCCACACGACCGCCCTGAGCGTTGAAGATAAGTGGCATGAGCCCGTCGAATGTCCCCGTGGCGGAGATATTGTCCAGCTCCATAGTCTGAATGAAGGCGCCGGCGTCCAGCCCGATGACCCGGAAAGTCAGATAGCGATCAACATCCGCGCTAAAATCCATCGTGGTGGGAAGGAGGACCAGTTGCCCGCCCGAAAAAGGCCATCCGCCGCCCTCGATACGCACTTTCTGGCCTGGCTCCAGCCTGTAACGGACGACACCGTCGCGCACTTCCACGCCGGGATTGACTGTTTTGATCCGCACTTCCTGTCCCGGAGCACTTACAAGCCCCAGCAAGTCAGTGAAGCGCAATTCCCCGGACAGGCCTTCGACAGGACCGAAGGCCGCGGCAAGATTGGCATTATCCGTGCGGAACAGCCCGTCACTGGTTACCGCTGTTCCGTCCCAGCGGATATGGCCTTGGCCCGTCACGGTTGCATCGACATTGGCGACAACCCCCAGCGCAAGCCGGGTCACATCTTCCGGTTGCAGGGCGGGACCGAAAACCAGCCCCGGCACGGTCAGGTCAGCATTGCCCTTTCCAGAACCAAGGTCGTGCATGATATCGGCGCGAGCGACCAGCGCGTCATTGCGCGGCGCGCGAAGCGACCCCGTCGCCACGATCCTGCCGTCCCGCAGCGTGAGCGCAAAATCCGGCGACTGCAAAGGTTCAAAGCGCGCGGGAAGCTGAGCATCGCGCACCGTGATCGCCGCCGCCAGCGTCAACGTTCCTCGCGCGAAGCTCCACTGCCCTGCGCCATTTTCCACGATCAGGGGAACGTTGCCGATCCTTCCGGCCGCGCCAGTCAACCGGCCGTTCAGGCCTTGCGCATCGCTTTTCCCCGTCAGCGCCTCGGCCGTGAGCCGAACAGGCGATTCCTTTTCTCCAATCGCCAGTTCGACTCGTGACAGGCCAAAGCCTTCCTGCCCCAAAGCGATTCTCGCGCGATCGGCGGACAATCGCATCGGGCTCTGGCCGCTGCGGCCCTGCAAATCCAGGCTGCGGATTTCCGCGCCAGCCTGCATCCCCGCAGGCCCGGTCGCGAACAAGGCGCCGCCGCCTATAGGGCACAGCGTTTGCCGCGTCCGCCCCACGGAGAAGCTGCCATAGCGCGCCTCTTCCAACGACAGGGGCACGCAGCGGCGATTGATGGCTATCGCCCCGTTCGCGCTCATCTGTCCTTCCACAGGCACCGCAAGCCCACGCAGCCGCCCGTCGGGCAGCGGTCCGTCCAGTCTGACGACCGTAGAAAAGCGGGTGTCGCCTTGCGGCCCGGCGCTGAACCGGACCGGCTCCAACGCCAGCTTCGCTTCACCGGCCGCATATGGATCGACGAAGAGCTGACCGCCAAAGCCGCCGCCGGGCCGCCGCGCCAGGCGAAGCGCTCCGCTAGGCAGCCCCCCTCCTCCAGTTGTCACCGCCCCGTCCAACGCCCAGTCGATCGCCGCGCCCGCATTTCCGGGCCAGCCAATGGTTATGCGCCCATCGCCGGGTACGGCTATCCTCGCGCCGCTTCTGGCGTCGAAACGGGTGCCGGTAAGCACAAGGCCCCCGCCCTTCCCCCGCTGTGAAAATGCTATGTTACTGCGCAGAACATTGTCGTTGCCCGCCCGCCGTACAGCGTCGGCAAGCCGCGCAGCCAGAGGCGAGACCGGCGTGCCTGCGGCCGAGCGCTTCAAACCCGCCAGCGGATCGCGCCCCGCAAGACGCACCTGATGCGCGGAAAGCCGCCCCTGCGCCTGAGCGCCGCCTTTGCCGATGCTCCAGCCACCGACAATGTCCGATTGCCCCGTCACGGCGCCCGCCATCGACAGGGCGGATGCATCGATCCTCGCTCGCCCGGCGGTGCCTGCTGAATTTCCGTTAAACTCTATCCGGCCGGAAGGTTTGGCGAGCACCACACCGTTGGACTTCAACGCTTCGCCCGCCAGAACGACATGGCCGTTCCACCGGTCAAGCGCCTTTCCAAGCCACAGGTCCAGCTCGACCTGCGGCTTGGCAATCGCGGTCGCACTGTCCCTGCAACCAAAAGCGTCGGCTTGCGCGGGGCCGGAAAGATGCGGGCGCTCGTTTACCATCGCAACGTCCAGCAATGCGCTCGAATCGGCAACGCTGCACCCTGCGAAGGTGGCGCGTGGCATTGCGGCAGCGACGCGCCCCTTGAAGCCCGAGCGCAGATTGCCTTTGCCCTCGATCTGCATGCCAATCACACCGGCATCGGTATCCAGGCGCAGGCGCGCGTCGTTCAACGCCAGCTTGATATCGGGCAGGCTGAATGGCGCCTTTGATGCAGGATCACGGAACTTGTCGAGCTCGCCAAGGCGAAGCACCCCGTCCCGATAGGACCCCCGCAACCGGACGCCGCCCGCTCGAACCGCCGCAACGCGAGGGGAAAGAGCCGTGAAGGCGATGTCTACTTCGACCCATCGCGCGGTCAGATCAGGATTGGCCGGGTCGCCCAGGACGATATTTTCGATTCGCTGCGTGCGCAGGCCGATCTCCTTCAGATCGTAGCTCGCTTGCAAGCCGCGCCGGTTCATCTCCCGGCCGATGAAGTTCTCGGCAATGGGCGCGCGCTGTGTCCAGAGCGCCAAGAGGATGAGCGCGAGGGAGCCCGTCCCCACGCCCAGCCAGCGTAGCCAGCCCCGGCGAAATTCCTCTTCGCCGTCCTCAGCTTCCATATTTATGGCCAACCCCGGCTTTCAACCATTGATCCGTAACGCCTGCATAACGTCCAGCGCCCCTTAAATATCCTTGCCCCGCAAATGTGCAACGCATAGGTCCATCTGTCTGAACAAAGGATGATAAGGCATTGGCGGATAGGGATGTTGCGGTCAGCCATGATGGCGCGGGGCATCGTGCAAGGCTGCGGCAAAAATTGGCGGACAGCGGCGGTGAAGCACTGCACGATCATGAACTGATCGAATATCTGCTTGCTCTCGCCATACCCCGACGAGATACCAAACCGCTGGCCAAGGCGCTGCTGCGTGAGTTTGGCGGCATCGGCGGCCTGATGACGGCGGACTGGCAAGCCATTGCACGCATGCCCGGCATGGGCGACACCAGCATCGCCGCTGTCAAGATCGTCCATGCGACGCTGCTGCGGATGTTGCGTAACGACGTTGCCGAGCGGCCGGTGCTGGCGAGTTGGCAGGCGCTGCTCGATTATCTGCGCGCAGACATGGCTTATCTGACCGTGGAACGCGTCCGGGTATTGCACCTCAACAGCCGCAACATGCTGATCCGGGACGAGCATATGGGCGACGGGTCCATCGATCAGGCCGCCATCTACACACGCGAAGTCATCCGCCGCGCCATCGACCTGGGTTCGTCAGCGCTGATTCTGGTGCATAACCATCCCAGCGGCTCTCCCGAACCCAGCCGCCAGGATATAGATATAACGCGCCAGATCGCCGAAGCGGGCAAGCGTCTCAACATTGCGGTTCATGACCACATCATCATCGGATCACAGGGGCACAGCAGCCTGCGCGCGATGGGACTTCTGTAGACCGCCTGCCCCCGCTCAATGAACAAGTGCAGGCGCTTCTTCGGACAGGTTTCAGCCCGTAAATCCGAAGGAGAGAAACTCGGGCACCGGGCCGTTCCAGCCATCATCCGGCCCATCATTCACCGGTTCAGGCCGGCGTGGCCGCGGAGCTTGCTCCTGCCGTGCAGAATCCTGCCGAGCCGCACGAGGCTCCTCGCGCCGCCGGTCATCGCGCCGCTTTTCGGGTTTGCGCTCCGGCTTCCGTTCGGCTTGGGCGCGGCGGGGTTCCTCGTCGCTCTCCTGCGACACGGCTGCTGGCGACGCCGCGACCGGCGCATTGATCATCTCGATCTTCTGCCCGATCAGCTTCTGGATATTGTCGATCGCCTCTGCGTCCTCGGCAGTGACGAAGGTATAAGCTACACCCTTCGCGCCTGCGCGGCCCGTGCGTCCGATGCGATGGACGTAATCATCGGGATGCCAGGGCGCGTCGAAGTTGAACACATGGCTGACGCCCTTGATGTCCAGCCCACGGGCAGCCACGTCCGACGCCACCAGAATGTTGACCGTGCCGGCGCGGAACCTTTCCAGTTCGGCGATACGCGCCGACTGGTCGATGTCCCCGTGAATTTCGCCCGACTTGAAGCCGTGGCGCTGAAGGCTCTTGTTCAGGTCGCGCACGGTCGTCTTGCGATTGCAGAAGATCACCGCGCTCAACACATCCTCGGCTTCCAGCATCGCGCGCAGAGCATCGCGCTTCTTGCGCGAATCGACCTTAACAAGCCGCTGGGTGATGTTAATCGACGCAGTGGCGGGCCGGGCCACCTCGATCGACTTTGGATTGGTGAGAAAGCGATCGGCCAGCTTCTTGATCGGCGCGGGCATCGTCGCGGAAAAAAGCAACGTCTGCCGCTGCGAAGGCAGCTTGGTGCAGATTTCCTCGATGTCCGGGATGAAGCCCATGTCGAGCATCCGGTCCGCTTCGTCGATGACCAGCATCGAACAGCCGTTCAGCAATATCTTGCCCCGCTGGAACAGGTCCATCAGGCGCCCAGGCGTCGCGATCAGCACATCGACGCCCTTTTCCAGGGCTTTGAGCTGATCGCCCATCTGCACGCCACCAATCAGCAGCGCCATGTTGAGCTTGTGATATTTACCGTATTTCTCGAAATTCTCGGCAACCTGCGCAGCCAGTTCGCGCGTGGGTTCCAGGATCAGCGATCGCGGCATCAACGCGCGAGCGCGGCCATGCGCCAGGATGTCGATCATCGGCAGGACGAAGCTGGCGGTCTTGCCCGTCCCCGTCTGAGCGATGCCGATAATGTCCTTCATCATCAACACGGGAGGGATAGCCTGCGCCTGAATCGGCGTAGGCGTGTCATATCCGGCCTCATTAACGGCCTTCAATAATTCATCGGATAGGCCGAGATCGGCAAAAGTCATTCAGTTGTCCGGGACAAAGAGGCTCTCCGCCGCTTTTGAAATGCGAAGGAAATCGCGCGCGCCTTGCTGAAATATCGGCTTCTTGTCAAGGAAATCGCGCAACAGAGACCCTGCCGATCGCCCTAATCTTCCGGGTCGGCCGGCTCCAGCCGCCTGAAACTGCCTATGATGCAAGTCAATCCGCTGCGGGCCTGCAATTCGTCCCGTCCTGAACAAAGCGATCCATCACCGTCCGGCTCGACATAAAATCCCGAATAGAAACCGTTAGAATTACAGCCTCTTTCCAATCGCGCGCGATAGCGGTGATTGTCCGCCAGCAAAAGATCGACGCCATTATCCACTACTACGCTGGCGGACCTTATCGATCGCAGGGCGATACATCGCGGCCCCTTCTTTTCTTTCCAGGCGCGTCCGGCCTGCGGCGCAATGTGTGCTGGGGCTCGCCCCTTTTTCGCTATCGGCACGCGGATGATGACCCGCTGTTCGATCATCATCTGCGCAAGCCGCACGGGTTCGCCAGCGGGCGCAACGAGAAGCAGCAGAACAGAAGGAAGCAAATCGAACCCCTTTTGGGGCGGCACGCTAGGAGCCGGTGGTTGAACCGTCGATGAATTCCGGGGCATAGCATCGTCCCATGATAGGACAAGAGATCATAGATCGTTTCGTGGCGCTGCTGGGGCCCAAGGGTGTCGTAACGGAACCGGACGACATCGCGCCCTGGCTTACCGATTGGCGCGGCCGATTCCACGGCGCGTCGCCCGCCATCCTGCAGCCCGACAGTACAGAAAAGGTCGCAGCGGCGGTCACCCTTGCCGGCCAGCTTGGAATTCCACTTGTGCCGCAGGGCGGAAATACGTCGATGGTCGGTGGCGCAACTCCTCCCCCGATGGGTCGGCGCTCATTCTCTCACTGCGCCGGATGAACCGCATTCACGCCCTCTCACCCGACGACAATCTCGCCATATGCGAAGCGGGCGTCATCCTGGCGACGTTGCATGATGCAGCCGAAAAAGCCGGACGCCGTTTCCCGCTCAGCCTCGGCGCCAAGGGCTCTGCGACGATCGGCGGACTGATATCCACAAACGCTGGTGGTACTCAGGTCTTGCGTCACGGCACCATGCGAGCGCTCGTCGAAGGGATTGAGGCCGTCCTGCCCGATGGCAGCATTTTCCAGGGGCTGGACGCGCTCAAGAAGGACAACCGAGGCTATGACATCAAGCAATTGCTGATCGGCGCGGAAGGAACGCTCGGCATCATCACCGCGGCCTCACTGCGCCTCGTTCCGGCCATCTCCGCCCGCGCCGTCGGTTGGGTGGGTGTCCGCACCCCCGCCGACGCGCTGGCGCTGCTCCGCCTGGCAGAGGCGCGCCTGGGCGACAGCGTAGAGGCGTTCGAGATTATCGCCGACGATGGACTGGGTCATGTGCTTTCCCACATTCCCGGCACCCGATGCCCCATTGAGACGCGAACCCCCTGGCACGTGCTGATAGAAGTGGATCATGCCGACTTGTCCGATCCCGGCCCGGCGGAGCGGCTTGAAGATGCACTTGCACAGGCAATGGACAAAAACCTCGCGGTGGATGCCGCGATCGCCGCCAATGATGCGCAAGCATCGGCCTTCTGGCGGATCCGCGAATCGCTGTCTGAATCCGAACGCGCGCAAGGTCCGGCCCTCCAATTTGACATCAGCGTGCCCGTAGCGCGAATGCCCACCTTCATGATCGATGCGGCCGCAGCTGCGGAACGCGCCTTCCCCGGTACGACCGCGTCATCATTCGGGCATTTGGGCGATGGGAATGTTCACTTCCATGTCCGGGCGCCCAAAGGCACGCTCGACGGTCCAAACTGGATCGCCACGGACGGCCAATCGATCAACGCCTTCGTGCATGACGCGGTCGTCGCCGTCGGTGGTTCCATTTCAGCAGAGCATGGCATTGGACAGATGAAGCGCGCTGAACTGGGTCGCCTGGCCAGCCCGGCCCGGCTCCACGCGTTGCGCGCGATCAAGGCTGCTTTCGACCCGCAAGGCCTCATGAACCCGGACAAGCTGATACCGCGCCCCGAAGAAGGATAGGGCGAAAGGAAGCCCGGCACGCCCCGACAAAGCGATTGCCTCGCCTCGCCAAGGTCTTTATCGCCCTGACCCAGTTTTTAGGAAAGGCGGCGCCTACGCACGCGCTGCTTTTGACAGAATGGAACAGCATCATGGCTAGCGCGCCCGCGAATAATCTTCCTGTCTTCTACAACGACCTGTTGCCGCTCAACAGCGTCGATCATGCGGCCTATCGCAGCCGGACGGTGGAAACCGCGCCCTTCCTCACCAAGCAGCATGCCGTTCCCCTGACCGTCGATGAATTCGTCGCGGCTCAGCGCTTCGTCCCGATCATCTTTTCCGCAGGCGACGAGGCCGTGCCGCTCGCATTGATGGGCCTGAACGAAGGCGTCAACACCTTCCTCGACGATGAAGGCAAGTTGCGCGGGCCCGCCTATGTGCCGGCTTATGTTCGCCGCTACCCCTGGATGCTGGCGAAGCTGCGCCCCGACAGCGACGAACTGTCGCTTTGCTTCGATCCGACCAGCGAAGCGGTCGGCGAATTTGACGAAGGCCAGCCCCTGTTCGAGGACAGCAAGCCCAGTGAACTGACCCAAGGGGTTCTCAAATTCTGCGAAGATTTCGAGCAGGCTGCCGCCCGTACCGGCCAGTTCATGAAAGACCTCAAGGAACTTGACCTGCTGATGGATGGCGAGGTCGCGATTCAGGTTCCTGGCAATGATCAGCCGTTCGTATATCGCGGCTTCCGCATGGTGAACGAGGAAAAGCTGCGCGACATGCGCGGCGACCAACTGCGCAAGATCAGCCAGAACGGCATGCTGCCCCTGATCCATGCCCACCTGTTCTCCCTGCAACTGATACGCGAGGTTTTCGAGTCTCAGGTCGCACAGGGCAAAGGCCCTATTTCTGTCCCGCAGGCGCCCCAGTCGGCCCAGGCCTGACGGAATAATCGTCTTTTTCAGCGCGCTAGGGAAAAGGTTTTCACTCGCCACTTGAAAGTGACGGAGACCTTCTTTATCTTTCAAACATACGGCGCACCTGCCCCCCTTTCGGGTGTGTCGTATGGGCGCCTCCCCCTTTGGAGGCGTCTCCTCCCTGAACCTTGGCCACCCCGTGTGAAAACATGGGGTGGTTTTTTATGTGGCTCAATCCGGTCGCGGTTTCGCTTGACGGCAAGCGACGGCGCTCCTAAACGCGACCGCCTGCCAGCCGCCAATGCGGCCAAGGCCCCTTCGTCTAGCGGTCAGGACGCGGCCCTCTCACGGCTGAAACACGGGTTCGATTCCCGTAGGGGTCACCATTAATGCCCGACGCCTCCGCGATCCTCTGCGAAGTCAAATTCAGCGCAGCGGCCAGGTCCACAAAATGAGCGGTGTGCCGACCAGCACCACAATCAGGGACAGCGGCATGCCCAAACGGGCGTAATCGCTGAAACGATAGCCGCCAGGTCCGAATACCAGCGTGTTGCACTGATGCCCTATCGGCGTGAGGAAATCGCAACCCGCTCCGATGGCAGTCGCGATCAGGAAGGCTTCCGGGCGGTATCCCAGGTCATTGGCGAAAACGGCAGCGATGGGCGCCATTACCAGAACGGTTGCGGCGTTGTTGAGGAACGGCGTGACCGCCATGGCCGCTACCAGGATCAACGCGACAGCACCCCAGGCCGGCAACATCGTCGCAGCACGCGCAAGCCCCGTTGCGATCACATCCGATGCACCTGTTGTTTGCAGGCTTTCGCTGAGCGGGATCAGCGCGGCCAACATGATGAGGATCGGCCACTCCACAGCCTCATAGGCCTCGCCCACCGGCAGCGCGCCAGCAATGACAACCACCCCGGCCGCAGCAAAGAAAGCCACCGCAACAGGAACTACACCAGTCGCCGTGGCGATCATGGCGGTGGCGAGAACCAGGATGGGGAGCCATCCACGTTTCGATTTGCCCAGCTGCATTTCCCGCGCCGCTAGCGGCAATGCGCCGAGTTGGCGCAGGCGATCAGGCAGCAAGGCGACCGGCCCTTGCATGACGATGACATCGCCCGCCTGAAGCACGATCTGGCCAATCTTGCGGGTAAGATGTTCGCCCGCCCGCGATATGGCGATCAGGTTCACGCCAAAACGCTCGCGAAGTAACAGGCGGCCAGCCGTTCGGCCGATCAGCGCGGAATCCGTCGTGACCACCGCCTCTATCACGCCGATCTCGTCTCCCTCATGCCCCTCGGCCATCGCCTTGCCTTCCCCGGTGAGCGAAAGGCGGTCGCGGGCGATCACCCGCTCCAGCGCGTCAGGCTCACCGGAGAGGATCAATATATCGTCCTGCCGCAGATGGACGTTGGGGTGGACCGTGCCCTGCATGTCACCGCGCAGCAGGCTCATCACCGCGATCTGGTTGTCATGACGCTCCGTGAACTCCGCGATCGTCTCGCCAATCGCCTCGGAATCTTCCGACACGGACGCTTCCGTGACATAACCGGAAATGTTGAGCGCCTCCCCCATGGTCGGCGCCGCGCGACGGTCGCGAGGAAGCAGCCGGTATCCAAAGCGCAGGAAAATAAGCCCGACCAGCAGCAAGCCGAAACCGGTCGGAAAATAGTCGAACATCCCAAATGGCTCGCCGGTCATCTCCTCGCGCACGCGGCTGACGATGATATTGGGGGACGTGCCAACAAGGGTCATCAACCCGCCCAACAGCGATGCGAAGGACATGGGCATCAGGAAAACCGATGGATTGGCTCCGTTCTTCTTCGCCATCTGGAAAGCGGCGGGCATCAGCATCGCCAACGCTCCCACATTCTTGACCAGCGCGGATGAAACGCCCACCGATCCGGTCAGCACGAGAAGCTGTGACCGAACGCTTTTCACCCGCCCGGACAGAAAACCCAAGGCGATCTCGATGGCCCCCGATCGCCGCACAGCGGCAGAGATAACAAGCGCAGAGCCGACAATAATGACGATATCGTCGGCAAAGCCCTTGAAGGCGTCTTCCGGCTTGACGACACCGATGAGCAGTGCCGCAAGCAGCGCAATGACCGCGGTCACATCGTAACGGAAACGACCCCAAAGAAAGAGCGCCATCATCCCGGCCAGGGTGGCGACTGAAAGCCATTGGGGTAATGTCATCGGACCTCGTTGATGCGGCGGTGGCGTGCATGCGGTCTAACAGCAAGAAGCGTTATGGCGGTCGGCGATTTTTTTGCTGTTCGTCCCCACAGAGCCGGTAACGCACGAAACCGGTTTCGGTGGCGCGGCCATCCCTCACTTGCCCACTGCGCCGAAAATTGCGACGAAAGGGATGAAATGGCGTTGTCCAGTGCCATGCGGTGTCCATGCCGCCTTCATGAGATGGTGCACCCATGACCGAAGCTATCGAGATCTGGTTATCCGACATGGGCTGGAACTCCAGCATGGCGCAACTGGTGATCGCCGGATCGCTCGTCGCCTTTGCCGTGATCGCGGGCGAAGCGGCCGCTCGTTGGGGCGGACCGGCATCTCGCCGGTGGATGCGATCCGATGTGGGGACGCGAGGCGCATTGCTGGGCAAGCGCGTCCCGGACCTTCTGCGTTTCGCGACAGGGGCGCTCATCCTCATTCTTCCTCTCGCGCTGCTGCCATTTGCAGAGCCTGCGTTGATGATCATCGCTTTCGCATTCAGCGGCGCGCTCATGATGACCACGGGCTATGTGCTGCGCATCGCCAGCCTGCCTTTGTGGATGTGCATATTTCTCGCAGCAGTAGCTTTCGTCCTGACCCTGGCCGCAGCCCTCGGCGGAGTCGGGGCGCTGACGACGAGCCTTGACGCCACTGCGCTGCATGTTGGCCGCCGGCGGATATCCTTGCTCAACGTCGTCAACTTCCTGCTCGTCGGCGCCATATTGTTTGCCGCGACCAGAATAGCCAACCGCATCATGACACATGCAGTGGGCCGCCTTTCAGCCCTCGATCTTTCACAGCGCGCGCTGTTCCAGAAATTGGGAAGCCTTGCCGTGGTGGTCGTGGCGATCCTGTTTGGCGTCGATATATTGGGGATCGACCTGACGACGCTTACGGTCTTTTCCGGCGCGCTGGGTCTTGCCGTTGGCTTCGGCCTTCAGAAAACCTTTGGCAATCTGATCGCCGGATTGATCCTGCTGATGGACAAGTCGGTCAAGCCGGGAGACGTGATTGCAGTCGGTGATACGTTCGGGGCGATCAACAAGATCGGCGTTCGCGCGGTGTCCGTCATCACGCGCGATGGCAAGGAACATCTGATCCCGAACGAACAACTCATGACCCAGGCCGTGGAAAACTGGTCCTTTTCCAACCGGGACGTCCGCATCCACATTCCCGTCGTCATTTCCTATGAGAGCGACCTGAACCTGGCGCAAAAGCTGATGATTCAGGCAGCCAAGGCATCCCATCGGGTTCTGCCAAAGCCCGAGCCAACAGTATGGCTCCTCGCCTTCGGCGAACGGGGGCTGGAACATGACATCATGGTCTGGATACTCGATCCTGAACAGGGTGTGGGGAATGTGCAGTCCGACATCCTCAACCGGCTGTGGGACCTCTTTCAGACGCATGGCATCGGCCTGCCCTATCCCCAGCGCGACATCTACCTGCATGCTGGCCCATCGCATCAGGCGGGCAGCGCGAACCTCCGCCACGAAGACTGATCTGGACGCACGCATCGAAAGCAGTCGCAAGCAGGTCCGAAGCCATGCTGCCCGAGGCTATCTGATCAACCCTGACAACCACCAGCCCGGCAACGCCGCCAGCGCAAGGCAGGTGCCGAGCGGCAGGCGTGTCGAACGATCAACCGTTCGCCCGCTCGCAATACCCGCCAGTGCCCCTAGCAGGCCCAGGCTAGCGCCCAGCAGCAGGATGAAGGGCAAGGCTTGCCAGCCGAACCATGCGCCAAGCGCGCCCAAAAGTTTGGCGTCACCCAATCCCAGGCCCTCCCGGCCTCGCGTCGTCCGATATAGGACAGCGACAGTCAGGAGGATCAGATAGCCCCCCGCAGCGCCGATCAACCGATCCGGCAGGGACGGGTCCGTCACCCAAAGGCCAGCCGTCAGGCCCAGAAAAGCCAGCGGCAGGGTCAACGCGTCAGGCAACCAGAAATGCCGCCAGTCCAGCACAGCCAGGGTCAGCAATAGCCACATTAAAAGCGACCAGCCAGCACCGGCAAATCCGGGCATGGCGCCACAGGCGATCGCCCCGATGATCGCGCAGCCCATCTCCACCCGCGCGTGCAGCGGATCGATGGCGGCCCCGCAGCTTCGGCACCGCCCACGCAACAGCGCCGCGCTTAAAATCGGGACCAGATCAACAATGCCCAATGTCCGGCCGCACCCGTCACAGGCAGACCGGCCGCGCATCACGCCGCGCCCTTCTGGCCACCGCAGCGCCAGCGTGCCAAGAAAACTGCCCGCAATCGCGCCTGCCATACCGCCCAGCAAGGCCCATAGCGGGTCGATCACAACGTCCCTTCGACCTTCAGCAACTGTGCGCCACCCGCATCGGAGAAGCCCGCCTTTGCCAGCGCAGCCCCCAGCCCGGCATCGGCCGTCTCAACCCGCATCTCCGCGACATAGCGTCCCGACCGCCAGATCCGCAGGCTGATCTTTTCAAGGCCCGATTGGCTGACCAGCGGCAGCAGCAGGGCGTCGCCGTCGCAACTGGCCGTGCCCGACAAGCCCTGCGACAGGTTCAGGCCAGGAAACTGCCCCGCCAGTTGCGCGCGCACCCGGCCTTCGGCATGGCCGCAACGGTCTCCGGAAAAGTAAGCGGTCACATCCTCCATGACCAGGCTGCCGATCGGCAGCGGCGCAAAACTGCGCCCCAGCGGCACCGCGCCGGTCACATCGTCAATGCCGATGCGGTTGAACCCTACCGTCAAGGCGCCACTCAGATCGTCGGCAGCCCCCCGCCGCCGCCAGATGTCGATACGCGCGCGGCCCATCAGCAGGGATATGGGGGAAAGCCCCGCTCGCACCGCTCCCACCGGTATCGTGCCCAACATAAGTTGATCGATGCGCCCGCTCCACAAGGAACCTCGCACGTCCCGCGCCGATACGCCGACACGCTCCAGGCCCGTCAGCCCCAGCGCGATCCGCATCGGCATGAACGCGATCAAACCGAACAGGAACAGCAGGATCAGCACGGCGCGCGCACGGCCCGATAGTTGGAGCGACTTCATCGTCCTGTTCCCTGCACCAGCACCGCCTGCACCGATACGCTACCCGCCGTCGGCGAAGGCCGCGCGCTCATCGTTTCCACGCGGACCCCCTGCGTCTCCAAGGCCGCAAGCCAGGAAAAGAGCGCGACCGGCCGCACCGATGCCATCGCGATTTCGATCCGCCCTGTCCCCTGGGCCTGCGCCCGCTCCAGCGTCAATCCGGCCTCACCCGCGCTTTGGCCTACCAATTGGTCGACCGCTGAATCCGTCGGCCCGGCGTTGACAGTCCGGGGTAACGTCTTGAGCAGGCTGACCTTCGTCCGCATTGCCGCATTGCGATCCGTCGCCTCGATCAACGCGTCATGTGTTGACCGCTGCGCCGACGCCAACGGCCGCATGATGCCCAGCCAGAATATCACCACGGCCAGCATGGCGAACATCACGCCCAGCATCCATTGCTCGCGCGGCGACCGCTCTGCCCAATATTTCTGTAAAGCTTCCGTCATGATCGCACCGTGATGTCCGCGAGCGCCCGGCCGCCGGGATCCTGCGAAGGCGTCGCCGTGATGGTGAAGCCCGCTCCCTGCAACGCCAGCAATATGCTGTTGATTTCCTCTACCTTCGCCGCCGCCAATGTCGCGCGGATCATCCCGTCAGGGTCGCGCGACAGAGCGGTCAATGACACCCCCGGCGTATCCTGCAGCGCGCCAAGCAATGCCGCGACGGGCGCGGTAAAGGCGTAGGCGCCAGCACCCCGAGCCGCCAGCTGCCGCTCGATCTCCGCTTCCGCCAGGTCCAGGTCACCGGCATTCGGCGCCACCTGCCGCGCCAGCTCAAGGCTTTGCGCATCAAGGTTCGAAGCCGCCACATGCTGCCGCACCACCGCGATCAGGGTGATGAACAGGCTCACCGCCAGGACAAGCGCGCTCCACAGCAGGATACGCCCGAACGTCCGCTTGTCGGCTGTTCGGCGCACCCGCTTGGCGAAATCACCTTGCCGCATGTCCAGCGGCGGGCTTTGCAGCGCCGCGATCACCAGCGTCTCCACCTGATCTGGCGAGACATGCTCGATCACCGCATCGGGCGGAAGAATGGGCGCAAGTTCGCCGGCAAAAGCAGCATCCTTGCCTCTCAACAGCACCTCGCCACCGAACATGCCTCTCGCCACGCCCTCGACGGGTTCGGGCAGCAGCAACGGCGCGGGTACGATGATGTCCGGGTCCAGCCCATGATGCTGCGCCCACAACAGCCAATGCTGCATGTCGCTGCGCGCCGCGACCGCCACGATGTGAGCGGCCGCGGGGTCGTCATTCTCGTTCGCCGCCGCAAACAACTGATCGGCGGGGACGATGCCGGACGCCAGCGCCGCCAGCCGCGCCGCCGCCCGCCCCTGACGCGGCGCAAGTTCAGGATAATGCGCCCAGTGCAGCGTGACCAGCGCAGCGGGAGGCACCAGCATCACCACCATGTCGGCTGGCAGAGCGGCCAGTCCGCAAGCCGCAAGCCAGTTCGCGCCCTCGCCGCTTTGCGTCACGACGCCATCGGCCACACGCATCCATTGCGGCTCTCCCTGTTCAGGCAGGGTTACGATCAGGCCGTCCCGCACACTCACGCGCCGCTTCCCCAACTGCGGCGGATCAGCCTCGCCGGGCTCTGCCGGGCATCGATCAGCGCCCGCTCGACAAGCTGTGTTCCCCCAACGTCCACCGTAATTTCCACCCCGAAAAATCCTGTCGTCAACTTGACCTGATTGGCCGCTTCCTCAAGCGGATTGATGCCCTGGCTGGCGAGCGGCGCCCAAAACTGGACGGTGCTGCCGTAGCCCTCGGCAGGGCGTTGCGCCAGCAATTGCCGCGCCTGCGCCACGCTTACCTGCCCTTGCAGCAGCATCGCGAACAGCACCGCCTGTTCAGGCAGCAGCGTATTGATGTTGATCGGCGACAGATCCGCCGTCGGCAGCGCACATATCCAGGGCCGCGCCAGATCGTAAATGGCAGGCGTCACGCCATGGACGGCCCGCAATTCACTGGCGTCGACCATGAAGCGATTGGCGGCACGATAGGGCCGCGCCGCCTGCGCATAGGTCTCATCCTCCGCGCCGCCCGGCTGCGGTACGCTGTCGCTGTCAATCCAGTCGCCCAGTGAGGTCGCCGCCACCTGCGCCTGCCGTGCATCGACGCCCAGCGCCTGCAACAATGCCTGAAATTGCGAAATGCCGACCGGCCGGACTTTCAGATTGGCCTCATTTTCGCCAGCCACCACGCTGTTGAGGTTGAAGCAGTTTCCCGCGTCCCTCACCCGCGCGCTGGCCATGCCGCCCGGAACGGCGATGGGCTGCGGCGTTCCCATCCAATTGCCCGCCAGCGTCGTCTTACCCGGATTCGCCGCCACCAGATCGCCAATCCGCAAACGCGCGATTTCCACGCCCGCATCGGCAAAGGCGCGCGCCTGGTCGATCGCTCCGCCATTGCCCGTCATCCGCGTCGCCAGCGCGAGCCGCTCCAGCGCCGTGGACGCCACCACCGCCATCACCGCTACGAGCAGCAGCACCGTCAGCAGGGCCGCACCCCGTTCGCCTTGCTTGCGGGGATCAGGCACCGGCAGCCTCCTCCGGCAATCGCTCGGCTGGCCCTGGCCCGACCAGGAAGCGCAGGGTTACCGGTGGCTCCCCGGTGCGCGTCACCGTCATCTCGACGGCCCAGGGCATCAGGTCCGGTTGGGTCGGCGTCCATTCATCCCGCCAACTCCCTTGCGCATCCCGGAAACGCAGGACGACTTCATCGACATTGTCCAGCAGGGCCGCAGGCTCATCGCCCGCCGCGCCATCAACCTGGGCATAGGTCCGCCGTTCCAGCCGCCCCTGCCGCACCCAATATTCAACCTTTCGCAGGGAAGGTTGCGGCAGATCGCCCAGATTGTCCCAGCCCCCGCGCACGAACTGAAGCACCGGCACGGCTTCGCCCTCTCGATGCGACCAGAAAGCAGGCGCAAGCGTTCCGATTTCGGTGCGGCTGATGCGCGGCGCCGCCTGCCCAAGATCAGCCGCCAGCGCGCCGCCAGCGCGCTGCACGGCGGCCAGATCGTCCAGCCGCACCTTGATCTGCGCCTGCGCCGACACGCTGTTGCCCAGCAGCAGCACGCCCGCCGCCGACAGCATGGCGAAAATCATCAGCGCGACCAGCAGTTCGATCAGGGTAAAGCCGCCCTCCCCGCTTCCCCCGACATCAGCAGATCCGGCACGCCCGTCCCGGCAGGATGGGGGGAAGGTAAAAGGCGCATCACTGCACCACCCGCACGAAGCTCAGCACGACCGGCGAAGATCCAGCCGCCCCGTCGACGGTCAGATTGACCTGCAACAGCCGCTTGTCGTCCAGGGCCCTGACTTCGCGCTTCCAGCGCCCGCGCCGGCCGCCATTGTCAACCTCGCCCTGCTGGCTACCCAATGCAGGCGGTGCGGGGTCCGTCTGCACCTCCACCATCAGGTTGCGCGCAACGATCTGGCCCAGCGCCTTGCTGTCCAGGTCCGCCGCAGTCCGCAGCGTCACGCCCTGCAACCGCACCAGCGCCAGCGCGGCCAGGCTGAACACCGCCAGCGCCACCAGCATCTCCAGCAGGGTAAAGCCCCTCTCACCGGCGCGAACTGGACGACCGCCTTCAGCCACCGACCATGACCTTCCCCGCCATGTCCACGGTCACTGACACACGCTCGGCTTCGCGCGCCAGCGTCACCGTCATCGCGTCGGTGGGCAGGCCCGTGCCGTCAAAGCCGATCTGCTGCCGTCCGTCCTTGCCCACCAGTGCCCGCGTGCCGCCTTTCCAATTGGCGGTGACAAAGGGCTTGTCCTCCAACGGCGTCCATTGCGCACCTTCACGCCGCTGAAAACCATAGCCTGAAGCGGAAACCCACACGCCCATGGGACGGGCAGTCACGACCGCTTCGTCGCGCGCGGCGGCTACGCGCGCGGCGAAGCGGTCGGCATCCTCGATCACCCTCCCGCGCGGGTCCGGGATCGCCAGAACGACCGCAGCGGAAATGAAGCCGATGATCGTCAGCACGACCATCAGCTCAACAAGGGTAAAGCCGCCTTCGGAGCGCCCGTCGGCTTCCAGCCGACCGGCGCCTTGCAAAAGCGGACGTCCCACACGACGGAAAAGGACTTCGGAAATCTCAAAGCTCGCTGGAATAGATGTCGGCATTTTCACTGTCGCCGCCCGGCTGGCCATCCGCGCCCAGCGAGCTGATATCGAACGCGCCCTTCCGCCCCGGTATGGCATAGGCATAGGGCCTGCCCCATGGGTCGTTGGGCAGCTTCTTGATGTAGCCGCCACGCCGGTAACGCTGCGGCTGCGCAAGCGAAGCGGGCGGGTTGAGCAGCGCCTGCAGGCCATCG
Organism: Sphingobium herbicidovorans; assembly: GCF_002080435.1. Classification (NCBI taxonomy): domain Bacteria; kingdom Pseudomonadati; phylum Pseudomonadota; class Alphaproteobacteria; order Sphingomonadales; family Sphingobiaceae; genus Sphingobium; species Sphingobium herbicidovorans. Next base: position 2,841,636 of record NZ_CP020538.1, on the reverse strand, counting down.
GTCGCCGATGGATAGGTCATATTGTCCAGCCGATATTGCTCCAGCGCCTGTTCTATCGTGGCAATGTCGGCTTTGGCCTTCTCCACCCGCGCCGTGTCGGTCGCGGGGATGACATTGATCGCCACAATCGTCGCCAGCAATCCGATGATCACGATCACGACCATCAGTTCCACTAGGGTAAAGCCGTGCTCGGCAGAACGCCTCGAAAGCATGAAGCCGTTTTCAACCGATCGGCGAGCCACCCCCTCCCCGTTCGGGCTGGACTTGTCGAAGCCCTTTTCTTCTGAAAGCGGGAGAAGCCCTCCGACAGGATCGGGGCGAACGGAAGCTGAACCACAATCAAACATATTCACTCCTTCAGGCCCCGGTAAGGCTCTGCAATTGCAGGATGGGGAGCAGGATAGACAGGATGATGACCGCCACAATACCGCCCATCAATATGATGATAACTGGCTCCAGCATGGCGAGCGCGGCCGAGGTGAAGCTGTCAAATTCCCGCTCCAGATAGTCCGCCGCTCGTTCCAGCATCGTGTCGAGCCGTCCCGCGCTCTCCCCGCTCGCGGCCAGATAGACCAGCAGGGGCGGAAAAACGCCCGCGCGGCGCAACGCCGCCGACAGGCTGCCGCCGCCCCGAATAGCTTCGACAATGTCCTCCGATGCCTGTCGCAGGACCCGATTATGCACCGTCTGCGTGGTCAGCGTCAGCCCCTCCATCAACGGCAGTCGGCTTGCAACCATCGTCGACAGGGTCCGCGCCATTCGCGCTGCGTGCAGGTCGCGGATCAGTCGCCCCAGAAGCGGCAATCGCAGAAGCAGCGCATCGAACCGATAACGAAAGGCCCCCACCTTCAACGCTTGCCAGAAAGCGAATGCGCCGATCCCCATCAGGATCAGCAGCAGCCACCAATAGCCAGCCAGAAAGGCGGAAAGCCCCATCACCATGCGCGTCAGCAGCGGCAGATCCTGCCCCACCGTATCGAACTGCTCCACCACCTTGGGCACGACGAAGATCATCAACGCCGCGACCACGCACACCGCAAAAACCGCGAGCACGCTGGGATAAGCGATGGCGGTCAGCACCTTGGACCGGATCACCGCCTGCCGTTCCATCAGGTCCGACAGCCGCTCCATGATCGGCGGCAGGCTGCCTGAGCTTTCGCCCGCCGACACCATCGCCCGATACAGCGGGGGGAAACTCTTGGGCTCGGCGCCCAACGCATCGGCCAGCCGCCGCCCTTCCAGCACGCCCGAATGGACCTTGCTCACGATGGCCCGGACATGTGCCTGCTCGCTCTGCCGCCCGATCGTGCGCAGCGTCTCCTCCAGCGGGCTGACCTGGATCAGCGTCGATAGCTGGCGGGTAAACAGCGTCAGTTCCTTGGCCGACAGCCGCGGAGAGCGCAGCGATAGCCCCGTTCGGCTTGCGGCCTTTTCCACGGCGCCCGGCTCGATCCGCACGATGAACAGCTTGCGCGCATCCAGCCTGGCGCGCGCGTCGTCCATCGTATCGGCCTTGACCTTGCCCGACCGCTCCTTCCCCGCAGGATCGATGGCGATATAGTCGAACTCAGCCATCTGCGATGGTTTCCACCTCCGCAGCGTCACGCCGCGACACCCGGATCGCCTCCTCGGCCGTGGTCTGACCGTCGCGCACCAGCGCGCGGGCGGCCGAACCGAGGTTGGGCGCATTCAGGAAAGCGTGGCGCGCGATTAGCGACTCGTCACCACCATCGTTGATCAGGCGGCGGATCGTATCATCCACGCGGATCGCCTCGAACACGCCGATCCGTCCCTTGTAGCCGGTCCCGTTACATGCCTCGCATCCCCGCGCGCGGTAGATGATCGTTCCGGGATCGAAACCAAGCAGGGCGCTGGCCGACTTGTCCGCCTGCACCGGTTCGCGGCAATGCTGGCACAAACGCCGCACAAGCCGCTGCGCAATCACCGCCCGCAGCGTCGATGCCAGAAGGAACGGCTCCACCCGCATGTCGCGCATCCGCGTGATCGCGCCAACGGCGTCATTTGTATGCACCGTGGACAGCACCAGATGCCCGGTCAGCGATGCCTGCACGGCGATCTCCGCCGTTTCCCGGTCGCGGATTTCGCCGATCATCACCACATCGGGATCTTGCCGCAAAATGGCGCGCAGTCCGGCCGCAAAGGTCAGCCCGACCTTCGCATTGACCTGCGTCTGCCCCACCCCCTCGATCGCATATTCGACCGGGTCCTCGACCGTCAGGATGTTGCGGGTGCCGTCATTCAACTGCCGCAAACCGGCATAGAGCGTAGTGGTCTTACCAGATCCTGTCGGACCCGTGACCAGAATAATCCCGTTCGGCTCTTGCAATCCTTCACGAAAAATCCGGTCAGCCGCTCCCGCCATGCCGAGCAGATCGAGGTTCATGCCCGCATTTTCCTTGTCCAGGATACGCAGCACCACGCGCTCGCCCGCCCGGCTGGGCAGCGTCGATACGCGCACGTCGAGCAGCTTGCCGCCCAGCGTCAGGCCGATGCGCCCGTCCTGCGGCACCCGGCGCTCAGCAATGTCCAGACGCGCCATCACCTTGATGCGGCTAACGACCACCGGCGCGACATGCGGCGGCATGCGCAGCGTTTCCCGCAATACGCCGTCGATCCGCATCCGCACGATCAGGCCGGTTTCATAAGGTTCGATGTGAATGTCCGAAACGCCCTGCCGCGCCGCTTCGGCGATGATGCCGTTGATCAGCCGGATGGCGGGCGCATCGTCCGCGCTGTCAAGCAGGTCGTCGGCGGTGGGTATGTCAGCGGCCAGGATATCCAGCTCATCAGCCCCAACCTCCAGCGATCCCGCCATGGCAGCTGCGCTGCCTTCCATCGCATAATGATCGGACAGATGCTTGTCGAACTGCGCGCCATCGACGAACCGGACGTCGAAACTGCGGGCCAGATGTCGCCGGACTTCCAGTAATATGCGCGGGTCGCTGCCTTCGCGTACGGCTATCGTCAAACGATCGCCTTCGACCGGCAGCATAACGACCCCATTCTTGCGCGCGAATATGTAGGGAATGTCCACCACGCGGGGCGCAAAATGGGGCGCGGCTTTGCCTGCATCATCGACGTCGTCGCTCATCGCTGTGATCCACTGACCGGAACATCGATCGGCCGCACCACGCTGCTCGACCGGCGAGCGGTCGGCTCGATGACTTCCACCGGAGGCTGTACCACCGCATCGCTCGCCTGAGTCGCGGCTGCCGGCGGCGTCGCGCCCATATAGTCGCGCACCAATTCGTCGATGCTCGGTTCGACATCGGGATTACGCCGCAACTGCATGTCGCGGACATAGCCGTACCGCTGCTGCGTCAGGCGCTGTGCATCCTCCTTGGACCGCAGGATGGTCGGCCGGATGAAGATCATGAGGTTGGTCTTGGTCCGGCTCTTGCTGCGCGACTTGAACAACTCGCCCAGCCCCGGAATGTCGGATAACAAAGGGATGCGCTCGATCGTCTTGCGTTCATTATCGTCCAGCAGGCCGCCCAATGCCAATATCTCGCCATCATCCACCGTCACAGTCGTCTCGATCTCACGCTTGTTGATGATGAGGTCGCTGCTGCTGTTGGAAACCGGCCCTGCGACGCTCGACACTTCCTGCTTCAGGAACAGCTTGATCGCGCCGCCGGTATTGATCTGCGGCTTCACCTCCAGCTTGACGCCGACATCCTGCCGCTGAACGGTGCGAAACTGATTATCGAAATTCTGGCTCAGCGCCTCTCCGGTGGTGATGGGCACCTGCTGGCCCACCAGGATCGACGCCTTCTGATTGTCCAGCGTCATGACCGAAGGCGTGGACAGGATATTGCTGTCGGTATCGGACTTCACCGCATTGATGATCGCACCGAAAATGCCATTCTGGCCAATTTGCGTCCCAAGACCGCCGATAACACCGGTGGCGCTGGTCAGGCTGTTGAACGCGGCCTCCGCCAACGTCGATTCCAGATCGCTGCTGTTGCGCGAGGTCGTCGTCGTCGTCGTGCCGTTGCTTTCTACGGTGACTGTCGTTCTGTCTCCAAGTTCGCGAGCCGCGACGGCTCCGGCAATCGTCAGCAGATTGGGTGAAGCGTTGGAATAATTGGTAGCGGCAAAGCCTGTCTTGGTGCTGCCGATCAGGAACTGAACGCCCAGTTTCTTGGCGGCGGCATCGCTGATTTCGACGATGATCGCTTCCACCAGCACCTGCTCTCGCCGCGTGTCGAGCTGACGGATCGTCTCGCCCAGCATGCGCTGCACGTCGCTGTTTGCTGCGACGATGATCGCGTTTGCGCCTTCATAGCGCGTCACGATCGCCGGCCCGCGCGTCGAAATGCCGCTGCCCGAAGATCCGCTGGACGGCATGGCAGCAGGGGCCGCTGCTGGCGGAGGCGGTCCATCCGCCGCCACAGGGACCGAAGCCGTCACCGCCGAACCGGCCGATTGCCCAACCAGTTGCTGCAACACCGGCAACAGCTTTTCCGCATCGGCATGTTCCAGCCAGTAGACGCGAATTTCTGTCCCGCTCGCCGCCTGCCGGTCCAGATCGCGCGCCATCTGCGCCAGGCGAGCGACCGTTCCTGAATCGCCCCGGATTGCGACGGAGTTGCTGCTATCGATCGGTACGATCGTCGCCGCCCGCTGCGCGCCCTCCCCGCCGCTCTGCACCAACGCCTGAAGCGATGTCGCAATCTCGCGCGCGCCCGCATTGCGCAACGTCACCGTCTGCGTCGCCGCCGTGTCTCGATCGATCCGCGCCAAAACCTGCCGAATACGGCCGATATTGTCCGCATAATCGGCCACCACGACGCTGTTACCGGCGCGGTTGGCGGTCACGGACCCATCCTTGCTCACCAACGGCCGCAATGTTTCAAGCGCACTCGCCGCGTCGATGGAGCGCAGGCGGAACACCTCTGTCACGAACTGATTGCGATTGGAGCCACGCCCCACGACGCTGGGCTGCCCTGCCGCGCCATCGGCAGGCTGGATGCGATAGGCTCCGCCCGGTGCTGGCACGGCCACCAAGCCGTTCGCACGCAGGGTGGACAGAAAAATCTCGAAATATTCGGATCGCGACAGCGGCCGGTCGGTCACGACCGACACCTTTCCCTGCACCCGATTGTCGATGATGAAGGTCCGCCCGGTCACCCGCGCGGCATCCTGAATAAACGCGCGGATGTCGGCGTCTCGTACATTCAGCGTCTGCTGCGCCAGCACCGGCGAAGCGATGGGCGCTGCCAGGACGAGGGCCAGGGAGGCGGAAAGAAGCAATTTTCTGGTCATTGGCCCTGCAGGGTTAGGTTGATCGTCGAAAGGCTCGCGCCACGCTCGACAGTAAGGGAAATCCGCGCTCCGGGGACAATCTTGCCCTGCAGCGCCTGAAGATCGCTGGGAGAACCAACCGGCTGTCCATCGACCTGGGTGACGATATCGCCGGGCTGGAACCCGGCATTCTGGAACGTCGGCCCGCGCCCCGTCAGGATCAGGCCGGTGATACGGCCATTCTGCATGCGTGGCGCAAAGCCGATGTCGCGCTTCAAGCCATCCGCCGTTGGGTTGTCGATGCCGGTCACGGGCACAGGCGGCGCGCCTTCCCCCGGCGCGGGCGCATCAGATGCAGGCTGCGACTGGTCGAGGAACACTTGCTCCTCAGCGCCGCCCCGATCGATGGTGATATGATCGAACGCAACCGCCTTGAGCACCACGCCCGGCAATATCTCTTCACCAACCGCAAAACTGTTCTGCACGCCATCTGGACCAGCGACGATTGCCGACCCCAGCCCCGATCCCTCATTCAGCCGGATGCCGTAAACGGTCAGCGCCAGCGAAGTGACGACACCGCCACCCGCCGCCTGCTGCGGTCCCGCCCGGTAAAACGGATCGAAGCTGGAAAACAATGCCTGCCGCGCGGCCACGCTGGGAAACTGCGCCTGCCTGCCTTCCCATGGCCCAAAGCTGCCGACCGGCGTCAGCACCGCCCATACCAGTCGCGCGCATTGCAGGGCGAGAACGCCGAGCAACAGCTTTTCGATGACGCGCGGCCATTCGATCGGCGCCAGCCGGCTGCCAAAGCTCTGAATATTGTCGCGGAACGGCACGCGCATGAAGCTGGTGATCCCCCTTGATACCGGCGCCTGCTAGGAAACTGTTTTTACTATTGGATGACAAACATGTGACCTATCTGTGACAACAGCAATTCGCAAGCGACGACGCTTGCATTTCAAACGTCCGGCGATAGCTAGAGGGCTGCTCCTCACCTGATGGCTGTCCATGCCCGACCGACCTGTCCCCAGATATACCGACGCCGACCCTGCGTGGATCGCCGGGCATCCCCATGTGCAACGCGTGCCTAGCCGTGAGCTAACCCTCTTCATCCGGCGCGATTTCCTGACGCCAGACGAATGCGCGGGCCTGATAGACCGGATTGAAGCTATCCGCCGACCTTCCACCATCGCCGATGCCAATGGCGATATCGGCTTTCGTACCAGCGAGACCTGCGATCTGGATCGCGCCGACCCATTCATCGCCGCGATCGACGAGAAGCTCGCGGCCTTTGCAGGTATCGACCCCGCCTATGGCGAACCGATACAGGGCCAGCGTTATGCGGTGGGACAGGAATTCAAGCCGCACACTGATTATTTCGAGCCGCGCGGTATGGATTTCGAGCGTTATTGTTCGGTCGCGGGCAACCGCACCTGGACGCTGATGGTCTATCTCAACCGGCCCGCCGCTGGGGGAGCAACGCGCTTCGTCAAGATCGGCAAGACGGTCCAGCCCGAAACCGGCAAGCTACTCGCCTGGAACAACCGTCTGGAGCCGGGTAAATATAATGGCGCCAGCCTGCATCACGGCATGAAGGTGCGAAGCGGCGTCAAACACATCATCACCAAATGGTTTCGCGAACGGCCTTGGGCCTGATCGTCAGCGCCAGAAGCGCTTGGCATCCGCCAATTCCTCATGAGCGTCAGCGGCAGCGGCGAGGCGTTTCTTCTTGCTCCCGCCGCCCTTGACCATCGCCGCATCGTCGGTCAGCCCGTATCGAGCCAACAGGCTGGGCATGGTGACCAGATCGTTGAGCGCGCCCAGTTCATCCTGCAACTTTTCCAGCGTCTCGATGTAGCGGACATATCGCCGCCGTTCCTTCTTCGTCCCGGCGAAGAGTTCGGAGAAAAATTCCGATGCGTAGCGCAGCTTCTTTGCCTTTTTCCGGACTTCATGACGCCGCTGGTCATCCAGCTTCGTCATCCGCCGCCCGTGCTTCACCACCCAGCGATGAAAATGCTGCAAGCGGCGGGCCGCAAACTGTTCCGCAGGTTCGTCGCGCAGCTGCTGCCTATCCGCGTCCGCTTTTCCAGCACCAACGGTCAGCCATTCCACAATGTCGATGATCATGCCGCGCACACGCCGGGAATCGAGTGCTTCGACAACCTCGGCATGAACTGGTCCGCGCACCTCATGGATCCTGTCATGAAGCTGCCCTGCCTCGGTGCGCTGGATCAGTACGTCCAGATCGCGCGCCTCGCCCAACAGCTGCGCCAACCAGCGCAACTCATCCTGGAAGCGGGTAACATCCGCCTCGGCAAGCATTGGCTTGAACAGCGTCAGCGCCGATCGCAGCCGCCGCACCGCCACCCGTGTCTGATGCAGCGCCTGCGGATCATAATTATCGAGCAGCAGGTCCTCGTTCCGCCGATAATGCCGCACGCACGCCCGGGCGATAGTCTGGAACGCGTCAACTGCGCGCGCCCCGGCCTTCAACGACACTTTTTCGGCCTTGAAACAGGCGGAGGCGGCCTCCAGCAGCCGGTAGCCCCGCTCGGATTTCGCGGCCACGCCCAACCGCACCGGCGCCACCGATTCGATGCGCCGCGCCAACGCGAACAGCGCGGCAGGTTCGCCAGCCTTGCGCTCCAGCTCGATCTCGCAGATCGGCGCTTGCCGATCGCCTGCGCGCACCATCCCTTGGTCGAACACCAGCTCGGTCTTGGCGCGACCCTCGCTGATCAGCCAGGTCCGTCGCTCGACATTGACATGGAATACAGGCGCGATTGTGCCTGCCGCTTCGCCGAGCGCCGCAGCAATGGGCGTGCGTGTATCGAGTACGGGTTCATCCTGCGCGACCGGCATTTCCCATTCCGCCCGCGCGAACAATCCACCGCCGGTTTCGCCTTGATCGGCCTTCACGGTCTGGATGCGCTCATCCCCCGAGCGGCGTATGCGCAGCGTATAGCCCAGCGCCTGAAGCTGCTTATCGGGCGTGTCGAAATAGACCGCCTCCAGCATTGCCCTGCCCCCTTGGGAGGGCAACACCGCCGAACGCTCAAAGGCGTCCACCGCGCCTCGCGGCAACTCCAACTTCAGCTCGACTTCCTGCTTCACCGGGGCCGTCTCCGCCTTTTAGCGGTCACCTAGCATATCCCGGTCGAGCGAGCGAATCAGCAAGCAAAAAGGCCGACCCGCTTGACGCGAGCCGGCCCTCTTATCGACAAACAAGTCGATCAGAACGCGACCGTCAGAGAAGCCGAAATGGTCGTGCCGATCTTGTACCGGTTATAGAACACCTTGTTTCCGTCCAGTTCCTGGAACTCCTGGAACTTGCGACCCAAGATGTTGCGGACCTCGAACTTGAACTCGCTGTTAACGCGGCCCGGCAAAGTCACCCCCTGCCGCGCGACGAAGTCCAGCGTGACGCCCGGCTTTTCCTTGATGTCCGGCTGCAGGTTTGGACCACGGCTGGTGACGCGCGGACTGGCGTAGGTCAACAGCAGCGTCTGCTGCGACAGCTTGTCCGTATCCTCCAGACCGATCTGCAAGTTGACCAGATGGTCCGACTGTCCGGTCAACGGCACGCCATCCTGGAAGAAGTCCGACGCGGCTGGCAAAGGTCCGGTCGTGTAGCTGTAGGGGATGGTCGTATCGCCTGCCCCGACCTTCAACTCCGACTGGGTATAGGTGTAGTTGCCGATCAGCACGATCCGGCGGCTCTGGAAGAAATCACTGTCCGACCAGCCGTCGAGGGGCAGATATTTCTGCGTCTCAACTTCAAACCCGTACAGTGTAGCTTCCGGAGCATTGGCGAAGCTGGTCGTCACCGTGTAGGTGTCGGTGATCGTCGTATAGGTTTCGATCGGGTTCTTGATCTTCTTGTAGAAGGCTGCCGCCGTCAACCGCTCGTCACGCCCCATATACCATTCCGCACGCAGGTCGGCGTTCCACAATTCGCTGTCCTGCAGGAAGGGGTTACCGCGATAGAAGCGGTTCGATTCAGGATCGAGGAATGGCTGCGCAATCAGCTCGCGGAATTGAGGCCGCGCAATCGTCTTGGAACCGCTCAGGCGGAACTGAAGACCCTTCGCCGCTTCCAGCGTGATCGTAGCGGCAGGCAGCCAATATTCCTTGCGGATCTGATTGAACGGCGTGATGCCGGTGTCATACACATCCACGCCCGTCACAGACTGGCGACCCTTTTCGAAACGCACACCTGCGTCGAAGGACAGGCCCGGCAACACCGACGCTTTCACCTGCGCGTAGCCCGCATGGGTCCGCAGCGCGGCGTCGTAAACCGGATAATTGCCGGAAAATTCCAGCAGGCCAATATCATACAGTTGGATCGACGCATCCGACAGCAGATAGTCGGGGCGCAGTTGCTGCACCGCGAGCGGCAGGTTGACGGCATCGAAATGCAGTTCATAGCGCGACGACGTTCGCTTCGTGTCACTGAATGCATAACCAATGGTCGCCGACAGGTCAGGCGAGAATTTGTAGCTGAGATCCACGCCCGCAGACCACAAATCTTCATTCAGGTCGCTGAACGTTACCGAAGCATCGCCGCGCTGACGGTTGAGCGCGTTGACGAAGCGGTCGCCAACCGGATCGATGGCCGTATCGACATTGGTGCGGACGTAGACGAATTCCCGCTCATAGGGCGCCTCTCGTTGCGAATTGGCGTAGCTGCCCCGCACATCCAGGCTCAGGTCGCCCAGCTTGAACTCGCCCGCAAACTGCGTGTCGATCAACTGACGCTCGTACCATGCAGTCTGCTGCGTCAGATAGTCCGCGCCCTGGATCAGCCCGTCATTCTGGCCGATCGCCAGCGCGCTGCGCTTAAGAGTGTCACGGATATAGATGTTGGTCCAACGCAGCTTCTGGTCGCCCAATTCCAGGCCGACGCCCAACAGGCCGTTGACGGTCACCTGATTCTCGGTGCTGATCTGCTGGTTGTTCCGGCCAGCACCATTCGCAACGTCCAACGAAGCCTGCTGCAACGTGTCGCGCGTGCGCCATTTATTATTGTAGGACGCGGTCGCCAGGATACCCAGACGCCCATCGCTGCCTATATCAAAGGCGGTGCCACCATTCAGCGACGCGGAAAAATTGAACGGCAGGCTATTGGTGCGCTGCACGACCGACGTATCGCTGTTCTGGAACTGCATGGCGATGCCACGCAAGTCGGCGCGCGCCATGTCGGAAAACGGCACCCCGCTGTTGAAAGCCTGTTGCAGCAATGGCGGCACATCGCGCGTGCCATCATCAAAGCCGGTCCAGTCCGACTTGGCGCCATAGTGGGTGTAGCCAAGCTGCCCCGACGTTTCGGTATTGGCCGAACTGCCCAGTCCGATTTCAAGATAGCTTTCGACCGGTATCGCCTTGGTCGTCAGGTTGATGACGCCACCGCCGAATTCTCCGGGGAAATTAGCCGAAAAGCTCTTCTGCACCAGCGTCGATGCGATCACGCTGGTCGGGAAGATGTCGAGCGGCACCACACGCTTGAGCGGCTCAGGGCTTGGCAGAGGCGAACCGTTCAGCAGCGCCAGCGAATAGCGGTCGCCAAGACCACGGACATAGACGAAACCGCCCGAGGCGACTGACAGTCCTGTCACGCGCTGAAGCGACCCGGCGATGTCGCCTTCGCCCGTGCGCTTGATGTCAGCGGCGGAAAGAATGTTCACCACCTGCGGCGCAGCCTGCGACACATTGCTGGTGCGGCGGCCAGTGACGATGATGTCCGATCCGGGGATCGACACATCGACGTTGCCGGTCTGCGCGTCCGCTTCTTCCGAAGCGCTCGGCACGCCCGACGTTGGCGCGTTGTCAGGTGCGGTTTGCGCCATCGCCGCCGGGGCGGACAATGCGGATGTAATCAGGAGCATGCGCGCCAGGCTGAGCGGCTTCGACATGGCTAAAGGTCCCCCTTTGGGAAATTAGAAAGGTGCAAAGAAGGCGGGGAAGCGCATTTGCCGCTCCCCCGCCCCTGTTGAGGTCAGGTCCGATCAGGTCGTCGGGATGGCCGTGCAGCTGCCGCTGGCGCTGCCAAAGCTGGCGGTCACCGAGTTGCAGGTCCAGCCGGCGTACCAGGTGTCGTTGCTGTCCTTCACCGCGCCGACATAGTTGGTCGTGTCGAATGCGCTGTCGATCGTCTTGGGATCGATCGCCGTCAGCGCGGTTTCCGTTGCGCCGTTGATGAACAGGCTCGTCAGCGACGGGGTGTAGCTGATGGTGCTGTTCGGACCCGCTTCGAAGATCGACTGGACCGTTGCTGCGTCTACGCCACGGCTGCCCTTGTAAGGCGTGCTGTTGCACTGCATCGCCACAGAGATGTAGCGCGGCTTGCCAGCATCCTGCAGCGCAGTGTCGGCGTCACGTACGGTGGTCGTGCTGTCGATGCGCAGGCAGCTGTTGGTCGGAGCAACGATCAGGCCGTTCACCAGCGTCAGGTCCGCACCGCCGCGCAGCAGCATGGCCGCGCCATTGCTGCCCGTGGTCGAACGATGAATGTAGGTGAAGTTCGCAATCTTCAGATACTGGCGGGGCAGCGCGTCTTCGCTGTTGTTGGCCTCGGCTCCGCCATTGGAGTCGGTTTCTAGGAAGCCGTCACCGATGTCGTTGTTCGCGCGCTGGGCGCTGATGACATATTGAACCGTACCGCGATAGCCGACGTCGGAGTCGAAATTATCGTCTTCGTTGCCGGTCAGGACCAGATGCTTGAAGTGGACGTTGCCGCCAAACGCTTCGATGCCGTCGTCCGAGCTGTTGTGAACCTGGATGTGGTCCAGCTGCGTGCCGGAACCGACGCCCGACGGGGTAAGGCCCTGCAGCTCGCTGCCGCCAGCCAGGGCAAAGCCCGAATAGCGAATTTGAACGTAGGACATGCGGCCGGAATTATCGGCATCGTTCGCGCCGCCATAAAGCGCGCCGCTGCTGCCTTCCGTGTCGCGTTCGCAGGCGGCGGTGCCGGGCGCTGCGCCGGGAGCCAGACAGTCGGTTATGCGTGCACGTCCGAGGAGAACAACGCCGCCCCACTGCTGCGATGTCTGGTCATTGGCTGTACCAAGAACATTGGATTCGCTGGTGAAGATGATCGGCTGCGATGCGGTGCCGACCGCATTGATACGGTTGCCGCGATTGACGGCCAGATAGGCATTGCCCGTGGACGCAAAAACGACGACGCCGGGATCGACGTTCAACGTAACTTCGGTGTTGGTGCTGGCGGCCCCCTGGTCGGTGCCGACATCTACACGGCCCGGCAGCGAATAGATCACACCGGCGACCTTGGGGATCGTCGTGGTTTCAGTGAAGCGCGCGGGGAAACCGCAGTTGCGCCAGCTGTTGCCATTGTTGTCGGAAATCGTGCCGCGGTTGGTCAGCTGAACGGCGCCCGGAATGGTCGGGCAGTTCGCAGCTGCCGTCACCTGACCCGGAGTAGGCGTTGGTGTCGGGGTTGGCGTTGGGCTCGGGCTCGGCGTCGGCGCGGGCAGGACGATCGTCCCCTCGCCGGGCGAAGCAATGTCATCCGCGCCGCACGCGCTCAGCGCCGCGCTGGCGCAACCCGCCAGAAGAATGGTAGTGATACGGTTCATCTTGGCCATGTCGTCTCCGCTCCGGCTACTGCCGGTTTGTGATAGGATGCGGAGCGCAGGGGAATTACGAATCGGACAACGCCCCCTGTCGCCCTCGATGGCCGCAGCTAGGGGTGGCAAATGACAGGGACATTTTGTTTCAGTGACGAATGCGTGACTAGAAAATTACATTTTTGAGACTTTTGTGCCAGTTCGGTGACATTCGGGCGTTTCATGTACGAAAATGGGGCGCCGCTCCCCCGAACGACACCCCTTTCGGCTACAATCGAAAAACTCGCCTCAGCGCATCGCGTAGCTCGCCTCAAGTCGGCCAAGCGCACGACGGGCGACTTCCCGCGAAGAGGCTTCCGCACCGTTAGCCAGCAGCAGCGCCGAGTCCGGTGCAAAGCGAGCAGCGACATAAGCCTCGCGCGCATCCTTCATTCGACCCAGGCCGACATATGCGTTACCAAGGTTTATGAGCCGCGCTGGATCGTTCGCGCCATCCGGCCAGGCGGCGGCCAAACGGTCAGCCGCTTTTTCATAACGTCCGGCCAACAGGGAAGCAGCGGCAAGCTCGCCATCCGGGACACCCACAACAACGACTTCATCCGACGCGGCCAAAGCCGGAGCCGATGCAATCGAAGCCAGTATCAAGCCCATGGCTACAGCGCCCTTCACCATCCCGTTTCTCCCGAAAAAAACTCTCCAATGTAGCGATGATTATTTCACTATGATGACATTGGGACAAGATCAGGAAGAGCATTCGAAAAGGTTTTTTATTCCTTTTAAAACAATTGATTAAGATAAATTCTTTTTAGTGTCATAAAACTGTAATTGAATGGTCTCGGAGATATGGACCCGAGTCGAATCCCCGGGACGAGTCGAATGGACAACGTCCCGCTGTCCCGCCGGAAAGCCGAAGCGCGCGATCATTGATATAGGAAGGGTCCGGAGGATTCTGTTGCCCGGCTCCTCCGGAAGCCGCTGAATTCCCTTCTGTTGCCCGGTGGGTTCAACCGCGTTCTTTTTGAGTAATGTCCGGCCGTGAGGCCATCAATTACGCAGCAAGAGCAAGAGCCTCGTTATCGTTGGCACTTGTAGGTTTCGAACCTTTTTACGGCGTACTCAGGCCGGGTGAAGGCATTCGCTTTTCAACACACGTCGATCCTAGTTCGGCCCCATCAGACGCCCCGGCAGTGCGGGACATGTGGTGGAGCCGCCGGGTACTGCCCCCGGGTCCGCTGCGCCTATTGCACGATACGATTTATCACCATAGCCGGGCGAACCCGGCACCAGCGCATATGGGATAATGCGCTGGCTTTTTCAAGCTGGTCAGGCGGGCACCTGATTGACGGTCCGTGGCTGGGCTGCCGGCAGTCCGCTGGCCTTGGCCTGCGCCATCAGTTCCTCCTTGCGGGCCATCATCCGATCACGCAATTCAACCAGGTCTACATCCGTCTTGCGGCACTGGGCGAACATGCCCTCTGACGGCTGCTCCTCCTCCTTCACATGGTGCTTGATCTCTTCAGACAGCACGGTCACCTTGGCATCGTAGAAATCATCCTCAGGCGACCCCGCCTCGATGTCATTCACCAGCAATTTCGCACCATCATGCTCGACATAGGCTTCGTCCAGCGTGTCATCCTCTATCTTGCCACGAAAGGTCGGATAGAAAATCTCTTCCTCGATCATCGTGTGGATTTTCAGCTCGGTGCAGATCTGATGCGCGATGTCCTGCTTGCGGCTTGCCGCCTTGGCTTTTTCGAACTGCTCGAACAGGTCCTCGACCTTCCGGTGGTCAGCTTTCAGCAGGGCAATCGCGTCAGTAAATTCGGCTTTGGCCATTTCCATCCTCCTCACGAACAAATATGCTCATGAAGCGGCTGACGGCGCTGTCGGTTCCGGCACTCACCTCATTCTTGGGCGACAGCGGGAAGCCGAACGCCGCCCGCGCCGATTCTCGTTGGCCGCGCGCATCTGGCGCACTATAGCCTCCACCCCATGATCCTCGTCATAGACAATTACGACAGCTTCACCTGGAACCTCGTCCACTATCTGATGGAATTGGGCGCAGAGGTGGAAGTGGTCCGCAACGACGCCATTTCGGCGGGACAAGCCATGTCCAGCGGCGCCAGCGCCTTTCTGCTGTCGCCCGGTCCCTGCACACCCAATGAAGCGGGCGTCAGCCTGGAGCTTGTAGGCGCCTGCGCGGATGCGGGGACGCCGCTGCTCGGTGTGTGCCTCGGCCATCAGGCGATTGGCCAGCATTTCGGCGGTCGGGTCGTGCGTGGCGGCCTGATGCATGGCAAGACATCGCCTGTCACCCATGACGGCACTGGCCTGTTTGAAGGCATCCCTTCGCCCTTTACCGCCACGCGCTATCATTCGCTTATCGTCGAGGACATTCCGCAAAGCCTCGTCGTCAACGCGACCAGCGAGGATGGCTCAGTCATGGGTTTCCGTCACCAGAGCCTGCCGATCCACTCGGTCCAGTTCCATCCGGAGAGCATTGCGACCGAATATGGCCATGAAATGCTGGCCAACTTCATGCGTATTGCGGGCATTCCGGTGCGAAAGCGGGTAGCCGCCTGATTACCGCTCTTCCCCGATGCATGATTGAGATTTTCGCCGCGCGGCGGGGCTGAGCGTGTTGAAACCCTCGACTCAAGCAGCGCAGATTGATTAAGGCACAGGCGATGACCCGCCTGCCCGATCCCGCAACGCCGCTGAGCGCTCCCGAGGCCGCCCGCGCCTTCGATATGCTGTTCGACGCCGATCTGGCCGAAGCGGACATCGCCACCTTCCTTCTAACCATGGCGCACCGGGGCGAAAGCGCGATCGAGATCGCCGCCGCCGCCCGCGCCATGCGCGCGCGCATGATCCCGGTCGCCGCCCCCGCCGGCGCCATCGACGTATGCGGCACTGGCGGCGATGGCCATCATACGCTCAACGTCTCGACCGCCGTGTCGCTCGTGGTCGCGGCGGCGGGAACGCCGGTCGCCAAGCATGGCAATCGCGCCGCCTCGTCCAAGGCTGGGGCGGCGGACACGCTCGAAGCTCTTGGCCTCAACCTTGATCGCGCCGCCGAAACCGCCGAGGAAACGCTAGCCGATCTCGGCATCTGTTTCCTGTTCGCGCAAAAACATCACCCGGCGCTCAAACGCTTCGGCCCGATCCGCAAGGCGATTGGCCAGCGCACCATCTTCAACCTGATGGGCCCGCTTGCGAATCCAGCGGGGGTCCGCCGCCAGCTCGTCGGCATCGCCCGCCCGGCCTATGTCCCGATCTATGCCGAAGCGATCGCCGACCTGGGGGTCGATCGCGCAATGATCGTCTCCGGCGATGAAGGGCTGGACGAGCTGTCGCTCGCAGGTGGCAATGACGTGGCCGAGGTCACCGCACAGGGCCTTGTCGCCATGCGCCGCATCACATCTACGGACGCCGGACTTCCCACCCACCCCGTCGAGGCGATCCGGGGCGGCGACCCGGCCCACAACGCCGCCGCGCTTCGCGCGCTGCTCCAAGGGGAGGAAGGCCCGTATCGCGATGCAGTGCTGCTCAACGCCGCCGCCGCGCTCGTGGTGGCTGACGCCGTTGCCGACCTGCGTGAAGGCGTCGAAGAAGCGGCCGAAACCATTGATCGCGGGCTTGCCAATGCGCTGCTCAATTGCTGGATTGCCTATTAATGACCAACAAGCTCATCGAAATCTGCGACACGAAGCGGGAGGAGGTAGCACGCCGCAAGGCTGCGATCACCGTGTCCACCCTTCACGCCCGCGCCGCCGAACAGACGCCGCCACGCGGCTTTCGGCAGGCACTGGACAGCGCCGCCCGCTCCGGCTTCGGCCTCATCGCGGAAATCAAGAAGGCGAGCCCGTCCAAGGGGCT
Organism: Sphingobium herbicidovorans; assembly: GCF_002080435.1. Classification (NCBI taxonomy): domain Bacteria; kingdom Pseudomonadati; phylum Pseudomonadota; class Alphaproteobacteria; order Sphingomonadales; family Sphingobiaceae; genus Sphingobium; species Sphingobium herbicidovorans. The sequence continues at coordinate 2,824,903 of NZ_CP020538.1, read as the reverse complement.
TATCCGCGAAAATTTTGATCCTCCGGCCCATGCGCAAGCCTATGCCGCTGCGGGCGCGGCATGCCTGTCGGTCCTGACTGACGAACCCTATTTCCAGGGTCATGACGACTATCTGATGGCCGCCCGCTCGGCCTGCTCGTTGCCCGTCCTGCGCAAGGATTTCATGGTTGACCCATGGCAGGTGCTGGAAAGCCGCTCGCTGGGCGCAGACGCCATCCTCATCATCGTTGCCGCCCTGGACGACGGGCAGATGGAGGAGATTGAGGACGCCGCGCTCGGCCTGGGCATGGACGCCCTTGTCGAAGTGCATGACGCCAGCGAGCTTGAGCGCGCACTCAAGCTGCGCTCACGTCTCATCGGCGTAAACAATCGCGACCTGCGTGACTTCAGCGTAGATTTCGCGCGCACCTACGAACTGGTCGCCCACGCGCCCGAAGGCTGCACCTTCGTCGCCGAAAGCGGCCTTGGCAGCCATGCCGATCTGGTCGCCATGTCGGATCATGGCGTCCGCTGTTTCCTGGTCGGCGAAAGCCTGATGCGGCAGCCTGACGTGGAAGCCGCGACCCGCACGCTTCTTACCGACAAATGACCAATCTCACACATCTTGATGAGGATGGATCTGCCCGCATGGTCGATGTGTCGGCCAAGGCAGTGACGAGCCGCGAGGCCGTCGCCACGGGCCATATCGCGATGAGCAATGAAGCCGCCGCCGCCATAGCGCAGGGTCTTGTCAAAAAGGGCGACGTCCTCGCGGTTGCCCGGGTGGCGGGGATTATGGCCGCCAAGCGCACCGCCGACCTCATTCCCCTTTGTCATCCCATCGCGCTAAGCTCTGTCAACATCGACTTCGACCTTGAACCCGCTGGCGTCACCGCAACCGCGACCGCCAGAACCGCCGGACAGACCGGTGTGGAGATGGAGGCGCTCACCGCCACATCGGTTGCGCTCCTTACCATCTACGACATGGCCAAGGCGCTGGATAAGGGCATGATCATCGGCGATGTGCGGTTGCTCGCCAAGTCCGGCGGCAAGTCGGGCGACTGGCGCGCGGCATGAGCCTGCTCCCGGTCGCGGAGGCACAGGCACGCCTGCTGGCGCTCGGAGATCGCCTTGCCGCCGAGGATGTGCCTGCTTCCGCGTGCGCTGGACGCTGGCTCGCCCGCGATATCCATGCCCTGCGCGATCAGCCTTGGGCCGACCTTTCCGCCATGGACGGCTACGCCATCCGTGCCAGTGAATGGCCCGGCCCCTGGCGCGTCACGGCCGAAAGCATAGCAGGCGGCGGCCTCCCCCTCCCCCTGGCTGCGGGCGAAAGCGCCCGAATCTTCACGGGCGCTCCACTGCCACCGGGCGCAGACACCGTCCTTATCCAGGAAGATGCCGACCTTGAGGAGGGCCTTCTCCATGCACGCGGGCCCGGCTTGTCGGTGGGGCGCAATGTCCGGCCAGCAGCTTCCGACTTTCACAAGGGCCAGCAGCTTCTGACGGCAGGCGCTGCGTTGGGCCCGGCGCAGATTGCGCTGGCCGTTCTGGGCGGTCATGGCAGCCTGCCGGTGGGCGCCCGCCCGCGCGTGGCGCTGATCTCCACCGGTAATGAACTTGTGCCGCCGGGCGCGCCGACACCGCCCGGCCGCCTGCCCTCGTCAAACGGGCCCATGCTGGGCGCGATGCTCGGCGCCCTGGGCTGCGAAATTCTCGACATCGGCATCGTGCCAGACGATCTCGATCTGATGATACAGTCGCTGGAGCGAGCCAGTCAGGCGGACATCATCGTCTCCACAGGTGGCGCATCGGTAGGCGATCACGATCTTGTTCGCCCCGCCTTCGCCGCCGCGGGGGGTGATCTCGATTTCTGGAAGATCCGCATGCGTCCGGGAAAGCCGCTGATGGCAGGGAAGCTGCGCGACGCCATTTTCCTCGGACTGCCCGGCAACCCGGTTTCCGCCTTTGTGACGGCGACCCTCTTTCTGCTACCCCTCGTCCGGCACATGGCGGGCGCTGCCGATCCACTGCCACGCATCGCCAGCGCCACTTTGGCCGCGCCCCTGCCAGCTACCGGCGAACGCGATGATTATCTCCGCGCCTTCCGCACCGGCGATGGATTGATTGCGGTCACATCGCAGGACAGCGCAGCGACCGCCGCCTTGGCCCGGGCGGACAGCCTCATCGTACGCACCGCAGGCTCTGCTCCAGCGGCGGTCGGCGACCAGGTGGCCGTCATTTCGCTTCACGCATGAGAAAGGGGCCGCATCGCGGCCCCTCCCAATTCGCAAACCGGACGCTGGTTCAGCGCTGCTGCTTGCCTTGATCGCTCTTGTTCTTCTGGGCGTCGCCCATCTGACCCTGGCGATTTTCCTGCTGCTGCTGACGGCCGGTCTGGTCCGAACGGTCGCCACCTTGCTGACGGCGCTGACTGCTGTCCTTGTCGTTCTGATTAGGCATGTTACTCTCCTATTCACCCTCTTTGGGAAGGCGGCGAATAAACGGCCGGGCGGCAGGTCCGTTCCTTTCGTTACGCTCGGCGTAAGCCTGCTTGACTTCCCCGTTTTCGTTTCCTAAGTGTTCTCCATCCGTTCCATGGAGGACACGCAGGCATGCTGACGCCCAAGCAACAGGAATTGCTCAGCTTCATTCAAAACAGGCTGGAGGAAGGTGGCGTTTCGCCATCCTTCGAGGAAATGAAGGAGGCGCTTGACCTGCGGTCCAAGTCCGGCATCCACCGGCTGATCAATGCACTGGAAGAGCGCGGCTTTATTCGTCGCCTGCCTAATCGCGCGCGCGCGCTGGAGGTGCTGAAACTGCCCGAAGCGATGCATCGTGCGCCCAAGATCGTGGTCCCGCCAAAACCTCAGTTGGCGTCGAGACCACCGATCGCCGCGAATGACGTGATTGAAATCCCGCTTCACGGCAGGATCGCTGCCGGCGTTCCGATAGAGGCGATGGAGGGACAGAATATGCTGTCCGTCCCCGCCGCGCTGCTCGGCGCTGGCGATCATTACGCGCTTGAAGTCTCGGGCGACTCCATGATCGAGGCGGGTATTCTGGATGGCGACTTCGCCCTGATCCAAAAGACCGAGGTTGCGCGCGAAGGACAGATCGTCGTTGCCTTGATTGAAGATAGCGAAGCTACGCTCAAATATTTCCATCGCGAAGGGCCGAAGGTTCGGCTCGATCCGGCCAACAGCGTCTACGAACCGCAAATCTATGACACGCGGCAAGTGCGCATTCAGGGCAAGCTGGCGGGATTGCTGCGCCGCTACAACTAATCGGAACGGCGGCGGGGCCATCGTTCCGAAGGTCGAGCGATCCAGGGGTGCGCGTCGCCGGCAACTTTCGCGGCCCGCACCTTGCCCTCGTCCAGATCGATAGCAAGCCCGCCTGTCCGCGCCAGCAGCCGCCGGTCAGCCTTCAACCAGCGCGGACGACACCATGACGGCAGGCGGCGATCGGCGACAACAATATCCGCACGGGCGCAGTCCCCTGCCAGCGTCGATTTCGGCACCAAGTCGCCGGTTCGTGTTACGAGCAGCCGCCAAACCCGACCGCCTGCCGATAGGGCGACCATGCAGAGATCCCTTGAGCAACTGGCTTCTGGCAAATCCGCCATCGCGGCAAGAGCGCCGTCATACCCCGCGCTTTCCGCCATCATGTCCCGCACATAATCGCCCGCCCGATCCCGCAGGATGGCCATGCCGCCGTCTGCGCTCCGGACCGCCACATGGCGTCCATCAGCGGTAACGAGAATCTCCGGTGGGGACGTCGTCACGATGATCACAATCCCGATCGCGACCGGCGCCAGTCCGATCCAACGCCAACGACCTCGCCATAACAGACAGCATAGCCCACCCAACACAATCATGCCAAAGACAGCGTTGGGCACCACCGGCGCGGTAACGACCGCCCACGGGCTCGCCGCCACCGCATGCGCTATCCACAGCAATAATCCGAGAGCCCGGCTGGCCAGCCACCAGGCCGGAGCGCCCAGACCGACGACGTCCAGCAACAGCGCCAGTGCTTCCAGTGGCATGACGACAAAAGTGGTCAGGGGAATGGCGATCAGATTTGCAAATGCGCCCATCATCCCCGCCTTGTGAAAATGAAAAAGCGCAATGGGCGCCAGCGCCAGTTCGACCGCGAACCCGGAAAACAACAATATCGCAACTGATCGCCCGAACTTGCGCAGCGCGCTTTCCTCCCGCACCGCCGCAAAGGCGCGAAACCGGGGATGTTCGCCCAATGCGACGAGTGCGATCACGGCCCCGAAACTCATCTGGAAACTCGGCCCGGCAAGCGCTTCCGGCCACAAGAACAACACGACCAGCGCACCTGCGGCGATCAAGCGCAAAGTGATCGCCTCCCGGCCAAGGGCAAGCCCGCCCAGCACCAGCAGCGCCGCCACGCAGGACCGGACGGTCGGCACCTCCGCCCCCGTCAGCAACGTATAGCCGACACCCGCCAGCGCGCCGCCCCCTGCCGCAATCAGCATCAGCGGCAAGCTGAGCGCCGCGCGACGACTTAGCGCCATGACCCGCATGAGCAGGAAAATGACCGCCCCGATCAGCGCCGTAACATGCAGACCGCTGATCGAGAGCAGATGGGCAAGGCCGCTACGGCGCATCGCCTCTGCATCCTCCTCGGCGATGGCGCCCTGATCCCCGGTCGCCAGGGCAGCCGCAATGCCAGCGCCATCGCCGTCCGCCTGTTGCAATATGTGCGCGAACAAGCGGTTGCGCAGCGGCGGCGCTTCCTCCGAGGGCCTGAGCACCGCGATCGGCTTCAGCGCACGGCCTGTGGCCCCTATTCCCTGGAAATAGGCGCGGCGCGCGAAATCATAGCCGCCTGGCAGGCTGGCTGGTGCGGGCGGCATCAAGCGCGTTCGAAACCGGATGATGGCGCCTCGCCCAATGCCCGCGGGCATATCGGCTGCGGCGATATTTACCCTGATCAAAGGGGGTAGAGCTACCGGCTCGATCGGACGGATCGACACGCGACTCAATTGCTGCGCGGGCACGGCGTTGACGGCCATGACCTCACCTGTAACCTCCAGAAAGACCGCCCTCGGCAGGGGCGGTGCGCCAAAGATGGTCGCTTTACCCCATATCAACAGGCAGCCTGCACAGGCCAGCAAGCCCGCCAACACCAGCATCTGACGCAGGCGCGCGCCAACCGGCAGGGCCAATCCGCCAGTCGCCAAAGCTACCGCACCGCAACAGAAAGCAAGCCATTCCAGTCTGTTAGAAAGAGATAGCCAAGCTGCAATGCCGATTCCCACTGCTACGGGAACCCACAGGCCGAGCTGTTCTCGCTCCGCTTCAAGTCCCCGCTCCAGCCGCGCGAAAAGCCCTTCCCCCGCACGCCTGATATTCCGGCAGACGGAGGTTTGTCGTGGCTCAAAAGCCATGCTAGGGGGCGTCGCGTTCATGAATGAGCAAGGCGGATGTCGGGGAATAGGACTGTGAGTGCAACGGGTTTGAACAAGCAAGTCGTAACCCGTTTTGCGCCATCGCCCACGGGTTTCCTTCATATCGGCGGCGCGCGCACCGCTTTGTTCAACTGGTTATTCGCCCGTCACCATGGCGGCAAGTTCCTGTTGCGCATCGAAGATACCGATCGCGCACGCTCAACAGAAGAAGCGGTTGCCGCGATCTTCGACGGTCTCGAATGGCTTGGCCTTGCCGGCGATGAGCCCGCCGTGTTCCAGTTCGAACGCTCGCAGCGTCATGCCGAAGTCGCCAATCAACTGCTGGCGGGCGGGCATGCCTATCGCTGCTACGCAACGCCCGAAGAGCTTTCTGAGCTGCGCGAACAACAACGCGCCGCCAAGCAGCCGATGCGCTATGACGGGCGCTGGCGCGACCGCGATCCTGCCGAAGCGCCCGCAGGCGCGCCCTTCGTCATCCGCCTCAAAGCGCCTCGCGAAGGTGAAACGGTGATCGAGGACGCAGTGCAGGGGCGCGTCGTCGTGCAGAATGCAGAGCTTGACGACATGATCCTGCTCCGCTCCGACGGGACGCCCACCTATATGCTCGCCGTGGTGGTAGATGATCATGACATGGGCGTTACCCATGTGATCCGGGGCGACGATCATCTCAACAATGCTTTCCGGCAACTCGGCATTATAAAGGCCATGGGCTGGGAAGAGCCGATCTACGCGCATATCCCGCTGATCCACGGGTCGGATGGCGCAAAGCTGTCAAAGCGCCACGGCGCCCTGGGCGTGGATGCCTATCGCGACGAAATGGGCATGCTTCCCGAAGCGGTCCTGAACTATCTACTGCGTCTTGGTTGGGGATATGGCGACGAAGAGACGATCTCTCGCGATCGCGCTATCGAGCTGTTCGACATTTCGGGCGTCGGCCGATCACCTTCCCGCTTCGACATAAAGAAGCTGGAAAATCTCAACGCCTTCTATCTGCGTGAGGCTGACGACGCCCGCCTCGCCGCGCTGGTGCTGCCCCGAATTTCCGCGCGCTTGGCGGCAACCCTGCCGGACAACTCCGAAGCACTGCTTACCCAGGCGATCCCCTCGCTGAAGCCCCGCGCCAAGACGCTTAACGAAATTGCCGAAGGCGCGGAGTTTCTGTTTAAAAATTGCCCGCTGGATTTTGACGAGAAGGCCCTTGCTCTGCTAGACGACTCGGCGCGCGAGCTGTTGGGCAAGACAGCCGACGCTCTCGATGCTGTCCAATCCTGGACCGTCGAAGCGATTGAGGATGCGATCCGCCGCGTCGCAGAGGATGCCGGTCTGGGGTTGGGCAAAGTCGCCCAGCCGCTTCGCGCGGCGCTGACCGGTCGCACGGTTTCGCCAGGGATTTTTGATGTCCTTTTCCTCCTTGGAAAAGACAAAAGCTTGGAGCGGCTTGCAGATGCCCGAAACGGCATCGCCAGCTGATGGTAGTTAAGGAGAACGAGATGTCGGACAATATTGCGACTTTGACGGTCGATGGTGATGCCAAGGATTATGGCATCCTCAATGGTTCGGTCGGCCCCAAGGTCATTGACGTCCGTAAGCTCTACGCAAACACCGGCATGTTCACTTATGATCCGGGCTTCACTTCGACCGCCAGCTGCGATTCCGGCCTGACCTACATCGATGGTGATGAAGGCGTGCTGCTGCACCGCGGCTATCCTATCGGCCAGCTCGCCGAACAATCCAGCTTCATGGAAGTCAGCTACCTGTTGCTGAACGGCGAACTGCCGTCCAAGAAGGAACTGGAAGACTTCACCTACACCATCTCGCGCCATACTATGGTGCATGAACAGCTGACGACCTTCTATCGCGGCTTCCGTCGCGACGCGCACCCGATGGCGATCATGTGCGGCGTCGTTGGCGCGCTTTCAGCTTTCTACCATGATTCGACGGACATCAACGATCCGGAACAGCGCAAGATCGCCAGCCACCGCCTGATCGCCAAGATGCCCACGATCGCGGCCATGGCGTACAAATTTTCGGTGGGCCAGCCCTTCGTCTACCCGCGCAACGACCTAAGCTACACCGCCAATTTCCTGCGCATGACATTCTCCGTCCCGGCCGAGGAATATGAACCCGATCCGGTGGTCGTGGATGCGATGGACAAGATCTTCATTCTCCATGCCGACCATGAACAAAATGCTTCCACCTCGACCGTGCGTCTCGCGGGTTCCTCGGGAGCCAATCCCTTCGCCTGCATCGCGGCCGGCATCGCATGCCTCTGGGGCCCGGCGCATGGCGGCGCGAATGAAGCCGCGCTCAACATGCTGCGGGAAATCGGCACCGTCGATCGCATCCCGGAATATATCGCCCGCGCCAAGAACAAGGACGATCCGTTCCGCCTGATGGGCTTCGGCCACCGCGTATATAAAAATTACGATCCGCGCGCGACCGTCATGCAAAAGACCGCGAAGGACGTTCTGGCAAAGCTGGGCGTTACCGATCCCATCTTCGACGTCGCGAAGGAGTTGGAGCAGATCGCGCTCAACGATCCTTACTTCATCGAAAAGAAGCTCTATCCGAATGTCGATTTCTATTCGGGCGTGATCCTCTCGGCAATCGGCTTCCCGACCGAGATGTTCACCGTTCTTTTCGCCCTCGCCCGCACCGTGGGTTGGGTCGCCCAGTGGAACGAGATGATTTCGGACCCAGCGCAGAAAATCGGCCGCCCGCGCCAGCTCTATACCGGCCCGGCAGAACGGGATTACGTCCCCGTCAGCCAGCGCTGATCCAGATTTTAACGGTATCAAGAAGAACGGCGCCTCACCGGGCGCCGTTTCTTTTGCTTGGACTAGCCGCTGTTGGTGGGCAGCGTCAGGGTGAACCGGGCGCCGCCGCCCGGCGCGTCATCAATACGAATATCCCCACCCATCGCCAGCGCGAGCCTGCGTGAAATATAGAGGCCCAGGCCACTTCCGCCCGAATCACTGCGGCCCAGCCGCTCGAACTTATGGAATATCCGCTCCCGGCTGCCTTCGGGAACGCCCTCGCCCTGGTCCATCACCGCAATCCAGGCAAAGCCGTCATCGCGGCCTGTCTCGATCCGCACTTCGCTGTCCTCGGGCGCATAGCGCACCGCATTGCCGACCAGGTTCATCAATATCTGAAGCGCCCGCCGGAACTCTCCGGTCGCCACGGCCGATTGGTCAGCCGCCGGAGCGACGACGCGGATCTTGCGGTCCATGGCCTTGACCACGAAAAGCCCTGCGGCACGCCGTCCAATGTCGGCCAGATCAACATCTTCGGTGGCCACGGTAAAATCCAGCCGGTCGATCGCCTGCAGGTCCGCCAAATCATCGATCAGCGCCATCAAATGACGTCCAGCCGCTGCGATGTCCGACGCATAACCGGCATAGTCGGGGCGCAGCGGCCCGTCGATCTGCGCGTTGATCGAATCGGCATTGGCGATGATCCGCCCCAGCGGCTGTCGCAGCGAGCGGTCCAGCCGCCGCCCGAACTCGGCCGGGTAGATGACCACTGCCGGCGCCGCCGGAACATGCGGGGCCAAAATGGCGCGATCCAGCGGAAATGCCTTGCCGCGATAGCCGAGCAACTGTCCGGCAAGATCGAACATCGGAAAGCCGGTCAGGCGCACGCATTGCTCCGGCTCGGCGATCAACGTGGCGATCTGGTCGCGAAACGCGCGCCGCTGCGCAAAGCCCCGCAGGATCGGCAAATCGCCCTCCTCGTCCGGCCGAAGTTCAAAATAGCTTGTAAATCGGCTTCCCGCTACAGGAGGAGCCTCAGGCAAGGCGCTTTCTGCCCCCGCCCCTTCCAGCACCATCTGAAAACGAAGCTGGGTGTCGATCTGCCAGGTCCAGCCTTCCGCGACAGCGGCAATGTCGGCGTCCCGCCGAACGCCATCTATTGGAGCAGGGGCGGCGGGCCGTTCGTTCCATTCGATGACGGAAATCTGCACCCCGTCCGCTTCGGGCCGTGCCCGGACCCACATTTCGACGTCGCCGTGTTCGGCAGCGGCAGTGACAGGGCGTGAGACCGTTACACCCAAACGCGACGCCAAGCGCGCGACCGCCGCCAGTTGCGGGATCGCCAGCACCGCTCCCACATCCGAACCCGCTTCTCGCTGAAGAGCCAGCAATGGCGCATCTGCGCTCAGCAGCAGCCCATTGGCCGCTACCGTCGCGCGAATGATCGCGGGATGCGCCGGCATATTCATCAGATGGTGACCTGCCGCAAATGATCGAGCTTTGCGCGAAGCGCCCGCGGCGCGCGCAATGCATTTACCAAACCGTCCGCCTGCGCCTCTGTCAACGCCTGATAACGCTCGGCCTCAATGATAATCGCCGCGTCGGTGAGCGATGGCCGCACCGGCCGCAGGGCCAGCAACAGATGCCGATAATCCGCATCCGACCCGCCGAGGGAACGGCACAGGGCCGCCAGTTCCGCGACCGGGCCCATCACCAATATGTCGGCGACATGCGCACAGTCCATGCGCAACCGGCGCGCCGTCAGGGCCGCGAAGAGCAGGAATCGCCGCTGCCCCAGCGCCGCACCCAACAATTCGGGCGCATCCGCACGCTCGCCCAGACGCCGCACCAGCCGCTCCGCCGCTGCGATCGGCCCTTTGGTTTCGTCATGTTCCGAAAGTAGCGTCCATCCCGCCTTTTCGAAAGCTGGCAGCATCATGCCGGCGTCGGTTGATGCGGATCGCTGCACCAGCGCCATGATGGATGCAGCAGCTGTCCACATCAGCTCGGCGAAATGCTCGGCGGGAAGATCCGGCTGCATCGGTTCGTCCTCAGCGCCGGGCGCAAGCCATCTGCCCTCCGCCTCTGTCAACGCAACGATCGCTTCGGCAACGGCGGCATCATTGGTCGGCAGGATGGTTTCCGCCTCAGACTCGTCAAGCCGGTCATCGGGCTGCCCGAATTGCCGCAGCAGCAACGTCACGCCCGCTCGCATCTGCATATGAGCCAGCAATGCCGGACCCAGCAGTGTGGGCTGCGCGCAAATGGTGGGCCAGCAGATCGCCTCCATTCTTGGCGTCAGCACGGCGGCGACATCGGGTTGCTGCTCCAGCGCGAATCGCAATGATCGCTCGATACCGGTCACGCACGCGCCCAGGTGCCGTCGCGTCTCCGCCATCAGGGCATCATGGCGTTCGCGCCCCTCATTGGGGAAGAAAAACGCCAGATCAATGGCATGGCCGACGGGAACGGCGGACATGCCGGCCAGGACGGGAGCCGTCGGCCAACTGTCAGCCGCGGTCGGCCCGGTAAGGAACGAAAAGGCGCTCATGACGGCCAACATAGCCGCACGTCCTTAAAATGCACTAAACCCTAAAGGGGAAATATTCTCAGGCGCGCTTGAGCAGGATGATCGCGCCGACCGAGGCGATGACGGCCAGCATCGCCAGCTCGAAACCCAGGCTGATGGCGCCGAATATCGCCGTCAGCAGCAGCAGGAAAATCGCGCTGGCGGGCGTGAAGATCATCCAGGGCCTCGCTGCTCCCGTCTTGCGCCACCGGTCGGCGAGCTGGACGATCGCCAGCAACAGCGCCAGACATGTCGCCATCACGCTGCCCCCCGCCAGGGATATCCCGCCTACCGCGAAAAAAGGCACGACAAAGGCGGTCCACCCGGCAGGTGGCGATCGCAGCGCCAATTCGTCCAGCCGATCGGCAATCTCCGCCAGCCCAAGCGCCAGCAACAACATCAGGAAACCGGCGGCTGGCCAGAGCAGCTCTATGGGCACCAATGATATCGCGCCCAGTGCCATCGCCGCGATACGGACCTGTGTCGCGGGAACCTGCGTGCGCATCAGCGCCGGGCTCAACATCCGGGCTACCGGGCACAGAATGTAATGCTCGCCCGCGCCCCGCATCCGCTTGGCCGTTGAACCTGCGGACATGACCGCCTGCGCCACCAGATCGGCCTGTGCCTGACCATCGACCAGTGCGACCCGGCCGGTCATCAGGTCATCCTGCGGCACGGTAACGCGCCGCGCGCCACTCTGCACGGCAGCCCGCACCAGTGTCAGGGAAAGGTCCCAATCGCCAATCATGTCCAGCGTGCCGAACAGCAGGTCCGGGCTGATCCGCGCCAGTCCCGCCCAGCGCTGCCCGGCGTCGATCCGTTCCAGCGGAGCGCTGGCCCGGCTGTCATCGGTCACCAGCAGCGCGTTACCTTCCCGCTCTGCGATCGCGTCAAAATGGGCCTGCGCGACAATGATGCCGTCGGCCACGAGCAGCACGTCGCTATCCCGCGGCGCATCCCGGACCATGGACACCATGTCGCGGACAAGCGCAACAGGGATTCCGTCCGCACTCAACCGATCGACCGCTTGCGACAGCGCGGGCGTGATGACGCTCACCAGTATCATGATACGGTCCGCGCCCGCCCGCGCCGCCTGTCGCGCCTGATATTCAACCAGCGTCTGTCCCGCGAAATGCAGGCTCGCGCGGAGCGCCGCCGTGGAATCGCTGGACGCCCGGCTGGCGCTGATAATGGCCGCAAATGTCATGCTGCGATGGAACCGACCCGTTTTTGTAAACTCACGCCTTTTCGCAAGGCTGTCGCCATCGTGCAAGCGCGCAGCGACTCAGCCCTGCTGAAGCCGGTCGATCGCCATCCGCAATTGCCGGAGAATCCGGGGATCGCCGCGAGCGCAGTCGGCTGCCTCGTCGGCCAGCGCCATCAGGTGCGTAAGGCCGAAGCTGGCCGCCAGCCCCTTCAGGCGCCACGACGCAAGTTCCCAACTGGAATCGGATTGCGCCTTGCGCAGCAGGTCAAGCTGACGCTCAGCGCTCTCCATAAAGGCGATGCGCAAGTCCGCGATCAGCGCGATATCTTCGCCGACGGCGGCGGCAAGAGCGGCATTCAGGGCGCCAGGATCATAGGACATGGGGTCAACGCTATCGGGCTTGCGTTAAGTTTTGGTAACAGGGCATTTTGTTGCGCGCAAAAGATGATAGGATGGGGTCATGACCGGGGGCAGCACCATCGTCGAATTCTGGCGAGACAAAAGCATTGCGACGACTGATGAGTCGCATGAGGATGACACTTTGCTGCTGGAGCAGGTCGCCGATGACCCTGAAGCGGACATCGACATCGAGGCGGCCGAGCATGGCGATCATGCGGCGCGGCGGACACAGGTGCTGTTCGCCCTTGCCGGGCTGGCGTGGCTTGGCTTTGCCGGCTGGGCGACGATCACTGCGGGACAATGGCGAACCGGTCCAGCCGCTTGGCCCGGCCTTGTTGCGACCATGCTGGTTCCCATCGTACTTCTGGGTGTCTGTTACCTGCTGCTCGCGCGCAACAGCCGCGCTGAATCGCGCCGCTACCTCGACACCGCGCGCGCGCTGCGCACCGAAACCGAGTTGCTTGAGCTGCGGCTTGCCCGAATCAACGGTCAGCTTGAAAACGCGCGTAAGGCGATGCTGGACCAGGCGGAGTTGCTTGACAGCTATGGTGCAGCCGCCAGCAGCAATATGGAGGCGTCGGCCGAACTGATAGCCAGCCGTGCCCACATCACGACAGAAAAAGCGGAAGCCGCCGAACGCGCCGGAGCGGCCCTTGTCGCGCGCATGGACGCTCTCATTGCCTCAATGCCGGAACTTGAGGATCGGGCCGTGCGCATGTCGGCGCAGATCATAGACAACGGCCATGCGCTCGCCGAACGGATCGACACTCTCGAAACCCGGCTTCACGCCATTGGCGAACTGTCCGACGACGCGCGCGCTCGTACCTTGTCGGCGACAAAGAGCCTGTCGAGCCAATTGACCCAACTGCAGGAAGCAACCCGTTCCGCCACCGAAGAAGTGAACGGCATGGCGGACATCGCTGCTGGCCGAATCGACGCGACGGCACAGAGCGCCCGTCTTGCAATGCAGGACGGTGCGGCCGAACTCGACCGGCAGGCTGGAACCCTCGCCGACCTTCTTGAGCGCGCACGCGCGGGCATCACCAACAGCGCCGAAGCAACCATCGAATTGCTTACGCAGGATCTGAACCGCGTCGAAGGCGATGTGCGTCAGCGTTTGGAGGCGACGGTCGCCCACGCCCAACAAAGCATGGCTGCGGCGGAGCGGGATCTTACCGCCCAGGCCGAATCGCTTCGTACCCTGGTGGAAACCGCGCAAGCCGGTATCGCCGCGACCAGCCAGAACGCGCTTGCCACCTTGTCCCGGGATGCCGACGAAATCGACTCGCAACTTCGCGAGCGGACCGAAATCGCCTTCGCCCGCGCACGCGATGGCGTGGCGCTCACCGAAGAAGGCCTGGCTCGTCAGGCGGAGGCGCTCGATGCGCTCGTCGCCCGTTCGCGCGGCAATATCGAAAATATCGGCGACGAAACCGTCTCGGCCATCTCCGATCATATGAGCGAGATCGAAAGCCGCCTTCATCAGGTCAATGATCTGATCGAGGGACAGCGCACGCTCGTATCGGGACTGCACGCCACGCTTGGCGAGGCGATTGACGCCGCCCAGTCGCGCTTTGCGGCGATGGAAGAAGGCGCGCTTTCCCGCAACGAACGCCTTACCGAAGCCCTGTCGCGCCTCACGGCAGAAACGCAGCGCATCGACGATTCGCTGGCGGCGGGCGGCGTTACGGCGGAAAAGCTTATCAGCAGCGCGGAAACGCTGCTCGTCGCGCTGGATTCCAGCGTGCGCGAACTGGACGAAACATTTCCCGCCGCGCTGGATCGTTTCGACACCCGTATTTCCACCAGCCGCACGCTGCTGGACAGTGCCGCGCCCGAGATGGAGCGGCTGGAGGCCATTTCCGAAGCATTGGTGGGCCGCACCCAGGAGGCCGAGGAACTGTTGCGCGGTCAGGGCCGGCGCCTGACCGAATGGCTGGAAAGCACGCAGAGCGGCGTGGAAGCAAATCGCGAGCTGGTGGAAAAGCTGCGCACCGCGCTCGACAATGCGCACCAGGATGCGACGCGCATCACCGAAGGTGCAGGCCCCCTGCTCGTCACTGCACTTCTGCGGGTCAAGGACACCGCCGATCAGGCCGCCGAACGCGCTCGCCAAGCCCTTGGCCGCGCCATTCCCGATGCCGCCCAATCGCTCGCCGAGGCAAGCGAGCAGGCACTCCAGCAGGCGGTCGATGGCACGGTGACGGCACAAATTCAGAAACTCGCCCAGGTCGCCGAAGAAGCCGTCAAGGCCGCGCATCAGGCATCTGATCGCCTCACCCGCCAACTGCTGACGATCGCCGATACCAGCGCCACTGTGCAGTCGCGGATCGAGGAAGCCGAGCGCGCTGCGGAAGATCGCGACCGCGACCATTTCGCGCGGCGTTCTGCCCTGCTGATCGAATCGCTCAACAGCACCTCGATCGACGTCACGAAGATCCTGTCGAACGACGTCACCGACTCGGCCTGGGCCGCCTATCTCAAGGGTGATCGCGGCGTCTTCACCCGGCGAGCGGTCAAGCTGCTGGATGCAGGCGAATCGCGTGAAATCGCCTTGCACTACGACAATGACGCCGAGTTTCAGGAGCATGTGAACCGCTACATCCACGATTTCGAATCGATGCTGCGGATCATCTTGTCTGCCCGCGACGGGAATGCGCTGGGCGTCGCCATATTGTCCTCCGACATGGGCAAGCTCTACGTCGCACTCGCACAGGCGATCGAACGGCTCCGTCAGTAGGGCATTCCTCCAGTCCGCTCACGCAGCCAAACGCGGTGCCCCGGGTCCTTGACCTTTGAATATACGAAACATATACGCATCGTATATTGGGTTAGGGGACCGATCATGGGCATCGTGAAAATTGACGAAGATCTGCATGAAGAGGTGCGGCGCGCCAGCGCCGTCATGTGCCGATCCATAAACGCGCAGGCGGAATTCTGGATGAAGATCGGCAAGCTGGCCGAAGCTAATCCCACCTTGTCCTTCAACGACATTGTGAGGATGCAGCTCGAATCCGCCGATGTGCGCATCGCGGATTTGGCTGCGTGAAATGGTAAAGACGCCGGACGAGTTGGCGCTCATGCGCATATCGGGCAAGTTGCTCGCGTCCGTGTTCGAAATGCTGGACGGACAGGACCTCGCGGGCCTTTCGACGTTGCAGATAAACGATCTGGTCGATCGCTTCATCACCAACGACCTGGCAGCCCGTCCCGCGAGCAAGGGCCAATATGGCTTCAAATATGTCCTGAACTGCTCCATCAACAATGTCGTCTGCCATGGTGTGCCAGCGCCGGATGAAATCATCCGGGACGGCGACATCATCAACCTCGACATCACCCTAGAAAAGAACGGCTTCATTGCCGATTCCAGCAAGACCTACATGGTCGGCAACGCGCCTCCGGCCGCGCGACGGCTGGTCAGGGTTGCGCAGGAAGCGATGTGGAAAGGCATAGGACAGGTGCGGCCCGGCGCGCATCTGGGCGACATCGGCTTTGCAATCGAACGGCATGCCAAGAAAAATGGTTATTCGGTCGTGCGCGAATATTGCGGCCACGGCATTGGCCGCGAAATGCATGAAGATCCGCACATATTTAATTTCGGACGGCCGGGAACCGGCTTGAAGCTGACCGAAGGCATGGTGTTCACCATCGAACCAATGGTCAATCAGGGCACGCGCAAAGTGTCCACACGGGACGATGGTTGGACCGTGGTCACCAATGACGGAAAGCTTTCGGCCCAATTCGAACACACGGTAGCGGTAACCGGCAGCGGCGTCGAAGTGCTGACCTTGCGCCGCGATGAAAACCCGATGCTAGACCGCAGGATGTAAAATCCGTTTGCGGACATCAAACGCGGCTAGTCGCCCCTGTGATAATCATATTCAAACGCCCGCCCCTGTTGCTTGGTCAGCACGGCGCCGATGATCGCGCCACCCGCGCGGCGCAAGCGATCGACCGCGACGCGCAGCCCACCATGATGGTTGCGGCCCCATTCAACAACCAGCACCGCCGCCTGCGCCTTGCTTGCCAGCAATGACGCGTCGGGCACGCCCAAAATGGGTGGGGCATCGATCAGGATGGTGTCGTAGCGACCTTGCACGCTGGCGAGCAGGACATCCAGAGCCGATGTCGAAAGCAGCTCGGCCGGGTTGGGCGGAATCGCGCCGCTGGGCAGCAACGAGACGCCCGGCGTACCGCTATCGACGATCACGTCCTCCGCCTTGGCCTGTCCCGTCATCACCTCGCTGATGCCACGTTCCGGGGCAAGCTGGAAAAGGCCATGTTGCTTGGGGCGGCGCATATCGGCATCGATCACCAGTACCCGCCGGTCGAGCTTGGCCAGGGCAAGCGCCAGCGCATGGACGGTCGATGATTTGCCTTCGCCCTCCTGTGCGCTCGTCACCAGGATCGAACCAGGCAGGCCGTCCGACGATGCAAGCAGCAACGATGAAGCTATCGGAACGAAGGTTTCGGCTGCGGGCTTGTCCGTCACCGGCACCGTGCCCAGCAAGGGCAGGTTGGCGCGCTCCGCCAGCGTGTCCGCAGATGTCACGGCGTCATCGAACACATGCCGTCCCGCAACCATCAGCAACCCAAGCACCAGCCCGCCAAACGACGCCAGCAACATGGTGATGCCGATCCGGGGCGACGATGGCCGCGTCGGCACAGCCGCGCGATCCAGCGGCTGTATCCGCCCCGCCTGAAAACCGGCTTGGGACGCCATGTCGCGATACCGCTGAAGCAGGCTGTCGTGCAGCAATCTATAGGTATCGACGGATCGCTCCAGGATGCTCATCTGCACCCCTCGCCCCCGTTCGGCCTGCGCCTGACCTTCCAGCCCGGCAATCTCCGCATCGATCTGCTTTTCGCCATGAACGGCGACTTCATATTGTTCGCGAAGCGACGCGCGGATCGTGTTGGCCATTGTCTCGGCCTGATCGTCGAGGGCGGCGAGCCGCGCCCGCGCCTCACGCATTTCAGGATGCGCGTCCTTGCGGAACTGCCTTTCTTCGACCACCGCAGCGCGCGCTTGCGCCCTCTGCGCCATCAACTGCTGCATCCCACCATTGTTCAGCACTTCCGGCAGGGTCTCGACACTGGAAAGCCGCGCGCTTTCCCAACGCTTTTGCGCCGCGATGCGGTCTGCGATCGCCTGGGCCCGAAACGCATTCAATTGCGCCAGGCGCGTCGCGGTCGTGCCATCCGGGCTATTCCCTCCCCGCCCTGCGACCGGCCCGCCCAGCGACGCACCCGCCTGCGCGGCATAGGTGGCCAGGTCCCGTTCGGCACGTTCCAGATCCCGACGCGCTCCGTCGAGTTCGCCCAGCAGGAATCGGCGCGCCTGCACGCCCGATTCAAAACCACGCTTCAGATCCGCGCGGATCAGGCTGTCGGCGTAGCTATTGGCAACGCGGGCGGACAAAACGGGATCGGCGCTGGTAAAGCTTATGCGGATCACCCGGCTCTTGCCTGGCAGCTCAACATCCAGATTGTCGCGTAGCAGGCCGATGACGGCTTCGGTTTCCACCTGCCGCTGGTTGAGCGATCCCACGCCGCGATCCGGCCGCCGTTCATCCATGCCATCGAAAAATGTGCGGCTGCCGACCAGCGCCAGTTCACGCGCGACGTCTTCGGCCAATGCCCGGCTGCGCAGCACTTCCAGTTCGGTCTGCATCAGCGATTCATTGTCGGCTGCGGTCATCTGCCGCTGCGCCGCGCCAGCCCCCGCCGCTCCGGCAGGCACATCCTCCACCTCGACTGATGCTGTCGCGCGATAATCGGGTGTGGAAAGCAGGATGAAGATGATCCCCGCCAGCACGCACAACGCCATGGTGACGAACAGGATCAGGCGGTGGCGCCATATCGCTGTCCAACTCGCCCGCGCCGTCGTCACGATGCGCGACGCCCTTCCTTCCATTCCGATGGGTGAAGGACCGCTGTCGATACGAATGCTTCGCTCGGCCATCAGCGCCCTCCCTCGAGCGCGACAAAGCCCGCGCCGATTGCAGGCAGCGCCAGCAATGTTCCGCCAAGGATCGCCTTTGCGCGGGACGAACCGACGATGATCGTATCGCCCGGCAGGATTTCAGGATCCGGCGCTTCGCCCCTGCGGATAGCAGACAGATCGAACATCGCGGCCTTCCGCATCCCGTCAGCCTGACGCACGACGACAATCTGCTTCAGGCTGGCGAGCCGCGTCGGCCCCTTGGCCATCGCGATCGCCTGCAACAGGCCAAGGCGGCCATCAATGGGAAAGAGGCCCGGCTCGCGTACTTCGCCATCGACGGTAATACGCCGGCCCACCGCCTTCTTCACGAAAATCGTGACCTGCGGCGAAACCAGATAGCGCTCGCCAAGCCTGCCCGCGATGACGTCCGAAGCTTCACCCGCCGACAGCCCCGCCACCGGCACATCGCCGATCAGCGGCATGCGCACCATGCCTGCGGCGGTCACCTGGGCATCTTCCAGCGACAGGCCGGGTTCATGATAGACCTGCACCCGCAGGACGTCGTCGGGAGAAATACGATAATCGCTCGCCAGCGCCGGTGCAGGCGGTATAGCCGCATAGGCGGCTTCCCCCCTGGGCGCGGTTTCAGCCGTCGAACAGGCGTCAAGCAGGAAGAGGGCCGACACAATGGTCAGCGCCTTCTTCATACTGTCGCTCGGCATGTCCATTTCGGGTCTGAACTTCTCACGCTTTTACGGGCTATTCGCCAAACGGCGGATGGCTTGCGCGGGGTTAACGAGCCAGAAAGGTCATGGCAACCGCAGGTTGGACAGTTTGAAATGCCAACCCCTCGATCAGACCGCGATACGCCCCGGCTGATCGTGCGCCACGCGGCGTGGCTGGTCGGGCCAGACGCCGCGCGTATCATAGACTGCCTTGCCGGCGCGTTCGTCCACCGGGACTGATGTGAACATGTCATGATCTACCAGAATGACGAAGACGCCGCATTGTTCGAGGGCTGTATCGAGATCCATCAACTCAGCGCCGGTGCCCGCAAATTCCATCGGCAGGTCATGGGCATAGGGTTCCACCAGCTTAACCCGGCGACCGTAGCGGCGCGCCAGCCGGGCTGCGACCTTCACCGCCGGGCTTTCGCGAAAATCATCGATGTTAGCCTTGAAGGCGAGGCCAAGGCAGGCAATGTCTTCACCGGGATATTCGTCGATCATGTCCGACGCCTTGGCGACAACATGATCGGTCTTGGCGTCATTCACCTCGCGCGCGGTGCGGATGAGGCGGCTGTTTTCCGGGTCGCCATGGACGATGAACCATGGATCAACCGCGATGCAATGACCTCCGACGCCGGGGCCCGGCGACAGGATGTTGACGCGCGGATGACGGTTGGCGAGACGTATAACCTCCCACACATCGATATCCATGCCCTCCGCGATCACGGATAGCTCGTTGGCGAAAGCGATGTTGACGTCGCGAAAGCTGTTCTCGACCAGCTTCACCATCTCGGCGGCACGGGCGCTGGTCGTGATACACGCGCCCCGCACGAACTGCCGGTAAAAGGCGAGCGCCTTGCGCGCGCAACGCGGCGTAATGCCGCCGATGCAGCGGTCATTGTCGATCAGTTCGACCAGAATGCGGCCCGGCAGAACGCGCTCTGGGCAATAGGCGATGGCAACGTCCCCCGCGCCGCCCTGTCCCGGCATTTTCAGGTCCGGGCGAAGCTGCGCGAACAGGTCGCGCATCGCTTCGGTCGTGCCCACCGGAGAGGTGGACTCCAAAATGACGGTATCGCCCAACTTCAACACTTTGGCGACAGTGCGTGCGGCCTTCAGCACATGGGAAATGTCGGGCGCGCGATCTTCCGAAACGGGGGTCGGCACGGCGATGATGAATACGTCGCTCGGCTCGACCGTCAGGCTGGCGCGCAAATTGCCGCGCGCAACAACCCCTTGCACCAGGCCGTCCAGATCGACTTCCTCGATATGGACACGGCCGGAATTGACGGTCTCGACCACATGGCCGCTGACATCCACACCCACGACCTGCGCCCCGCCCCGCGCGATCAGGGCGGCGGTCGGCAAGCCGATATAGCCAAGGCCGATGACGGAAACCTTCTGCTGCTTGTCGATGGGCATGCTATGATCCTGGAAGCCGATGAATTCTCACCGGTTTCTGCGGGAAAATGCTAAAGATTTCGGTAACAACGCCGGTTTGCGCCGGGAAGTAGGTGAAAGCCGGGACGCGCGGTCAGGCCGCTTCCTCAAACCCTTCTACACTTGCCCGATCAGCGGCGATCACCCCGGCTATCCGTTGCGCCGCCTGTCCATCACCAAAGGGATTATGCGCCCGCGCCATCGCGGCATAGGCAGATTCATTGTCCAGCAGCGCCAGCACTTCGCGCACAATCCGCGCGCGATCCGTGCCGACCAGCTTCGCAGTGCCCGCCGCGACGCCTTCGGGTCGTTCCGTGGTCTCACGCATGACCAGCACCGGCTTGCCCAGCGAAGGCGCTTCCTCCTGAACCCCGCCGCTGTCGGTCAGCACCAGATGGCACATATCCAGCAGTCGCACGAAATGCGGGTAATCGAGCGGTTCGATCATCGCCACATTGGGCAATCCGCCCAGCACGGCTTCCATGACGGGGCGCACATTGGGATTGGGATGGACCGGGAATATCACCGCGACATCCGGCCGCGCTGCGATGTCGGCTATGGATCGGGCGATCGCTTCCATGCCGCCGCCGAAATTCTCGCGCCTGTGGCTGGTGACCGCAACGATCCGCCTGCCCGCAAAGCGCGCCGCCAAATCATCCAGCCCCTGGGCCAGCGAGGGCATGGCCGCGATTCGCTCGCGCGTAGCCAGCAGCGCATCGATGACGGTGTTGCCGGTAACGTGAACGCCCCCGGCATCCCGATTTTCCCGCAAAAGCGCATCAGCCGCCGCCTGCGTCGGCGCGAAGTTCATGTCGGCGATACAGGCGACGACACGGCGGTTCACCTCTTCGGGCCAAGGGTGATAAATGTCCCCGCTCCGCAACCCCGCTTCGACATGGGCGACCGGAATCTGGCGGTAATAGGCGGCAAGGCTGGCGACCATGGTGGTCAGCGTATCGCCATGCACCAGCACACGATCGGGCTTTTCGGCGTCGAACGCCTTGCCCAGTTCCACGATCAGCTTGGCCGTCAGCCCGTCCAGCGTCTGGTTGGGCATCATCGCGTTCAGGTCGATATCCGGCTTGATGCCTGCGATTTCCAGCACCTGGTCCAGCAATCCGCGATGCTGCGCCGTTACAATGACGCGCGCGTCGATCTGCTCACGCGCCTGCAGCGCATGGATAACCGGAAACAACTTGATCGCTTCGGGACGAGTCCCGAATACCACCGCAACTTTCATCTTTGCCCCTTTGTGCGAGCGATTAAGGCTAATCCCTGCCAGCAAATCGTAACCATCCGCTGAACATGGGGTAATTCCGACGCGTGCTTTCGCAGCCGCAAAGACCTGTGCTAGAGCGCGGTCAACCTTTCATTTTTCAACGAGGCTACGGGTAGTTTATGAAGATCACGATGATCGGCACGGGATATGTCGGCCTGGTTTCGGGCGCCTGCTTTGCCGATTTCGGCCATGATGTCTGTTGCGTCGACAAGGATGCAGGAAAGATCGACGCGATCGAATCCGGCCGCATGCCGATCTTTGAACCCGGCCTTGATCAGCTGGTCGCAAACAATGCGGCGGCGGGTCGCCTGACCTTCACCACGGATCTTGCCGCAGGGGTCAAGGGCGCGGACGCCATCTTCATCGCCGTGGGCACGCCATCGCGCCGTGGCGATGGCCATGCCGACCTCAGCTATGTCTACGCCGCAGCGCGCGAAATCGCGGAAGCGGTGGACGGGCCGACCGTCATCGTCACCAAATCGACCGTTCCGGTTGGCACCGGCGACGAAGTGGAGCGCATCGTTCGCGAAGTGCGCCCGGACCTGGATATTCAGGTCGTCTCCAATCCCGAATTCCTGCGCGAAGGCGCGGCCATCGGCGATTTCAAGCGCCCCGACCGCGTTGTCGTCGGCACCACCGGCAATGAACGGGCGACCGCCGTCATGTCGCAGGTTTACCGCCCGCTAAACCTCAATCAGGCGCCGGTGATGTTCACCGGACGGCGCACGGCGGAACTGATCAAATATGCCGCCAACGCCTTCCTCGCGACCAAGATTACCTTCATCAATGAAATGGCGGACCTGTGCGAAGCGGTCGGCGCGGAAGTGCAGGATGTGTCACGTGGCATCGGCCTCGACAACCGCATTGGTAGCAAGTTCCTCCATGCCGGGCCCGGCTATGGCGGTTCCTGCTTCCCCAAGGATACGCTGGCGCTGGTCAAGACGGGGCAGGATTTCGACACGCCGATCCGCATCGTCGAAACGGTCGTGCAGGTGAATGACCTGCGCAAGCGGGCCATGGGCCGCAAGATCGTGAAGGCGCTGGGCGGCGACGCGCGCGGCAGGACGGTCGCGCTACTGGGCCTCACTTTCAAACCCAATACCGACGACATGCGCGATGCGCCAAGCCTTGCCATCGTTCAGGCGCTGGAGGACGCGGGCGCAAAGATCGTCGCCTACGATCCCGAAGGCATGGACGTCGCCAAACCGATGATGTCCAGCGTTACCATGGTGAAGGACGCATATGAGGCTGCGGCGGGAGCCGACGCGCTGGTGCTGGTCACTGAATGGGACATTTTCCGCGCCCTTGACCTCAAGCGCCTCGCCGCTTCGATGAACAAGCCCGTGCTGATTGACCTGCGCAACATCTATCCGCGCAGCGAGGCGGAAGCCGCTGGCTTTTCCCTTACGCGCGTGGGCGGCAAAGGCGTCGATGCCTGATGCCCGGCTTGCCGGAGGAAGGGCGGGATGACCCCGCCTTTCCCCGCCTGCGCCATTGGGTGATCGCGGCGGGCCTGCTGTTCCTCGTCACACTGATCGCGCCAGTGATGGCAGGCCTGACCTGAGTGCTGGGCCTCAGGCCTTCAGCTTCCACCCACGCTTGAGCAGCGTGTAGCAGAGCACGCCTAGGGCGACATTCAGCACCAGCAACACCACGCTGCCGACCATGACGTCGCCGTCCGCCGCCGCAACGAAACCATAGCGGAACCCCGAAATCGCGTAGAAGAAGGGGTTGGCATGGCTGATCGTCTGGAACACGGGCGCCAGCCTGTCGATCGAATAGAATGTGCCTGACAGCAACGTCATCGGCCCGATCACGAAATTGGTAATGGCGGCGGCATGATCGAACTTTTCCGCCCAGATCGACGTAAGCACGCCGATGAAGGCCGTCAGCGCCGCCCCCATCAGGCCGAACCAGGCAATCGCCCAGGGGTGGGCAGGCGTCACATGGACGCCGGGCCACAGCGCCATCGCGCCCCAGAGCGCCAGCCCGACGCACAAGGCGCGCGTCACCGCCGCGCCCACCAGCGCCAGCAGCAGTTCACCGTTCGACAAAGGCGGCATCAGATAATCGATCAGCGTCCCCTGCATCTTGCCGGCCAGCAGGGAAAAGCTGCTGTTGGCGAACGCATTGTTCATCATGCCCATGATCATCAGGCCCGGCGCGATGAAATCGGCGAAGGGAACGCCCAGCACCTGCCGGTTCGCCCCGCCCAGCGCGAGCGTGAAGATGACCAGGAACATCAACGTCGTGACCGCTGGCGCCCATATCGTCTGAAGCTGCACCTTCATGAAGCGCCGCACTTCCTTTCGGTACAGCGCGCGCGTCCCCGCCCAGTTGACGTTGCGGATGACAAGCTCGCCCGGCTCGTGAAAATGGGGGCTGGCCGGGGAAGAAGGTGCAAATTGGGACTGGTCGTTCATGCTTCGATCGACTATCGGCTGGTCAGATGTGCCGCAAGGGCGTTGTGCACGGGTTTTAACCTGGGCAGGCGCGCCCCATATAGGGCGCGAAATTGGAAATTCGAGGAGTCATTCATTGTCCTGGACCGACGAGCGTATCGACCAGCTCAAGGCAATGTGGGAAAAAGGCCTGACCGCCAGCCAGATCGCAGAAGAACTGGGCGGGGTCAGCCGTAACGCGGTAATCGGCAAGGCGCACCGCCTTGGCCTGCAATCGCGTCCCTCACCTGTAAAGGCTAACGAGGCGCCCAAAAAGGCGGCGCCGGTGCGCAAACCGGCGCCTGTTGCTGAAACGGAAGCGCCCAAACCCGCGCCGATTCAACACAGTACGCCTGCGCCTGTGCGTCACCCCGCACCGGTGACGGTGGCGGCGATCTCGCCGTCAGCCTCCGCTCCCGCAGCTGATGCCCCGCCCCCCGCCCCTCAGCCGCGCATCATTTCGGTTGGGCCCGGCGGCTTCCTGCGCCAGGGGCCCGGCGACCAGCAGGCGCCGATCCCGCCCGCCCCTCCCCGCCGCCTTGTGCCCGCAAAGCCCAGCCCGGAAATCGCGGGCAAGACGACCCTGCTCGACCTGACGGAACGGATTTGCAAATGGCCGATGGGTCATCCCGGCGAACCCGATTTCCACTTTTGCGGTCAAGCGGTAAATCCCGGCTTCCCCTATTGCGTCGAACATTGCGGCCGCGCCTATCAGGCCCAGTTGCCGCGCGGCACCCGGCGTCCGCCCCCGCCGCTGCCATTCGGCGGCCCGCGCGTCCGCTAATCGCGATCAAGCATTGAACGGTGCCGGTTTCTCAAAGGAACCGGCCCCTTCTTCTTGCGCCAGCCGCGCGCACCCTTATAGCTTGTGCGCATGTCCGATCTGTTCGCGAGCCAGCCCCTTTCTTCCCCCGGTTATGACGCATCATCCATCGAAGTTCTGGAAGGGCTGGAACCGGTGCGCCGCCGACCCGGCATGTATATCGGCGGCACGGACGAACGCGCGCTGCACCACCTCGCCAGCGAAGTGCTCGACAACAGCATGGACGAAGCGGTCGCAGGCCACGCGACGCGGATCGAGGTCTTGCTGGAACCCGGAAACAAGCTGACCATCACTGACAATGGCCGCGGCATCCCGGTCGGGCTGCACCCCAAATTTCCTGACAAGTCAGCGCTGGAGGTGATCCTCACCACCCTCCATTCGGGCGGCAAGTTCACGGACAAGGCCTATGCTACGTCGGGCGGCCTCCACGGCGTTGGCATCAGCGTTGTGAACGCGCTGTCGGCGGTGACCGTGGTCGAAGTCGCCATCAACAAGGAATTGTTCCGCCAGAGCTTCTCCAAGGGCCTTCCGACCAGCGGCCTTGAAAAGGTCGGCGCGGCGCCCAACCGGCGCGGCACATCGGTCAGCTTCATCCCCGACCATGAAATTTTCGGCGAGCAGAAGTTCAAGCCCGCGCGGCTTTACCGCCTCGCCCGCTCGAAAGCCTATCTGTTTGCAGGCGTCGAAATCCGCTGGAAATGCGCGCCCGAACTCATCAGCGACGACACGCCCGCCGAAGCCGTGTTCCAATTCCCTGGCGGCCTTGCCGATCATCTTAAGGAACAGGTCGGATCGCGCGAATGCGCCACCAGCGCCTTCTTCTCCGGCAGTCAGGACTTTCCCGATACGGCGGGCCGCGTCGAATGGGCGATCGCCTGGCCGCTCTGGTCGGATGGCAGCTACAGCTGGTATTGCAACACCATTCCGACGCCGGACGGCGGCACGCATGAAACCGGCGTCCGCGCCGCGCTGGTAAAGGGCATCCGCGCATTTGCCGAGCTGGTCGGGAACAAGAAGGCGAAGGATATTACCGCCGATGACATCGTTACCTCGTCGGAAATCATGCTGTCGGTATTCATCCGCGACCCGCAATTCCAGAGCCAGACCAAGGACCGCCTGACCAGTCCAGAGGCCGCACGCCTGGTGGAAAACGCCGTGCGCGACCATTTCGACCATTTCCTGTCCGACCATATGGAACGTGGCAAGGCGCTGCTCGCCTATGTCATCGACCGCATGGACGAGCGGCTTAAGCGCAAGGCTGAAAAAGAGGTCAAGCGCAAGACAGCGACCAGCGCGCGCAAGCTCCGCCTGCCTGGCAAGCTGACCGACTGTTCGACCGACGATCCAGACGGCACGGAAATCTTTCTGGTCGAGGGCGACTCGGCCGGTGGATCGGCCAAGCAGGCGCGCGACCGCAAGACGCAGGCGATCCTGCCCCTGCGCGGCAAGATATTGAACGTCGCCTCCGCCAACAACGCGAAGATCCTCGCCAACCAGGAAATCGCCGACATGATCCTGGCGCTGGGCTGCGGCACGCGCAAGGACTGTAATCCCGACAATCTTCGCTATGAACGCATCGTCATCATGACCGACGCAGACGTCGATGGCGCGCATATCGCGACACTACTCATGACTTTCTTTTTCCAGGAAATGACGGAGCTGGTGCGGCGCGGGCATCTCTACCTCGCCCAGCCGCCGCTCTACCGCCTGACCGCAGGGGGCAAGAGCCTTTACGCCAAGGATGACGCCCATCGCGAGGAGCTGCTACGCACCGAGTTCAAGGGCAAGAAGGTCGATATCAGCCGCTTCAAGGGCTTGGGCGAAATGAACCCGATGCAGCTGCGCGAAACGACCATGGACCCCAAGACGCGCGGTCTTATTCGCATCACACTGCCCGACGATATCGAGGATCGGCAGCAGGTGCGCGAACTGGTCGATCGGCTGATGGGCACCAACCCTGCCCACCGCTTCGCCTTCATCCAGGAAAATGCCGCAACGGTGGACGAAGAAGCGATCGACGCCTGAAACCGGGCATTAATGCCTAGCGCCGCGTTAACCAGCGCAGCGCACTCTATGTTCAATTTTCTGCGGGATGTTACGAAGCATGTCAGGCTTCGTCCCGTCCCTTCTCTCCACTGCATTGCGCGCCGTTCCGGCGCTGCTGCTGGCAGGATCAGGCGGTCATGCGACCGCGCAGGCGCCCCTCGCGCCATCCTCGCCCCCCTATAACGGGCAGAGCCGCGCGGCCTATTCCCCGGCCGACCGCATTTCGACGAACCTTCTCGCGGGTGGCATGAGCCGCCTTGCCGCGATCAGCGCACAGCAAGGCGGCACGGTCAGCAGCGACTGGGCGCCCCCATCGCAGCTGCCGTCGGCGATCGTTAACGGCCGCCGGATCGGCGATCTATTGGGCAAGCTGCCGGGATGGCAGTTGCAGGGCGTCCAACTTTCGATGGTCACCGCTGGACTAAATTATCATCAGCCCGACCTTACACCCGCCTTCATGCGCGGGTTTACGCCAGCGCCAGCGCCGGAAAACAGCGCCTTTGTGACTCAGATGCGTCCGGCTCAGCCCAAGCCCCAGCCCGCGCCGCGCATCGGTCAACCTGACATTTTCGGCTCCGTCGCCCTGCCCATCGGGCGCACGACGCTCGACGCCAAATGGGCATCCGTAGCGCAACCGCTCGACAGCCGGGGACTGTGGAGCAACATGGTTCATGCCGCGCGGGCCGCGGGGCCGCAGCAGCAGGTCGAAATGATCAACCGCTGGGTCAATCAACGGCTGCGCTTCACCGACGATCGCAATCGCGGCGACAGTTGGGCGCCGGCCAGCCAGTCGCTGCTTCGCGGTTCAGGCGATTGCGAGGATTACGCCATCGCCAAGATGAAGCTGCTTGAGGCCGCCGGGTTCGACCGCCGCGCCATGTTCCTCGTCATCGCTCGCGATCTCGTGCGGCAAGCCGATCATGCCGTGCTGGCGGTGCGGATAGACCGCGACCTGATGATCCTCGACAACATGACCGACCAAATTCTGCCCTCGTCACAGGTCAGCGACTATCGGCCGATCATGAGCTTCAACGCCTATGGGCGCTGGACCCATGGCTATCGCGTGACCACGCCACCACCGGTGCGTTTCGCCGCTCGCTGATCGCCTTACCGTTCCCGCAGCGCCTCCGACCGCGCCTTCATAATCGGCTTCAGCAGGTAAGCCAGAACGGACTTGCGGCCGGTAATGATCTCCACGTCACACACCATCCCCGGCGTGATCGGCAGCTTGTGCGCGCCTGCACCCAGCCAGGCGCGATCGGTTTCCACGACCACGGTGAAATAGGCTTCCCGCGTCGCTTCGTCATAGACGCTGTCCGCCGCCACCTGCTGCACCGTGCCGGTCAGCCCGCCATAGATCGAAAAATCATAGGCCGTCACCTTCACCACCGCACGGTCGCCGGTCTTGATGAAGGCGATGTCGTTGGGCTTCACCCGCGCTTCGACCAGCAGCTTGTCACCCACCGGGACGACCTGCATGATCTTCTGGCCGGGACTGACGAAACCGCCGATAGTGGTCACCTGAACGTCATTGACCACGCCATCGACCGGCGATCGGATTTCCGCCCGCTGCGCCCGCCCCTTCGCCCCGCGCAGCGATTCGCTGTTCACCGCGATCTTCGCTTCCAACTGGCTGCGTTCGTTCAAGGCATCCTGCCTGAACTGGAAATTGGCTTCGGACAATTGCGCCTGCGCCTCACGGATCGCCGCCGAAGCGCGCGAAGCCTGCTGCTGCGCGGCGTTCAACCGTCCCTGCGCGTCCACCACCTCGCGCCGGGCGTCGAGCAGTTCGGTCTGCGGAATGATCGATTTCGCGGCCAGCGGCTCCAACATCGCGACCCGCTGTCGAGACAACTGCACGCTTCCCGAAAGGCTGGCGATCGTCGCCTGCGCCTCGCCCAGCTCCCGGCGGCGCTGCTCGACTTGCGCCGACATGGCCTCCTGCTTACTCCGCAGCGCCGACTGCCGCACCGAAGCAAGCGCCTGCTCCTGCTGGCATTCAGGGCCCCCCGTTGTGCAGGCAGCGCCCTCTCCCGTACCTTCCTTCTCCAGCCGTCCGGCGCGCGCCGTCAGCGACCGGGTCTCCGCCTGAATCTGTCCCAGTTCCGACGCCAGCATGGCATCGTCCAGCCGCACCAGAAGCTGCCCCTTGCTCACCTTCTGCCCGGATCGAACCAGGATTTCCTCAATCGTGGTGGGTTCGGCGGACTGAATGACCTGCGCCTTGCTGGACGGGATCACCCGCCCTTGCCCGCGCGTCACCTCATCCACGGGCGCCAGGCTGGCCCACAGCAGAAAAGCCAGCATACCGCCCCCGCTGTACAATATGACCTGCTTGTTGCCCGGTTGCCCTCGCAGCCAGTTGATCCAGCGCGAAATCATGGTTGCACCCCTTGGAAATTATGATCGTCAGCGGCCAGCGCGATGGGCGCGGCTTTTTGCTGCCGGGCCACCATGTCGCCCAATGCACTACCGCTGGGTGAAGGGTCGGCGATGGACAGTTTCCAGCCCTTGCTGGGGTCCATCCGCCCGCCCAGATCATTGGCCGCGCGCCGCTCCGGCAAGGCCGCCACCGGCGGATAGTCCGTCACTGGCTCTGCCACAGCGGTCAGGCGCGACGCGTCGAACGCCGGTATATGCTCTCCACCTGCATATCGTCCGGTAAACGCCCCCGGCAGTCCCCAGCTACCGGGCCAGCGGTAGAAGATATGGGCGCCGATCTGCGCCAGCTTGCCCAGATGCGGCGCCCAGCGGGGAAACACGTAATCGGCATGATAATGGGTCGCGGTGCCGACACTCTTTTCCACCCGCCCGGCCAGCGCATCCGACGCGATCCGCTTCGCCCGGTCCCACAGGGCAGGCAAGGGCCGCCGCGCGAGCGAACCGTCACAGACGAAGCTGAACTGGCAGACGGCAGCGTTGAACTGCTGATACACCACGCCGCACACCGTCTTGGCGAAGGCCGGGTGGCGCACGCGGTTCAGCACCACCTGCGCCACAGCGCGCTGGCCGCCCTCCGGTTCGCGCGCGGCTTCATAATATATGGCCTGCGTCAGGCATTGCAGCGCGCGGTCATGGTCCTCGCCCGCTTGCCCCACCGCGCGGAACGGCCTGGCCACCGCCATTCCACCATCGACAAAGCCAAGCCGCTGATTTTCCTCCCGCGCCTTCTCGCCCTCAGACACCGGATCGGCCTGCTCGGTCATCGCGACCAGCGCCATATATTGACGCGGAACCGCCGGAGCGGCCTCCACG
This sequence comes from Sphingobium herbicidovorans, assembly GCF_002080435.1. NCBI lineage: Bacteria > Pseudomonadati > Pseudomonadota > Alphaproteobacteria > Sphingomonadales > Sphingobiaceae > Sphingobium > Sphingobium herbicidovorans. Next base: position 2,794,591 of record NZ_CP020538.1, on the reverse strand, counting down.
ATCTTCGCCTGCATCGCTGGACGCGGCTGATCGGCATGCCAGGCAGCGGCCATGGCCACCGCAACCGCAACCGGCGCTGCAATGCCGACGCTGCGAACCAGCGCGCTCATTGCCCCGCCCCGCGTTGTAGTTGCCCGATGATGTCGTCGCGCGGCCCGTCTGCCAGCACAACGCCCTGATCGATCACTATCAGCCTATCGACGATGCGCAGCAACGCATGGCGATGCGTGGAGACGATCAGCGTCTGTTCCGGCTCCAGCGCCTTTTCAAGATGGTCGATGAACAGATTTTCGGTCTGGTTGTCCATCGCCCCGGTCGGCTCGTCCAGGAACAACAACTTGGCCGGTTCGACCAGCGCCCGCGCCAGCACCAGAAAGCTCCTCTGCCCACCCGACAAGCGGTTGCCCCGCTCACCGATATGCAGGTCGAACCCCGCCGCGTCGCGCCCAAAGAAACGCGATGCCCCCGAGCGCTCAAGCGCATCCAGCAGCTTTTCGTCGTCCGCCTCGCGCGCGCCGAGCAGCAGATTCTCGCGCACCGACCCGCTGAACAGTTCAGCGTCCTGACCCACATAACGAAAGGCGGAGCGCAACTCGTGCGGATGATATTGGCGGCTATCGATATCGTCGATGGTCAGCACGCCATCGGCAGGGGGATAAAGGCCGCAGATCACACGACCCAGCGTCGATTTGCCCGACGCCACCCGCCCGATGATGCCGATACGCTCGCCCGGCTCCACCCGCAGGTTGATGCCACGCAGGCTCGGCTGGCTTGCGCCCGGATAGGAAAACTCCAGATCCTTGGCTACGATCGCGCCCTTGCGGATCTTGGGGATAATGCCGCGCGCACCGTCCAGCCGCTCGTCGGGCTGGTCGATCAGGGTTTGCAGGCTGCCCAGCGTCGTGATGGCCTGCCGCGCCCGCACGATCACAAAGGCAAGCTGTCCCACCGGCGCGAGCGAGCGCCCTGCCAGCATGACGATGGCGATGATCGCGCCCATCGAAATGTCGCCCGCCGCGAACATATAGAAACCGCCGATGACCAGCGCGATGCTCGTCACCTGCTGACACAGCGCCGCCAGGGTGACGCTGGTCGAACTCAGACGCCGCAACTGTTCCTGCGTCGCGGCGCTCATCCGCGCATAACGGCGCCAGCGTTCCAGCATGCGCCCTTCCGCCCGGCACGCCTTCAGCGTTTCGATGCCGCCAATCGCCTCGACCAGCGCAGCGCTTTGCAAGCTGGCGTCCGCCTGCGCATCCCTTGACAAGCGGGCCATCGACCGTTGCAGGAAAAATCCTGCGCTCGCCATGACCCCCATCATGACGACCGGTACGATGGCCAGCCAGCCCCCCAAAAGCGCTATGATGACGACGAAGAAGAGCAGGAACAGCACATCGATCGCCAGGACGACGGTGGTCGAGGTGAAGAACTCGCGCACCGATTCAAACTCGGATACGCGCCGCGCCAGCGCCCCGGTGCTGCCCGCGCGGCTGGCGAGCGGTGTGTTCATCACCTTTTCGAACAATCGCTGCGACAGCCGTTCGTCAATCTCGCGACCCGCCTCATCGACCAGCCGCGCCCGCGCCAGCCGCAACGCGAAGTCGAGGGCAAAGGCCAATATCACGCCCGCGCCCAGCACCCATAGGCTGGACGCCGCCTTGTTCGGGATGATCCGGTCATAGACGTTCATCGTGAACAGCGGCAACGCGAAGGCGAGCAGGTTGATGATCGCGGCGGCGAGCATCACATAGCCGAACGCCCCCCGCGTCCGCCACACCTCACGCCAGAACCAGTGCTGCCGCGCCCGCTCGTCCCAGGGCCGTTCCTCGGCGCGTTCACGCCCATGATCGGCCATGACCACCAGCGCTTCGCCGGTGAAGTGCCCCTCAAGGTCGCTGATCGGCGCCCATACGGGCTCGCTGGCATGCGGCAACTGCACCAGTGCGTCCCCCTGCCGCACATCGAGCAGCAGCAGGAAACGACTGTTTCGCAGCGGCAATATGGCGGGCAGGTTGCCCGTCCGCCATTTGTCCAGCCGACCCCGGACATGATCGGTCAGCAGGCCGATCTGGTCGAGCGCCGATTCCGCCTGATGATAGGGCAAGCGCCCCGATTCATCGACCGCCAGCCCCGCGCGGAGGCTGACGATGCCCGGCGAGCGGTCGAAATGCCGCGCCACATGGGCGATGCAATCGGCCAGCTCGTCACCGGGCGCGCCTTGATGGCTCAGCCATTCGGCCAAGCTGACTGTGCTTCGTTCCAACATTGTTTACCCCGCGCCACCCGGCTCACGCCGGGGTGACCCCAAAGATGGAAACTCAGCCCGGATAGCGCCGCCGCTGCAATTCGGCGGGCGGCAGATCCGGCACATCATATTTCTTCCGCGCATAGGGATCCGCGCCCGAAGGCTGCGCGATCCCCAGCGTGTCGAGCAGTTGGTTGGTCGCGGCCAGGATCTGATACTGCGCGAAAATTTCCGAGAAGCGCGCCGTCTCGCTGCGAACCTGCGTGTTGAAACGCGTGTTCTGGCTGTCCAGAACGTCCAGCAGCGAACGCCGTCCGACATTGAACTGCTCGCGATAGGACACGAGCAACGAATCCGACACCGTACCCTGCCGCGACAGGTCAGCCAGGCGCTTCTTTTCCGTGTCCCAACGGTTCCATGCGGTGCGGACATCCTCTTCCGCCTCGCGCTGGCGCTGGCTCAGGCGGAAACGCGCCTCGCTCGCCCGGCGGGTCATCTCCTGCACCTTGGCCCGGTTGATGCCGCCATTGAACAGCTGCCAGCGCAGGACAACGCGGCCCTGCACGTCATTGGTGCTGCCGCGGAAGCCATCGACATCCTCGCCGACGCGTCCACGCCCTTCCAGCGTCACCGTCGGGCCAAGTTCGGACTGGGCTTCATCCACGACCGCACGAGCGGCCTGAATATCGGCCTCGGCCTCCCGGATCAGCGGATTATGCGTGCGCGCAGCCCCGATAGCCTCGTCGAGCGTGGGCGGCACGGCGCTGGTCACCGGATCGGGCATGCTGACCTGATCTATCGACAGGCCAGTCAGCGTGCGAAAGCTGATGGCTGCATTGGTCAGGTCCTGCTCAGCCTCGCTTTTGCGGACGAGCGCGGCTTGCAACCGTTCCTCGGCCTGCTGCTGGTCGGCGATGCTGATTGAACCCTGGCTGACGCCTTCGCCCAGGTCGCCGAGCAGCTTGCGGTGGAAGGCGATATTGTCCTCCGCCGCCGCGACCACCCGCTGCTGAAGCATATAGTCGAGATATTGGCGCGTGACGTTCAAAGCCACGAACTGCGACCGTTCGCCCACCCGCAACGCCGCGCCGTCGATCCGGGCAGCCTGACGCCGCTTTTCCGCGCTGCGATAGCCCGAATCCCAGATCGTCTGCTCCGCGACCAGCCCGGCTTCGAGCGGCCAGAGCGTCTGATCCTCAATACCGATGGCGCGCCGCGTGGTGTTTTCCAGCCGCCGCACGCCCGCCGACGCTTCGAGGCTGACGCGCGGCAGGTAAAGCCCCTTGGCCTGCTCACGCTCGAACTCGATGGCTTCCTTGTTCTGGACCGCCTGGTTGATTTCCGGATGGCTGTCGATCGCCGCAGAGATCGCGCTTTTCAGGTCCGTCGTCTGGGCCCAGGCCGTTCCCGCCATCGTCGCCACACAAAGGGCGATCAGGCTGCCGCATGTCTTGCGCATGAATGTCATGTTCGCCTCCCCCTTCAATTCGTGCTTGCCGTGATTTCGACGCGGCGGTTCATCGGCTCGCGCACGCCATCGGCCGTTTCGATCTTCAACTGGGTCTCGCCCAGGCCACTGACCGTGATGGCGTCCGCGGCAATGCCGCCCTGACCCAGCAGGCTGGCGACATTCTGCGCGCGGCGCAGCGACAGGCCGTCATTGTAACGGGTGCTGCCCGATGTGTCGGTGTAACCGGTGACGCCGAAACGCGTCCATCCGCACTGACCGACCGACTGCGTCAGCTGACCGACCGTCGCCGCCCCCTCGGGCAGCGGCGTATCCATGTTCCAGTCAAAGAAGATGGACACCGCCGGTGCGGTACAGTCCAGCGCGGGTGGGGCTGGAACTGCGGCCGACACCGGCGGCGGTGGCGACGCCGAAAGGCGCGCCACAAACTCGTCGCACTTGTTGATGCTGTCCGCATCCTTAGTGCCGGATTTGATGAAGCCGATCGCGATGCCGCACTGGTTCTTGGCCTCGACGGCCCAGGTCCAGCGGCTGTCCTGCGCCGCCCGCAGGCTGGCGTCCCCGCTTGCCGCCACCGCCGTATCGTAACGGCTTCTCAGCGTATCGTTCAGCTCCGCCTTGCTCAGCTGCAAGAGGGGCGAAGCAGGCGCGGCCCAGGCCGCGCTCGACATCATCCCCATCAGCAGGCCGAAGGACGCAATCCTTCCCACCCCGTTTTTCATCATCAATCTCCCCATTATATCCCCGCGAGAGTTCGTGTTTTCGCCTGTCCGCCGATCAGCCATGGGCCACCGCCATCGCGTCATGCGCGGCAAGTGCCGCGTCGAAGACGGACGCCGCGAACGCCATGTGCCCGCTGTCGATCGGTTCGGCAGCAATCGGATTGAACAGCGCAGGGGCAATGTCCCCCGGCAGCGCCGCCAGCAGCGTGTCGATATCCGTCGCACCGATCGCGCCCAGCGCTTCGCTGACGACCTCGGCGACACTCGTGGTGGTAGCGCTCTGCGCAACCGCAAGCAGTGCCGCGCTGCCGTCGAACGCAGGCAGGTCGATCGACTGCGCCAGCAGCCCCTGATGGTCGCCAAGGTCGGGCTGCGCCGTGTCGGCACTCGCCTCCACCGGAGCCGGCGCATCGCTGGCATCGGCCAGCGTCGCATGATCCGTCGCGGGTTCGTCCCCGCCATGGCTGCTGTCCGCGACAGGCTCGTCGTCCGCCTGCAAGGCCGGATCCTCGGTGGAGCCGATCGATGTGGACTGGCTGTCCTCCAACGATGTTTCCGCCTCGGCCGGGGCCGTGCTCGCCAGCATTGTGTCGGCCAGCGGCGCGTCCTCTGCGGCAACCACCGACGCCGGCTCCTGCTCGACCGCTTCAACCGCACCGGCCACCGCAACCAGGCTCGCTGCAATCAGGGCCTGATTGAAGGCGCTGCTGCTGGTCTCCGTCGTCTTGCTCGGCTCGTTCAGGCTGGAAGTCGCGAACATGACGTCCCCGATCGTGCCCTTGGTGCCGTCCGCCCGGATATAGCTCGCCTCGCCCAGAACCGTGACGTCGCCGCCCGCAGCCTGATAGCTTGCGCCATCGGACGTCAATTCGATGGCGGCGATCTTCGCATCGGTCAGCGACCTGAACTCGCCAGCCTCGGCCCGTCCGTTGCTGTTTGCGTCCTGCCAGATGCCGAACTCGCCAAAGGCCGCATCCTTGGCGTCGAAAACCCCGTCGCCGTTGCTGTCATAAGCCAGCCGCAAACCTTCCAGGTCGCTCGCCGCCCCCGGCGCATCGTCGGCAAAGACGATGTCATAGCCCCCACCCGTCGCACGAGCCAGCAGCCCGTCGTCGGACGAAACCCACGCCGTATTGACCAGCCCGGCGCCATAATCATGATGGACGCCAGCCGACAGCCCGACAAACTCCAATCCGTCGCCATCCAGGTCGAACGCGATGGGGGGACTGGCGATGTTGACGCAGTCGCCGTTATCGACAGGTTCCCACTGGCCGTGCTGTCGCCGTCGCCGTCGATGATTGTGACGGGGATAGTAAAATTGACTGGCTGCGTTGATTGGACGGCTGCAAAGAAATCGCCGATCTTGAACGTATCTCCGCCCGCATGGTGAAATTCGATGCTGTTATATTGGGTCGCCGTGAACGCGCCGATGCGGGTATTATCCACCACATTCGTTACGGTCGCTTCCTGACCGCTGAATGTGACGTTGAACTCATGCCCACCGACCGTGACAGCACCATCGACGGTGACCTGCTTCGTCTCGCCATTATAGCTGATGGCGACGGCGTTGATCGTGTCCTTGACGCCGTCACCGATGTCATTATCGGCATCGATATCGTCGCGCGCGACAAGCCTGACGCTGGTGGTCTTGTTGTTGCCGATCGACGTAAACAGGGCCGAAGCGCCGTTCACATTATAGTGCGCTTCAAAGGCGTGGTTCTGGTTGGCCAGCAACCCATAATCCTTGCCCGATTCCGGCGCGCCGGTAAGATCGACAACGAAATCCACCCGAACGGCCTCACCCTGTTTCACCGAGTTGCCGTCGCTGACCCCGCCTTCAGATGCGTTGGTATTCATCGTGCCGCCATCGGCGCCATTGGTCATTGGGGTCAGCAGCAGATCCTTGCTGTTGTCGTTACCCGCTGTCGAAAATCCCGCCCATGCGCCGTTGCCGCCAACAAAGTCATACCCGCCGCCATTGAAATCCACCGTCGTCAGTGAATCCAGCGGCTGATGCATGGTGACGACATATTTGTCGGAAAAGGATGCCGGCTGAAGCTGGACGGTAAAGACCGACCCGCCGGTGTTGCTAGCCGTCAGCGTCAAGCCATCGGCCGAAATCGCGTAGCTCAACGACTGCGATCCCGACGTCAGCCCCCGCGCGATCAGCGCGTCGGTGGACGCCTGGGTGAAGATGATCTTCCCCCCATCCGCCCCATAATTGTTATCGACGTCAAAATCGGCATCCAGAAATGCACTGCTCGTCTGGTTCGCGCTGTTAGTGACGCTCACCGCCAGCGGAGCCGTGCCCATCGGCGCATCATCGATCACCGTGACCTGCGCGGTCGCCGATGCCAAATCATTATCCGTATCGGTCGCCGTCACCGTGATGCCGCTGATGACGATATTGCCCGTCCCACCAAAGGGATGCGGGAAATTGTCGCTGATCGTGACCGATACAGTCGCTGATCCCGATGCTCCCGCCAGGATTGGCAAAGTCGGCGGGACAAGGGTCAGCGTAATCGCCGTGATCCCGCCGATCTTGCCGGTAACCTGGGTAGCACTGTCCAGCGTCCACACGATGTCGTCGCCCGCGATCCCGTCCACATTGGCGGTGATCCCCGCGACCGTGGTGAACGCCACGCCGGTGATATTGTCCGATCCCGCCAGGAAGCTGACGGTGTCGCTGCCCGCCTCAGCTGTCGAAGTGGGGTTCGTGCCCAGCGCATTCGCCGTGCTCAGCGCTTCTTCATCGACCGTGACCGCTGCATTCTTCGTCGCGGTCGGCCCTGCCCCATCCGTGATGGAGATGGTCTGCGTGTCCTGCGCAACGTCATTGTCGGCGTCCGTCACCTTGACGGTGAAGCTCAGCGATGGGTTCAGCGCATTGTTGAGATTATTGTTGGAAACGAAGCTCCAGGTGCCGTTGACGTTGACCGTCAGCGTGCCCAGACCCGTGTCGATCGGCGCACCGATCGCATAGCTGTTCGCGCCCATCAGAACGACGGTCGTAGCCCCCGGCTGATCCGCACCGATGGTCTGAGACCAGGTGCCGCTCGCCGTCGCGCCTTCAACGACGCTCGTCTGGCCATCGACGCTCAGCGAGGGAATGTCGTCCGACACCGACAGCGTCACCGCCACCGACACGCTGTCCCCATCCTGATCCGAGGCGACGACCGCGATGGTCCCCAGCGCCGCCACATCGTCGGCGGTGAAGGTCGGATGGCTGTCATAATTGTTCAGCAGCGTCGCGGTGACCGTCACATTGCCCGTCTGCCCTGCGGCCAACGGCGAAGCCGTCAGCGTCAGCGCGACGATCTTGGCGCCGGTGCCCACAGGCCCGTCCCAGCCCTCGATCAGCGTATCGGACACCCGGTTCCAGGTCAGCCCGCCGCCCAAGGTCGCCACGCTCGACGCAAAGGCAAAGCCCAGCGCGTCCGATCCGGCGGTGAAGCTGATCTTGCCCAAAGCGAAATCATCCGCGCCCGGCGTCCGGCCATCGGCCAGATTCTGATCATCCATCTGCAGGCTCAAGGGAGCGCCTGCGCTCGGCCCCGCGCCGTCGGTGATGGAGATGGTCTGCGTATCCTGCGCCACATCATTATCAGCGTCCGTCACCTTGACGGTGAAGCTCAGCGATGGGTTCAGCGCATTGTTGAGATTATTGTTGGAAACGAAGCTCCAGGTGCCGTTGACGTTGACCGTCAGCGTGCCCAGACCCGTGTCGATCGGCGCACCGATCGCATAGCTGTTCGCGCCCATCAGAACGACGGTCGTAGCCCCCGGCTGATCCGCACCGATGGTCTGAGACCAGGTGCCGCTCGCCGTCGCGCCTTCAACGACGCTCGTCTGGCCATCGACGCTCAGCGAGGGAATGTCGTCCGACACCGACAGCGTCACCGCCACCGACACGCTGTCCCCATCCTGATCCGAGGCGACGACCGCGATGGTCCCCAGCGCCGCCACATCGTCGGCGGTGAAGGTCGGATGGCTGTCATAATTGTTCAGCAGCGTCGCGGTGACCGTCACATTGCCCGTCTGCCCTGCGGCCAACGGCGAAGCCGTCAGCGTCAGCGCGACGATCTTGGCGCCGGTGCCCACAGGCCCGTCCCAGCCCTCGATCAGCGTATCGGACACCCGGTTCCAGGTCAGCCCGCCGCCCAAGGTCGCCACGCTCGACGCAAAGGCAAAGCCCAGCGCGTCCGATCCGGCGGTGAAGCTGATCTTGCCCAAAGCGAAATCATCCGCGCCCGGCGTCCGGCCATCGGCCAGATTCTGATCATCCATCTGCAGGCTCAAGGGAGCGCCTGCGCTCGGCCCCGCGCCGTCGGTGATGGAGATGGTCTGCGTATCCTGCGCCACATCATTATCAGCGTCCGTCACCTTGACGGTGAAGCTCAGCGATGGGTTCAGCGCATTGTTGAGATTATTGTTGGAAACGAAGCTCCAGGTGCCGTTGACGTTGACCGTCAGCGTGCCCAGACCCGTGTCGATCGGCGCACCGATCGCATAGCTGTTCGCGCCCACCAGAACGACGGTCGTAGCCCCCGGCTGATCCGCACCGATGGTCTGAGACCAGGTGCCGCTCGCCGTCGCGCCTTCGACCACGCTGGTGTCACCATCGACCGCCGCGACCGGCGCGTCATCCTGCACCGTCACATCAATGCTGGCGGACGGCGACACATCTCCATCGCTGTCCGTCACGCGGACGGCAAAGCTGTCGCCCGGCAATGTGTCGGCCGCGCCGCTGATGCCGTCTCCGTCCGAAGGGTTGTTGTCGGGATGCGTCGGGTTGTTCGCGGTCAGCGTATAGCTGTAGCTATACTTGCCAAGACCGTCCGACGTCACCGTCAGGGTGCCTGCCGCGCCCTGAACCACCACCGGCGATCCCACCGTCGCGCCGGTCACATCAACCCAGCCGCTGCTTCCCTGAACCTCGACCTTGGCCAGCGTGTCGCCCCCGGTCGTGATCGTCATCTCGCCGCTGGCGGTCTCGCTATTGCCTGCGGCCTGCGTTCCGTTTGGTAGCCCCGCTTCCGACACTGTCAGGTCACTGACCAGCACGACCGGCGTGGAATCCCCCGCCAGCACTATGGTTACGGTCGCGGTGGAACTGTCGCCGTCGCCATCGGTGATCGTGTATGTGAACTGGTCCTCGCCCGTCGCTCCGGCTGAGGGCGTGTAGAGGAACACGCCATTGCCCTGATAAACGGCTGTGCCCTGGGCGGGGCCGCTCGTCAGGACCAGCTGCCCGCCTACCGCCAGATTGACGCCGTCCGCGCCAAGCGTGTCCGCGCCCGCTGCGCCCGTCGTCGTTCCTTCGCCCGTGATGACGTTGATCAGCATCGCGGCTTCTTCGGCCGGCTGGGTCGCAGCATCGTCGCGCGCTTGCGGCGCGTCATCCAGCACGGCGACGTCCAGGCTGGCGTTGGCCTTCGACCCGTCGCTGTCGATCACTTCCACCGGGAAGCTGTTCGCCAGGCTCGCCCCATCCGCCCCTGTGTGCAGCAGCGTGTTGTCATTCAGGACAAAGCTGTAATTGACTGTGCCGCCGATCACATCGCCATCGGCGCCCAGCGTGGGCGTGAAACTGTCGATGGTCAGCGTGCCATAGGCATTGGAGATGACGACGCCCGACACAAAAGATCCATTGGCGAAGATCGTCTGGCCGCCGACCGTGATGGTCGCAACCCCGTCGGGCGCGGTCAGCGTGAAGCTGTTCGCCTGCGTCAGCTCGCCTGTATCGGGGGAGCTGCCGTCGAGCAGATCATCTTCCCGGACGATCAGTTCCGCACCCTGACCACTCAGGCCGTTGATGGTCACCCCATCATCGCTGCCCTCGATCGTGATGGTCAGCGACGCCTGCGCGCTGTCATTGTCGCCATCAGTGATGACGTATGTGAAGATCTCGGTCAGCGTCTCGGTGGAATCGAGGCCCTGTACGACGCCATTGCCGTTGTCGAGCGTATAGACATAGCGGCCGTCATCCTGGATCAGCAGCGTGCCATAGGCGCCCTTGATCTCCTGGCCGACCACGCCCGCGACGCCGCCGAAGGAAATGGCTGTGACGCTCGCGCCATCGGCGCCCTGAATGTCCGCCATGCCGTCAGTGCCATTCGCGTCGTTCCCGCCCGTTCCCGTCAGCACATTGCCGTCGGCGACCAGCGGCCCATCCTCCTTGACGAAATCGACGTCCGCCACAGCGGTCGGATGGTCGTCCAGGATGGTGATGACCAGCGTATCGGTGGCGCGGTCGCCATCGACGTCCGTCACCGTCACCTCGAAACTGTCGGTGACCGGCTCGTCGCCGCTATTGTCGGTATTACCGGTCAGCGTATAGCTATATTCGATCCGGCCTTCGCTGATGGAGATGATCTCCAGATAGCCCTTGTCCGTCTCGATCCGCTGCCCGGCCCCGGTCACCGGAATGTCGTTGATCGTAACGGTCGAAGGCCCGTCAGGCGCACTATAGGTGATGACGCCCGACGTCGTTTCGACATCCGCCCCGGCGTTCGATCCCGGCGCAGGTCCCACGCCTGCATCCAGCCCAGCCTCATCGACCACCGTGCCCTCACCGATACGGGGGACCGAAATGATCATCACTTCGCTGTTGGCGATGTCGATGCGCAGCGTCGCGGTGCTCAGGTCGCCGTCGCCGTCGCGCAGCGTATAGGTGAAGCTGTCGCTAACGCCCCCCGGCGTGCCCGCGTCGCGGACATAGCTGTAGCTGCCGTCGCCATTCAGCGTCAGCTTGCCATAAGCGCCCTGAATGACCTGTCCCACAGTCTCGGCATTGACCAGCGCCGCCCCGCCCGCTCCAGCCGAGACGCCAGCCACGGCCGCGCCATCCGCGCCGCGCGTGTCCGCCCCCGCCGCGCCGGACACCGTGCCCGCGCCGCTGATGACATTGCCCCTTTCAGGGCCATAGGTGCCTGCCGCCACCCCATCTACATCGCCCCGCGCCGTGGGCAGGTCATCGACGATCTGAACATCGATCGCGCCCGCCGCCGTTGATCCGTTCCGGTCGGTCGCCACTACGGCAAAGCTCTCGAACAGATTGTCCGCGCCCGCTGCGCCATGGTTCAGGCTATTGTCGGTCAGCACGAAGCTGTAGGTAAAGCTGCCCGCCGTGGGCACACCGCCCTGCTCGCTGGTCGCGGTGAAGCCCGTGATGGTCAACGTGCCAAGCGGCGTCGTCACCACCTGCCCCGCGACAAAGGCGCCGTTGGCCAGCACCGTCACGCCGCCAACGGTCACGCTGGTCAGGCCATCGGGTCCGCTGACGCTGAACGATCCGCCCTGGGTCAGCGCAGGAGCATCGGGCGAGCTGCCATCGGCCAGGTCGTTTTCAAGGACCACCAGCTCCGCGCCGTTGGCCCCCGGCCCATCGGTCAGGCCGGTGATCGTGACGCCGTCATCCGCGCCATTGATCGTGATCGTCAGCGTTGCGGAAGACGTGCTGCCATCGGCATCGGTGATCGTGTAGCTGAAGCTGTCGGTCAGCGTCTGGCCCGGCGTCAGGAACTGGACAGCCGAATTGCCGTTCGCCAGTTCATAGCGGTAGCCGCCGCCTGCGGACAGGATCAGCGTGCCGTAAGTCCCTTCGAAAGTGCCGGTCGTGACGCTGGCTATGCCGTCCGCTCCCTGAACGTCCGCGACGCCGTCTGTGCCGTTGACGTCGCTGCCCCCCACCCCGGTCAGCACATTGCCATCAGCGACCAGCGGGCCATCCTCGGTCACGCTGTCCACATCATCGATGGCGTTCGGACCGTCATCGGTGATGGAGATGGTCAGCGTCGCCGTCGCTTGGTCGCCGTCCGCATCAGTCACGGTCACGGTAAAAACTTCGGCCGGCGGCGCGCCCACGACATTGTCGCTCAGCGTGTAGCTGTAGCCGATAGAGCCAGCCTCGATGGATGTGATGGTAAGGACGCCCAGCGGCGTCGTGAAGGTCTGACCAACAGCCGTCACGGCCACCCCGCCGATGGCGACGACGGACGGCCCGTCATTGGCCGAAAAGACGATGGCGCCGGTGGTGCGTTCGCTGTCGCCAGCGGCTGCCGAACCGGCGGGTTCTTCACCCCGCGCGGGCAGCCCGGCCTCGCTCACGACCGCCGTCGCGCTGGTCGCGCCAGCCGGCTGGTCGGGCGTGACGATCTGCACCTCAGGCTCGTCATCCTGGGTCGGCGCGAACGGCAATATCTCTTGCTCTTCGGGCTGGGTGAACGACAATTCGGTGGGCGGCAGCAGATCGCCCAGAGCATAGGGATCGCCCAACTTTCCATCGGCGGCCAGGAAATTGCCGCCTGAACTGCGCGCGGGGCCAGCAGCGGGCTGCGGCTCTTCACCGATCAGCAGTGCGGCAAGGTTGACGGACGGGATCTCGACGTCCCCGACGACAATCCGGGGCACGACCACCGCGCCGTCCAGGATCACCATCTGCGTGCCGTCCGGCAGCGTCACGACCAGGTTGCGGCCGTCCACTTCGATCTGGTTGATGTCGGTTCCGGCAGGCAGCACAACGACGCCATCGGCGCCCGGCGTTACCGTGCGCATCGAACCTGGCTGAATGGGATCGCCCTTCACCCGCGCGGCGAGTGCAGCAAGCTCCGGCTCCGGCGCCTGCTGACGGTCAGCGGCGGCATCGACATTCCATTCGCGCTCGAAATCCATCTTTCCATCCCAACCTGCATCATGGGGACGGACCGAAGAAGCGCGCAGAATACCGCTTCCCGAACGCTGTCATGCGTCCGAAACGGCTCTTCCTCGACATACGGCATTAGCGGATCAGCTATTGCCCCTTGTCTGCAAACTCCCGTCGGCAGAACTTCCCAGTCCTTTGCCGCCCCGGATTAACCCTTTTGTCTTTTATTTCTGACCCGATGAAACATCATATTAGGTAGAGGTTACGGGAGTCACTTGATTTCCACTTTTGTTAACCATTTTAATATTCTAACGGCTTAAAAATAACTGATGGTTTATTACCTTGGATATAGCTTATTTTTTTACACTATATCTTAGGCGCTATAGCCTCGACTTGATCAAGGTTAACGCCTGAAAGGATCGGGGACGCGACTCGGAGCAGAGCAAAAGTCCGGTCACCGCGCCACGGGCACGTGCTGTCTTGAAAATCCGACCCACATCTGGGCCTGCGAAGAAAAAAGCGGGCGACCAGCCATCAGGCCGATCACCCGCTCATTTTTTTGCGACCCATAGGATTTCTTTTCCGGCGCTGTGGTCAATCCCCCCCAATTCACACCAATGCGCGCACTGGTGAAACCTATGGGAAAATCAAACGCCCCGTCCGATGGATGGGCTTTGGATAGCAGCCACGAACCCCTTGGCAATTCACCCAAAGAACTATTACTTCTGCTATACACAGCACGCCGGAAAGCCGATCAATCGGCTGCCATATCAGCACTAACATCCGGTATTTGCGCCAATATTCCCGCCATTCGCCTGCTGCGTTCGCTGGCCGATCCGGTTGTACGGCGAAACGTCTCCAGCGCATATTTCGCCAGCGGCCTCGCCGCATCGGGCCGTTTGCGCGCCAGATAGAAATCGACGAGATTCTCTAGCGCCATCTGGCAAGCCGGATCATCCTCGCCCCTGGTCTGTCGATAGCTGTCGAAAACCCGCCGCAACAACTGCTCCGCCTCGCGGTACTGCCCCCCGCGCTCCACTATCAGCGCCAAGTCATTGGCCGAAATCAGCGCGCGTGGATCATCGGGGCCAAATAGTTCGTCGGCTATCGTCAGCGCCTTCCGGGCATGCTCGACCGCGTCCGCACCATACCCTTGCGCATAAGCCGATTGCGCCAGGGCGACGAGACCGCGCCATTCCTTCTCCCGCGCCTCCGTGACACCGGCGACATAGGGCGCCTGCCCCCAAAGCGGCGGCGTCATCCATGCCAGCAGACCAACGGCAAGGCAGCGTCTGCGCCAAGCGCGAAAGGCCATCATACCCCTCCCCCTCATGCCCGCATCAGCAAGGCGCGCGACGAGAGCCCCACCGCCCGAAAATCAGGACGTCAGCGCCTCGATCAGCGACTTGACCTTTTTCTGCCGCCACTGGGGCAGGGGCGCGATCAGCCAGTAAGCGAACGGCGTCGGCGCCACCTCTCCAACGCACCGCACGCGGCCCGCATCGATGTCGGCTTGCGCCAGCAGCAGCGGCACCGTGGCCCGCCCGAAACCATTGACCGCCGCTTCGATGGCAAGGCCCGCATCCGCCACGCGAATCGTCGATGGCTCGCTGCCAGCCGGACAGCCGGGCCAGTCGATACGGTGTTCAGGGCCGCCCTGCGCTGCCTCCACGGTCACGAAACTGCCATCGCCGACCTTGACGCCCTCATGCTCGCCCGGCCCTTCGGCCAGCCGCAACGCCAGGTCCAGATTGGCTTCGGTAAAATCAAGCGCATCATCCGCCGCCACGAGGGCGAATTTGAGATCGGTCTGGTTCTCCGCATAGCTGGCGAGGCGCGGCTGCAGCCATTTTGCGGTGATGTCGCGAGGAGCCGCGATCGTCAGTGACAAACTCGATTGTCCCGCCTGCATCGCCCGCACGGCTTCCTCGAACTCCAGAAAGCCGGCACGCAGCGCCTCCAGACCCGCCTCGGTCTCCGGCGTCAGTTCCAGCCCCTTAGGCGTGCGACGGAACAGGACGACGCCCAGCAGGTCCTCCAGCGCCCGGATTTGCTGACCGACAGCGGCAGGCGTCACCGCCAGTTCGTCCGCAGCCCTTGTGAAGGACAGGTGCCGCGCCGCCGCATCCAGCACGCGCAGGCCATTCAACGGCAAATGCGTACGCTTCATTCGGCAATCGCCGGGGCTATGAGCGCAAAATGGGGAATGGCGATGTCGAACGTCTCCCCGCTGGCGCCGATCATGTGATAATGGCCGCGCATCGATCCCGTGGGCGTATTGAGCGGACAACCCGACACATAGTCATAGCTTTTACCGGGCTGCACCACAGGTTGCTCTCCGACCACGCCGTCGCCGTCAACGCGATGCTGCGTTCCCCGCCCATCGGTGATGACCCAGTGACGGGTCAGCAACTGCACCGGCTGGTCGCCCACATTTTCGATGCGAATATGATAGGCCCAGAACCAGCGTCCCCGATCGGGTTCAGACTGTTCCGGCAGGAAGGTGACGGCCACATGCACGTTGATATCGCGCGTGGTCGCGTGGAAGGGGAAAAGCGCGTTCACGATTGGAGAAATGCGCCTTTCACCCCGTCCCCGTCAACGGCCTATCGACTTGAGCGCGCGATCAAGATCCTCGATCACATCGTCCGGGTCTTCCAGGCCGACATTCAGGCGCAACATATCCTCGGTAATGCCGACTTCCAGCCGCGCTTCTTCCGCCATGCCATAATGGGTGGTCGATGCCGGATGCGTCATCAGCGACCGGCTGTCGCCGATATTGTTGCTGATATCGACCAGCTCCAGCCCGTTCAGCAGGCCATGCGCTTCCTTGCGGCCGCCACCGACATAGAGCGAGAATATGGGCCCGGCCATGGCCATCTGCGTCATTGCCAGCGCATGCTGCGGATGGCTTTCAAGGCCGGGATAAAGAACCTTCTCCACCCGCCCTTCCAGGAATTTCGCGACCTTCATCGCATTCTCGCTCTGGCGGCGGATGCGCAGGTCCAGCGTCTCCAGCCCTTTCAGCACCACCCAGGCGTTGAACGCGCTGAGCGTCGGCCCGGTGTTGCGGTGGAAAGGCAGCAGCGTGTTGATGATGAAATCTTCCGTGCCGCAGATCGCGCCAGCCAATACGCGGCCCTGCCCGTCCATCATCTTGGTCGCGCTATAGGCCACAACATCCGCGCCGAATTCCATCGGCCGCTGAAGCGCAGGCGTGGCGAAGGCGTTGTCGACGACGCTGATGACGCCATGCTTCTTGGCGATGCCGCAAACGGCCGCCACATCGACGACATCCATCGTCGGATTGGCTGGCGTCTCGAAAAAGAAGACCTTGGTGTTGGGCCGCACCGCCGCTTCCCACGCGGCATTGTCGGTCGCGTCGACGGTCGTCGTCTCGATGCCGAATTTGGGCAGCAGCGTGTCGGTCAGCCAGCGGCAGGAACCAAACAGCGCCTTGCCCGCCACCACATGGTCGCCCGCCGACAACTGGCACAGCAGCGCCGCCGTCATCGCCGCCATGCCCGTCGCCGTCGCGCGGCATGCTTCCGCGCCTTCCAGCAGCGCGATGCGCTTTTCCAGCATCTCGACGGTCGGGTTCTGCAAGCGGCTGTAGGTCATGCCCTGCTGTTCGCCAGCAAAGCGCATCGCCGCGTCTTCCGCCCGGTCATAACTGTAGCCGCTGGTCAGGAACAGCGCTTCGGATGTCTCGCCCCACTCACTGCGCGCGCTGCCGCCGCGCACAGCCAATGTCGCCGGACGCCAGTTCTTGGTGATTTCCGGGTCCTGCCCGCTCCTGCGCTTCATCGCCTGTTCCTTAATTCAGCGCCGCCAGCACCGCGTCGCCCATTTCCACGGTGGTCATCCCGCCGCCCAGGTCAGGGCTGCGCGCGCCATTGGCCAAAGCCTTCGCGACGGCGGCTTCGATCCGGTCGGCCTGTTCCGGCATATTGAGGGAGTAACGCAGCATCATCGCCGCGGACAGAACCGTTGCCAGCGGATTGGCCTTGCCCTGCCCGGCAATGTCGGGCGCGGAACCGTGGATCGGCTCATACAGGCCCTGATTGCTGTCATTCAGCGTCGCCGAAGCCAGCATGCCGATGGAGCCTACGCACATGCTTGCCTGATCGGACAGGATGTCGCCGAACATGTTGCCGGTGACGATGACATCGAACTGACCGGGATTGCGCACCAGCTGCATCGCCGCGTTATCGACATACATGTGGGACAGGGCCACATCGGGATACTCCGCCGACACCTCAATCATCACATCGCGCCACAGCTGGCTCGTCTCCAGCACATTGGCCTTGTCCACCGAACACAGCTTGCCGCGACGCGCCCGCGCCGCCTGGAACCCCTGATGCGCGATCTTGCGCACCTGCTCTTCATTGTAGGACATGATGTCATAGCCTTCGCGCAGGCCCTCGGCGGTCTTGCGCATGCCCTTTTCGCCGAAATAGACGTCGCCATTGGTCTCGCGCACGATCAGCAGGTCAATGGCGCTCGCCACCTCCTTCTTCAGCGCCGACGCATCGGCCAGTTCCGGGAAAACCTTCGCCGGACGCAGGTTGGAAAACAGGCCCAGCGCCTTGCGAAGGCCCAGGATCGCCTGCTCCGGCCGAAGGTGCCGCTCCAGCGAGTCGCAATCGGGATCGCCCACCGCGCCGAACAGGATCGCGTCGGCGCGCTTCGCCAGTTCCAGCGTCTCGGGCGGCAGAGGGTGGCCCACCGCCTTGTAGGCCGCGCCGCCGACCAGCCCTTCCTCATAGGTCAGGCCGTCGATCGCCAGCGCATCAAGCACGCGCCGCGCCTGCGCGATGATCTCGGGACCGATACCATCTCCGGGAAAAAGGGCGATCAACATGGCGGCAACTCCTTAGAACTGATGGCCGCCCCTTATGAAGCCGCCGCCCCTCACGCAACCGCTCTTTTCAAACGATCGACCAGCCTATCCCGCGCGGCGAGCACATCGGCCTTCCACTCGGTCAGCACGGACCGCTCCAGAAAAAAGCCGGTCAGCCGCAGCCCGTCCAATATCGCGTCCCATTCCGCAGCCCCGCCCTCCAGCAGAAACGGCGGCAGCGGGAGCAGGCGGCTTTCATAACCAACGGCCGCGTCCCGGCTCACCGCCGCGGCGCTTCGAGGGCTGACATAGACCAGATCCTGCGCGCCTCCCGTCGCCGCGCAACGGCCAAGGTCCAGGCCAAAGCCAAGCTCGGCCAGCAGCAGCAGTTCATAACGCACCAGCGCCACCGCCCACCCCCGCGCCGCCGGCGCCGCATCGACCGCCCCCAGCACACCGTCCAGCGCCTGATAAAGCGCGGGATAGGGCGTCCCCTCCGGCAACGCCGCCGCCGTCAGCGCGCAGACCCAGTCGATCGCCGCAGCAGGCAACGGCTCCGACAAAAGCGGCGCACGGCTATGCTCCAGCTCCACCGTCAGGCTGGCTAGCTGCTCTTCGGTGCGCGCCCTGAACTCGGCTTTGACGCTGTTTCCCGGCAGCAGCACCGGGCGCAACGCCCGCGATCGACCGCCACGCACATAACCGGCCAGCAAGCCATGGTCCGGCGTCAACAGTCGCGCGATCGCGCCATGCTCCCCATGGGAACGTACCCCGCAAACAAGGGCCGGAGTGATCAGCGCCGCCATAGCGCGTCTTTAGCCATGACGCGCCCGCCGCGCCATGGCCGCAAGCACATCTTCATATTCCAATTGATATAAGTTGTGTCGGTTGCCTGACTGTGGTCAGGTATTCGCGTGGGAGTCGGGGGACATGCCACTATGTTGAACATGCCCAAGGCGCCATCGACCGCGATGGATTGCCTGGTGCTCTGGTTGGGTCGTTCGCCGACGCTGGGTTTTGCCATATCCCGCGTCGCCTTTGCCGTGGCTGCCACCTGGCAGGTCTCCGCGATGTTCAGCAACGAACCCGACTTTGCTCGAACCACCTTGCTGCTACAGACGGGCATATGGCTCTGGACGCTGGCCAGCATCGGCCAGCATATGCTGACGCCGCCACTGGCGCTCGCGCTGCGCCCGATCTCGCTGTTCGTGGACGTCATCATCTTCCTGACGGTGATCGCCCTGTGCGAACCGCTACAGATTGCGGCGCTCGCCTGCCTTTTCTTCGTCGCATGGTCGGCGTCGGACCGGTTCGGCCGGGGGTCCATCATCGTTCTGGCGCTGTGCCTTGTCCTCGCCTTCCTGGCGCGGGGCTATTATGAATCCTGGGCATCCACCCGCCATGTGGCGGAAGTGGACCGGGCGATCGATGGGCTTACCGTCCTCATCGGCTGCACCATAGCGGCGGCGATGCTCAGCCTCTCGATCCTCGAAAAGCGGCTTATAAGCTGGTCTGAACGATTGCAGGCCGTGGGCCTTTCATTTCAGAAATCGCTTCCCCGCTTCGTCATCGAACAGATTTCGGAACTGATGGCGGCGCGCTATTGCGCCTTCATGTGGCAGATGGACGATGGCCCGGTCCATTGCGACATCATCGATGCGGAAGGGGTCCGCGCCCTGAATCTGCCCCAGCGTCAAAACGAATGCCTGCTCGCCGTTACCCCGCGCGAGGCGCCCTTCCTCTATTCCGGCCAGTCCAGCCGCATCCTGCTGCGCAGCCGCTTGGGCATATTGCGTAATGAAAAGGCGGAGCAGCTGACCGAAGCGGTGCTCGATATCCTTGGTCCCGGCCAGGGCGTCAGCTTCCATGTCCAGACCGGCGAACTGCGCGGCCGCCTGTTCGTCGGCGCGAGGCACGGCTGGTCGCCCGCCGCCTTGCTGCGCGCCCAGCGCATTCAGGAAGGGCTGGAACTGTTCCTCGAACGCCACTTCTTCTTTCTCGCCTGGCGTGAACGCACCTTTGCCGAAGCCCGCCTCGCGCTCAGCCGCGACCTGCACGACAGCGTCCTCCAGACGCTGGCCGCGCTCCGCGTCAGGCTCGTCACCGCGATCCATGGCCTCACCGCGATCGACGCCCCGAACCAGCTCGCCGAACTGCGCGCCATGGAGGAACTCGTCACCGCCGAACAGGCGCATCTGCGCCGCCTGCTCAGCACGACCGAAGGCGCTACCGGTAATGTGGAGCTAAACCGCGAGATTGAGCGCTGCTGCCGCTTCATCGCCCTGCAATGGGGCATCGAATGCAGGCTGAACCCTACAGACCATCCGATGACCGTGCTGCCCGAAACCGCGACCGAAGTGGAATTCCTGATCCGGGAAGCCGCCGCCAACGCGGTCAAGCATGCCGCCGCCCAGCATATCACCGTCTCGCTGGCCCAGGCCGATGACGAGATATTGATCGCGCTCAAGGACAATCCGGGCGCGCAGCCAGTCGAACGGGAAAATTACACCGGCGACTTCGAACTCCAGTCGCAGTCCATCATGAAACGCTTGGGCAAGATCGGCGGCACCGCCTATTTCCACAACTTAAGCATGAATTCATTAATTTCCATTAGATTGCCTTCATCCTTACCGAGGTCACCAATATGACGGCCCAGATAGCCATAGTCGACGACCACCCCATCTTCCTTGATGGCATGGTGCAATTTCTCAGTTCCCATGGCCATGACGTCGTCTTCTGCGCGCGATCGGTGGAGGAAGCCATTTCCCGCCTTCAGGCCGAGCAGCCCGACCTGCTGATCCTTGACGTCAGCATGAAGGACGGCGGCGGCCTTGCCATCCTCTCCGCCATCCGCAGCAGCGGCAGCACGGTGCCGGTCATCTTCATGACCGTCCACATCCGCCCCGATCAAACGCTGGAAGCCATCAAGCTGGGCGTCGATGGCGTCGTGCTGAAGGATAGCGACCCCAACGAACTGCTGACCTGCATCGGTCAGGTGTTGAGCGGGAACAAGAGCATTGCGCCCTTTGTCATGGAACAGGCGCTGGTTCACAGCATCTCTGCTCCGGCGAACGACAGCAACGCCCTGTCCACCCTCACCGATCGGGAAATGGAGATTGCCGGCCTCATCCGCGCGGGCCTGCGCAACCGTGAAATCGCCGGGCGCTGTGGCCTGACCGAAGGCACAGTGAAGGTCCACCTGCACAGCATCTTCCAGAAGCTGGGCATCAAGTCGCGTTCGGAACTCATCATCATGATGCTGTCCATCGACAATGATGTCCCTGCGGTAGGGATGCACTAGGGCGTAAATTCCGGGAAACTGGTTTCTGCGCATAGGCGGGAGATTGCGGAAACCGGGGCCGCTGAACGGCTCCGCCCGCGTCTCCACGCCTCCGCGTGAATCAGGAAGGACGCGTAAACCGTTCCAGCGTCACCCAACCCTCGACATAATTGGCATAATATAGGCCGAACAGCACAGCCGACAGGATCGTGGCGCGAACCGCCACCACCCCTGGGCGAAAGTTGCTGGGCGCACTGTCCGCCTGCCCCTTCACCATCACCTCGCCCGTTTCATCGGGCGTGCGGATGCCAAAGGGCATGACGATGAACGCGCTGATCACCCAGAACAGAAAATAAATGGCGAGGATCGCATACAGGTTCATGGCCGGTTGCCTTAGGCGCGAACGAGCAGGACGTCCACAACCGGCTTCTTGCCCGTCCAGCGGGTCGCCGTCCGCCGCACGGCAAGCCGCACCCGCTCGCGCAGCGCTTCTTCGTCCTGCGACCCCTTGGGCACCACCTGCGCTGCTTCGTCAGCCGCTTCCGCCAGGAAAGCGGCCTTGTCCTCCTCGACCGGCACGCCCTGCGTCCGCAAAGTCGGCTCGCCGATCAGCTTGCCCTTGCGATCCAGCGCGACAGCCACGCTGATCTGCCCGTGCAGCGCGATCTTGCGCCGCTCGTTCATGGTCGATCCGTCAGCGGGCAGGATGACGTCGCCGTCCAGCACCAGTCGCCCGGTCCCTTCCTTGCCGATGATCTCCGGGCCGTTCGGCGCCAGCCGCAGCAGGTCGCCATTGGACTGCACCACCGCCTGCGGCACCCCGCTCGTCAGCCCCAGCCGCGCCTGTTCAGCCATGTGCCGACGCTCGCCATGTACCGGCAACAGGATCTGCGGCCGTACCCAACGGTACATCGCCTCCAGTTCGGGTCGCCCAGGGTGACCCGACACATGCACTGCCGCTTGGCGGTCGGTGACCATCAGCACCCCTTTGGTCGCCAGTGCATTCTGTATGCGGCCGATCGCGATCTCATTGCCCGGTATCTGCTTGGACGAAAAGACCACCAGATCGCCCGTGTCCAGCTTGATCGGATGGCTTTCGAACGCGATCCGCGACAATGCCGCGCGCGCTTCGCCCTGCCCGCCCGTGGCAATGATCATCACCTCGTTGCGCGGCAAAGCCATTGCATCGTCCCAATCCACCGTCGGCGGAAAGTCCTTCAGATAGCCCGCCGCCTTGGCAGTCGAAATGATCCGGTCCAGCGACCGTCCAGCCACGCACAACTTGCGCCCGACCGCATTCGCCACCTCGCCCAGTGTCTGCAATCGCGCGGCGTTGGACGCAAAGGTCGTGACGAGCACTCGGCCCTTGGCGCCGGTGATCGTCTCCATCAACCCTTCGCGTACATCGCCTTCCGACCCGCTTGCCTCTGCGTTGAAGACGTTGGTGCTGTCGCACACCAGCGCCAGCACGCCCTCGTCACCGATCGCCGTCAATTCAGCGGGCGTCGATGGTTGGCCCAGCAGCGGCTTTTCATCCAGCTTCCAATCGCCGGTATGAAAAATGCGGCCATGGGGCGTATCGATCAGCACCGCGTTGCCCTCGGGGATCGAATGGGCCAGCGGTACATAGCGGAAACCGAACGGACCCAGCGCAAAGCTGCCCTCATTCTCGATCACGTGCAGCTTGACCTCGCGGCTCAGCCCCTCTTCCTCCAGCTTCAGCCGGATCAGCCCCGCGGTGAAGGGCGTGGCATAAAGCGGCACGCCCAGATCGGCGGCCAGATAGGGGATCGCCCCGATATGATCCTCATGCCCATGCGTCAGCACGATGCCGAGCAAATCCTCGCGCCGCTCCTCGATAAAGGACAGGTCCGGCAATATCAGCTCGACACCGGGATAGGCCGGATCGGCAAAGGTTAGGCCCAAATCGACCATCACCCACTTACCCTGGCAGCCATAGAGATTTACGTTCATGCCAATCTCGCCCGACCCGCCAAGGGCCAGGAAGAGCAGCTCATTTCCGGGTGTCATTAGTTATTCAAACTCCTCTCGTGCAACAGCGCCAGACCCAGAATGGTCAGGTCAGGTGCGATCGCATCGAATATGTCGCTATTCTCATCAAACAGGACGGCGAGCCCGCCTGTCGAAATTACTTTTGCCGGTCGGCCGATCTCCGCGCGTATCCGGGCGACCAGCCCTTCCATCATCGCGACATAGCCCCAGAACACGCCGATATGCATCTGCGCTTCCGTGTTACGACCGATAACCGATCGGTTCTCTGGCGGCGCGATGGCGATCTTGGGCAGCTTGGCCGCCGCCGACACAAGGGCGTCCAGCGACAGATTGATGCCCGGAGCAATGATGCCGCCCTTGTACGTGCCATGATAATCGACAACGTCGAAAGTGGTCGCGGTCCCGAAATCGATGACGATCAGGTCGCCTTCATACAGATGGTGCGCGGCGATCACGTTGACAACCCGGTCAGCGCCGACCGAAGCCGGCTCCGCCACATCCAGTTCGATGCCCCATTCAACCGGGGCCTGCCCCGCGACCAGCGCGGGCGTCTTGAAATATTTCTCGGCCAGCACCTGCAGATTGTGCAGCGCGCGCGGCACCACCGTCGCGACGATCACCGCGTCCACATCCGCAATGCTGTAGCCCTCCAGCATCAAAAGCTGATTGAGCCACACGGCATATTCGTCGGCGGTGCGCCGTGGGTCGGTCGCGATCCGCCAGCGCGCGCGGATGTCCCGTCCGTCCAGCAGCGCGAAAACCACATTGGTATTGCCCGCGTCGATCGCGAGAAGCATGGCCGGTCCCCCGGTTGTCAGATGAGAAGGGTATCGCCCGCATGAATGGCACGGGCGTCGCCATTCGCCAAGCGCAGGATCAGCATCCCTTGCTGGTCCAGCGTGTCGAACGCCCCTTCCACCACCTCGCCATCGGGCTGAATGACACGCATGGCCGCGCCTTTCGGGTGCGCATTGAGCAGCCAGTGGGTCCGCACCGGATCCAGCCCCTGCGCGCGCCAGACCGACAGCCAATGTCCGAACAATTCCGCCAGTCGCTGAACCAGAATGCCTGCTTCGGCATCCCCCGCGCCCTGCGCGGCCAAACTCGTCACCGGCCGGTCGAGCCCCGTCGGATGGCCCGTGACATTGACGCCGACGCCCACGACAACGGCGTCGCCCGCCCGCTCAAGCAATATCCCGGCGATCTTCGCGCCATCGACCAGCACGTCATTGGGCCATTTGATCTGCGCCTGCCCAGCGCACAACGGCGCGACGAGCGCATGCACCGCATTGGCGGCGACCAGCGCCAACAGATGCGGCGGCGGATCGTCCGGTCGCAACCGCACCAGCGTTGAACAGTAAAGATTGCCCTCCGGGCTTTCCCAGGCGCGGCCCATGCGGCCCCGGCCTCCGGTCTGGCGTCCGGCCCGCAGCCAGGCGCCTTCCGCCCCACCCTGCTCCGCCGACGCCAGCATGTCGGCGTTGGTGGAGCCGGTCTCCGCTACGAAACGGATGTCGGTCAGAATAACGACGCCGCAGCCGCCGCGCTCGCCTGGTCGAGCACGGGGTTCAGCAGATAACCGACGACGATCACCACCGCACAGGCGGTCAGGATGACATTCTCGACCGCCCCGCCGCGCGCTTCATAGGCGGCTGCCGGCTCGTCGAAATACATCGTCTTGATGATCTTCAGATAATAATATGCCCCGATCACCGAAGCCGCGATGCCGAACGCCGCCAGCGCCGTCAGCCCGGCTGCAACCGCCGCATCGAACACCAGGAACTTCGCCCAGAAACCGAACAGCGGCGGGATGCCCGCCATGGAGAACATGAAGATCGCCAGCGCCGCCGCCAGCCCCTTGCGCGACTGGGACAGGCCCGCCAGGCTGGCGATGGTCTCGACCGGACGCCCTTCCGCGTCGCGCATTTGCAGGATGCAAGCGAAAGCGCCGATGGTCATGACGACATAGATCGCCATATAGCTCATCGTCGCCGCGACACCGGCCGGGGTCGCGGCGGCAAGGCCGATCAGCGCAAAGCCGACATTGTTGATCGATGAATAGGCCATCAGGCGCTTGATATTGGTCTGGCCGATCGCCGCCACCGCGCCGAAGATGATCGAAGCGAGCGCGACAAAGATCACGATCTGCTGCCAATCAAGCCCCGCCGGACCCAGCGCCTCAATCGCGACGCGGACCGTTAGCGCCATCGCCGCCACCTTGGGCGCGCTGCCGAAGAATGCGGTGACCGGGGTCGGTGCGCCTTCATAAACATCGGGCGTCCACATGTGGAACGGCACAGCGCTCATCTTGAACGCCAGACCCGCCAGCAGGAACACCAGCCCGAACAGCTCGCCCTTGCCGACCCCATCACCCAACGCGACAGCAATGCCGTCGAAACCGGTGGTGCCGGTGAAGCCGTAAAGCAGCGTCGTGCCATAAAGCAGGATGCCGCTCGCCAGCGATCCAAGCACGAAATATTTAAGGCCGGCCTCGGACGACCGCTCGTCCTGCTGCATGAAGCTCGCCAGCACATAGGCGGCAAGGCTCTGCATCTCCAGCCCGACATACAGCGTCAGCAGGTCGCCCGCCGACACCATCATGCCCATGCCGACGCTGCTGAACAGGATCAGCACCGGATATTCAGGACGACGCGGGCCAGAAACGAGGAAATAGCGCGGAGCGAGCAGGATGGCCGCAGCCGCAGCCGCGTAAATCAGCACCTTGGCGAACACCGAAAAGGCATCCGCACGGACCAGGCCGTCAAAGGCCAGCGGACCATGCGCCATCGACGTCGGCAGCACTAGAGCGGCAACCACCAGCGTCAGCACCGACAGCCAGTTTACGACGCGGGCCGTGCCATCACCGCCAAAGGCCGCGACCATCAGCAGCGTCAGGCCGCCAGCGGTCAGGATCAGTTCCGGCAAAACCGCCAGAAGGGAAGCGGAATCAATCATCAGTGCGCCTCCCCCGACGCTGTTTCATGGGTCATTGGCGCAGCTTCTTCATGATGGGCCGCCCCTGCCGGAATGGCTGGCCCCATCTTGATCTTCGAATCCCCAATCGGAGCAGCAGCAGCGAGGCGGGCTTCCAGCGCGCGGATGTCGGACCGCATCGGCGCCAGGAAGCTTTCAGGATAGATGCCCATCCACAGCACGGCGGCGGCGATCGGCGCCAGCAACCACATTTCCCGCATCGACAGGTCCGGCATCGCCGCCGCATCGGCATTCTTCTGTTCGCCATAGCAGATGCGGCGATAGAGATAGAGCATGTAGGCCGCACCCAGGATGATGCCCGTGGTGCAAACCAGCGCCACCCAGCTCGACGCCTGATAAATGCCCATCAGCGCCAGAAA
Organism: Sphingobium herbicidovorans; assembly: GCF_002080435.1. Taxonomy (NCBI): domain Bacteria; kingdom Pseudomonadati; phylum Pseudomonadota; class Alphaproteobacteria; order Sphingomonadales; family Sphingobiaceae; genus Sphingobium; species Sphingobium herbicidovorans. Next base: position 2,768,023 of record NZ_CP020538.1, on the reverse strand, counting down.
TTCGCCGACAAAGTTGCTCGTCCCCGGCAATCCGACTGACGCCATGGTGAACAACAGGAACAACACCGCATATTTCGGCATGTTGATCGACAGCCCGCCATAGCGCGCAATCTCACGCGTATGCAGACGGTCGTAGATCACCCCCACGCACAGGAACAGCGCGCCCGACACCAGGCCGTGGCCCAGCATCACCATCATCGCGCCTTCGATGCCCGCCTGGTTGAACGCGAACAGGCCGACCGTGACGATCGCCATGTGCGCGACCGATGAATAGGCGATCAGCTTCTTCATGTCGGTCTGCACCAGCGCGACGAGGCTGGTATACACCACCGCCACCATCGACAGCCCCCATACCAGCCATGCCAGTTCGGCGGAGGCTTCCGGGAACATCGGCAGCGAGAAGCGGATGAAACCGTAGCCACCCATCTTCAGCAGCACGCCCGCCAGGATCACCGAACCCGCCGTCGGCGCCTGAACGTGCGCGTCGGGAAGCCAGGTGTGCACCGGCCACATCGGCATCTTGACCGCAAAGCTCGCGAAGAAGGCGAGGAACAGCCATGTCTGCACATACGGATCGAAATTATACGCCATCAGCGTCGGGATGTCGGTGGTGCCTGCTTCATGCACCATCCACATCATCGCGATCAGCATCAGCACGGATCCGAGCAACGTGTAGAGGAAGAATTTGTAGGACGCGTAGATGCGGTCAGCCCCGCCCCAGATGCCGATGATCAGGTACATCGGAATCAACCCGGCTTCGAACATCACGTAGAAGAGGTAGAGATCCTGCGCCGTGAAGACGCCGATCATCAGCACCTCCATGAACAGGAAGGCGGCCATATATTCGCCCACCCGCTTCTCGATCGACTGCCAGCTGGCCCCGATGCAGATCGGCATCAGGAACACGGTCAGCATGATCAGGACGAGCGCGATGCCGTCGATGCCCAGCGCCCAGGCGAAACGGCCGAAGATCGGCGCATATTCCTGGAACTGCCACTGCGCGGCCGTATCCGCCTGATCGAAATTCGCCCACAGCAGGACGCCGAGCGCCAGGTCGACCAGCGTCGCCAGCAACGCAATCCAGCGCGCCTGGTTCGCACCTGCATAGAGACAGGCGATGGCCCCCGCCATCGGCACTGCCATCATCAGGGAAAGGATGGGGAAGCCGTCCATTATCGTGTCATCGCCCAGGTTGCTGCCGCGGCGAGGCCGATCAGCATCACCAGCGCGTATGTGTAGAGGTAGCCGGACTGAAGCCGACGGGTGACTTTGTTGCCCTGCACGACCAGCGCGGCGAGGCCGTTCGGCCCGAAGCGGTCGATGAAACCGACGTCACCGAACTTCCAGAAGAAGCGGCCGATGGCGAAGGCAGGCTTGACGAACAGGAAGTGGTAAAGCTCGTCGAAATACCATTTGTTGAGCAGGAACTGGTACAGCACACCGAACTCGGCCACGAAGCGCCGCGGCCAGTCGGTGTTCTTGATATAGCTGAGCCAGGCAATGACTAGGCCGGTCAGCATCACCGTGAACGGCGCGAACTTAACCCAGGTCGGCACTTCATGCGCGGCGTGCATCAGATGGCTGTCGAACGACAGCGCGCCCTTCCAGAACTCAACGCCGCCCTCGGAACCAATGAACTGGTCGTGGAACACGAAGCCCGCAAACACCGCGCCCAGGCTCAATACCACCAGCGGTATCAGCATGACCCACGGACTTTCATGGGGATGATAGCCGCCCGTGCCGCCATGCAGCGCATGCAGCGCATGCGCATCGGCTTCATGGCCATGGGGGTCATGGCCAGCATTCTCCTGCGCCGGGGCGTTGGCATGCTCTGACCCATGACCATGGGTCGCGTGATCATCATGCGTCGTCTCTTCATCGGGCGATTCATGATGACCGTGGATCGCGTGCTGGATATGCTCCGAAGCCGCCCAGCGCGGCTTGCCGAAGAAGGTCAGGAATACCAGCCGCCAGCTGTAGAAGCTGGTCAGCAGCGCCGCGAACACGCCGACGAGAAACGCACCCAAGCCCGCGCCACCAGAAGCATAGGCAGCCTCAAGGATGCCGTCCTTCGAATAGAAGCCTGCAAAGCCGACGCCGACGAGCGGCAGGCCGACGCCGGTGATGGCCAGCGTACCCAGCGTCATCGTCCAGAAGGTGATCGGGATCTCCTTCCTCAAGCCGCCATAATAACGCATGTCCTGCTCATGGTGCATCGCGTGGATCACCGATCCTGCGCCCAGGAACAACAGCGCCTTGAAGAAAGCGTGCGTGAACAGGTGGAACATCGCCGCGCCATAGGCGCCGACACCCGCCGCGAAGAACATGTAACCCAGCTGCGAACAGGTCGAATAGGCGATGACGCGCTTGATGTCGTTCTGCACCGTGCCGACCGTAGCCGCGAACAGGCAGGTCGCCGCGCCGATGAACGTCACGACGCCCAGAGCGGTCGGCGATGTTTCGAACATCGGCGACAGGCGGCACACCATGAACACGCCCGCCGTCACCATGGTCGCAGCGTGAATCAGCGCCGACACCGGGGTCGGGCCCTCCATCGCGTCCGGCAGCCAGGTGTGCAGGCCGAGCTGCGCCGACTTGCCCATCGCGCCGATGAACAGCAGCAGGCACAGCACGGTCATCGTGTCCAGGCGATAGCCCAGGAATCCGATCGTCGAACCCGCCATCGATGGCGCTGCGGCCAGGATTTCGGGGATCGATATGGTGTCGAACACCAGATAGGTGCCGAAAATACCCAGCATGAAACCAAGGTCGCCGACGCGGTTGACCACGAACGCCTTGATCGCGGCGGCGTTGGCGCTTGGCTTGCGGAACCAGAAACCGATCAGCAGGTAGGATGCCAGGCCGACGCCTTCCCAGCCGAAGAACATCTGCAACAGATTGTTCGCCGTGACCAGCATCAGCATCGCAAAGGTGAAGAGCGAGAGATAGGCGAAGAAGCGCGGCTGATCCGGGTCCTCCTCCATATAGCCCCAGCTATAGAGGTGGACGAGGCTCGACACGCTGGTGATGACGACCAGCATGACCGCCGTCATGGCATCCACGCGCAGCGCCCATTGGGCGTCAAAGCTGCCCGACTGGATCCAGGTGAAGGCCGGCGCGACATAGGCTTGCGCCTCGCCGGTCAGGAAACTGATGAAGATCGGCCAGCTCAACGCGCAGCTGACGAACAGCGCGCCTGTGGTGATGATCTTCGCGGGCAGCCTGCCCAGCGCCTTGTTGCCAAGGCCGGCGATGACAGCCGCGATGAGCGGAAGAAGGACGATAAGCTGGATCATGTCAGGCTCAGCCCTTCATCCGGTTGACATCGTCGACGGCGATAGTGCCGCGACCACGGAAATAGATGACGAGGATGGCAAGCCCGATGGCCGCCTCACCCGCCGCGACGGTCAGCACGAACATTGAGAATACCTGGCCGACCAGATCGCCCAGAAACGCGCTGAACGCGACCAGGTTGATGTTCACGCTGAGCAGGATCAGTTCGATCGCCATCAGGATGATGATGACATTCTTGCGGTTGATGAAGATGCCCAGCACGCCCATCACGAACAGGATCGCACTGACCACCAGATAATGCTGAAGGCCGATCACAGCTCCACCCCCTGCCCCACGGGCTGATTGACGTTGCGGATCGCATCCTGCGGACGGCGGCGGTTCTGCTTCGCGACATTCTGGCGGCGCACACCGCCCCGCGCTCGATGCGTCAACACGATGGCGCCGATCATCGCGACCAGCAGAATGATGCCCGCCGCTTCGAACAGGAAGATGTACCGGGTATATAGCAGGCCCCCGATCGCCTGAATGTTCGACAGGTCCGGGTTCATCGGCGCGGCTCGCTGCGCCAGTTCGACCGGTCCTGCGCTCCAGATGCCGATGCCCAGCACGATCTCGGCCAGCAGCACAAGCGCGATCAGCGCGCCGAACGGCAGATAATCGACAAAACCCGCGCGCAGCTCGGCAAAGTCGATGTCCAGCATCATGACGACGAACAGGAACAGCACCGCGACCGCCCCGACATAGACGATGATGAGCAGCATCGCGATGAACTCCGCGCCCAGCAGCACCATCAGGCCCGCGGCGTTGAAGAACGCCATGATCAGCCACAGCACCGAATGGACCGGGTTGCGCGACAATATGGTGAGCGCGCCGCTGCTCACCACCAGAATGGCGAACAGGTAAAAGGCGAGGACGTGAATCACAGGTTCATATTCCCTTTGACGCGCGCGGCTTAGCGATAGGGTGCATCGGCGGCAAGGTTCGCGGCGATCGCGCGCTCCCACTTGTCACCATTTTCTAGGAGCTTGGCCTTGTCGTAGATCAGCTCCTCACGGGTTTCGGTCGCAAACTCGAAGTTCGGCCCTTCCACGACCGCGTCCACCGGACAGGCTTCCTGGCAGAAACCGCAATAGATGCATTTGGTCATATCGATGTCGTAGCGCGTCGTGCGGCGGCTGCCGTCCTCGCGCGGCTGCGCCTCGATCGTGATCGCCTGCGCCGGGCAGATCGCCTCGCACAGCTTGCACGCGATGCACCGCTCTTCGCCATTGGGATAGCGGCGCAGCGCATGCTCCCCCCGGAACCGCGGCGAAATCGGGTTCTTCTCATAGGGGTAGTTGATCGTCGCCTTGGGCTTGAAGAAATACTTCAAGGTCAGCCAGTGCGCCTTCACAAACTCCCAGAGCGTGAAGCTTTTGACGTAATAGCCGAGGCTCATTGTGCGCCTCCATAGCGCGTCAGCATGAGGAAGCCCGAAACCAGGAAGACGAAGAAGAGCGAGGTCGGCAGGAATATCTTCCAGCCCAGCCGCATCAGCTGGTCGTAGCGGTAACGAGGCACCGTCGCCTTCACCCAGGAGAAGACGAAGAAGAAGAACAGGATCTTGGCGAATAGCCAGAGGATGCCCGGCACATAATAGAGCGGCGCCCAATCGAACGGCGGCAGGTATCCGCCCCAGAACAGGATCGCGTTCAGCGCGCACATCAGGATGACGTTGGCATATTCGCCGAGCCAATAGAGCGCGAACGACATGGACGAATATTCGGTCTGGTATCCCGCGACCAGCTCGCTTTCCGCTTCGGTCAGGTCGAACGGCGCGCGCGCGGTTTCCGCCATGGCCGATATAAGGAACATGATCGCCATCGGGAAGAGCAGCGGGTTGAAGCCGTGGCCGTTCAGAAAGCCATAATAGCCCTTCTGGCTTTCCACGATCGTGGTCAGGTTGAAGCTGCCCGCCCACAGCACGACGCAGATCAGGATGAAGCCGATGGAGACTTCATAGGAAATCATCTGCGCCGACGCACGGATCGCCGAGTAGAAAGGATATTTGGAATTTGACGCCCAACCGGCCAGCACGATGCCGTAAACGCCGAGCGACGAAATGGCGAGAATGTATAGCAGGCCGACATTGATGTCCGCCAGCACAACGCCCACGTCAAACGGCACCACCGCCCACGCCAGCAGCGCCACGGTGAAGGTGATGATCGGCGCGATGATGAACAGCGCCTTGTTCGCCGCCGAGGGGATGATGGTTTCCTGCAGGAAAACCTTCAACCCGTCCGCGAAGGACTGGAGCAGGCCGAAGGGACCAACGACGTTCGGTCCCCGCCGCAGCGCCATCGCCGCCCAGATCTTGCGGTCGGCATAGATGATCATCGCCACCGCCAGCATTAGCGGCAAGGCGATCACCAATATGCCGATGATCGTCGAAAGCAGCCAGGCGCCATTGAATGGCATGCCAAGATTTTGGAAGAAAGCGGTCACTCTGCGGCCTCCGCGAAGGTCACGCCATGGATCAGTTCAGCCGAGCATTGCTGCATCGTCGGGCTGGCGCGGCAGATTGCGTTGGTAAGGTAAAAATCCTTGATCGGCGAACCCAATTCGCCGCTCGCGCCGGTCGGCAGCTTGGGGATCGACCAGCCATAATCGGCCAGCCCCTCGACGCCCAGCGCCGGAACCGCCTTCGCCATCTCGGCCCGAAGCGCCTCGAAGCTGTCGAACGGCAGGGTTGCGCCCATCACTTCCGACAAAGCGCGCAGGATGGACCAGTCCTCCCGCGCGTCGCCGGGCGCGAACACGGCCTTTTCGCCCCGCTGCACCCGGCCTTCCAGATTGACATAGGTGCCCGCCTTCTCGGCATAGCTTGCACCCGGCAGGATCACGTCCGCCGCATGCGCGCCCTTGTCGCCATGATGGCCGATATAGACCTTGAAGCTGTCGTCGAACGCCGCATAATCGACCTCGTCCGCGCCCAGCGAAAAGAGCAGCTTGGGGCTGGCCGCCGCCACCGCCTTGATCCCGCCCTGCATCGCATAACCCAACATCAGCCCGCCCATGCGCGCCGCCGCGAAGTGCAGGACGTTATAGCCGTTCCAGCCCTCTTTCACGAGGCCCAGCGTCTCGACCAGCGCCAGCGTGTCGCCGTGTGCGCCGTCCTTCGCCAGCACGCCGCCACCGACGATCATCGCCGGGCGAGCAGCCTTGCCGAACGCATCGACCACCGCTTGCGGCAGCTTCGCCAGCAGCGAGGCATCATTGCCCAGCCACTCCACCTTGTAAGTCAGGTCAACCTGCGGCCCGATGGCGAAAACCTTCGCGCCCTTCTTGATCGCCTTGCGGATACGGGTGTTCACCAGCGGCGCTTCCCAGCGCAGGTTGGTGCCGACCAGCACGATCGCGTCCGCCGTCTCAATGCCATTCAGCGTCGTGTTGAAATTCACCGCCGACAGGCTCGACACATCATAGGCCAGGCCGGTCTGACGCCCTTCCAGCATCGTGCCGCCCAGCTTTTCGACCAGCGCCTTGCCGGCGAACATGGTTTCGCAGTCAAGCAGGTCGCCAGCCAGCGCCGCGACCGATCCGCCATGCTTTACCGCCGCGATGGCTGCGAAAGCCTCGTTCCATGTCGCGGGGACCAGCTTGCCATCCTTGCGGACATAGGGCTTGTCGAGCCGCTTGCGCACCAGACCATCGACATTGTGCCGGGTCTTGTCGCTCGCCCACTCTTCATTCACATCGTCGTTGATGCGCGGCACCGCGCGCAGCACCTGACGGCCCCGGCTGTCGAGCCGAATATTGGTGCCCACCGCGTCCATAACGTCGATCGCCGGAGTCTTGCGCAACTCCCACGGACGCGCTTCAAACGCATAGGGCTTGGACGTCAGTGCGCCCACCGGGCACAGGTCAACCACATTGCCCGACAGCTCGCTCTTCGCGGCATGTTCGAGATAGGTGGTGATCTGCATATCTTCGCCGCGATAGATGGCGCCGATTTCCGGCACGCCCGCGACTTCCTCGGCAAAGCGTACGCAGCGGGTGCACTGGATGCAGCGGGTCATGACCGTCTTGACGATCGGACCCATATATTTCTCGGTGACGGCGCGCTTATTCTCGTCAAAGCGGCTCGAACCCTTGCCGTAGGCGACCGACTGGTCCTGCAAATCGCATTCGCCGCCCTGGTCGCAGATCGGGCAGTCGAGCGGGTGGTTGATGAGCAGGAACTCCATCACCCCTTCGCGCGCCTTCTTCACCATTTCGGTCTGCGTGAAGATTTCCTGATTTTCGGCAGCCGGCAGCGCGCAGCTCGCCTGCGGCTTAGGCGGTCCAGGCTTCACCTCGACCAGGCACATACGGCAATTGCCCGCGATGCTCAGCCGCTCATGATAGCAGAAGCGCGGAATTTCCTTCCCCGCCATCTCGCAAGCCTGCAGAACCGTCGCGCCCGCCGGGACTTCCAGTTCTACGCCGTCTACTTTGACTTTAGGCATAAAGACGCCCTTGTTCCCGTGTCATTTCTGAAGTTTTATTCTGCTTTGACAAATCGTAAGCTTCATCAACAAGATAAGCTGCCATCGACAAATACTGGCGAAGCGTAATTTTTGACAGCTTCAACTGCGCACCCTCTTCGGCGGGGACACAAGTTCCCATAGCGGGCTGGAGCTCACTTAGGCTGTTGCCTTCACCTTTCGAAAAAGGACGGGACTGTAGGAGCGCTCTAACGCCTCCGGGGTTCAGCCGAAATACGCACTCCGCAAAAAGACGGAGCGCGATGCCAATCCGTTGCCGTCCGACCTTAGCTTCTTTCACTGAGTCTGTTGAAAACAGAGGCGGAATGTTAGAATAATCGGGCAGGCCACTGTCCCGATGCTTGTCCAGAAACATCGCCCCCCCAGCATATCAAAAAATAACCTGGGAGGAGCCTTCAGCGAGTCACCCGGCCGCATGCAGCTAGCATTTTTACCCGCCAGTTTCCACATCCGCTTCAAGCGTATCTGTTCGTCTTGTTCGCTCCAAACTGTCGTACCGAATTTGGGATCAATTATAGTACGCACGTCGTCCCGGCTGCGTTTAACTGAACAGCGGGCAAACTCCCAAGCTGCGACCATCGCCGCTTCGGAACTCAATTTTGTAACCTCATCAGCCGAATCGTGCGCCCGCGCTTGAACTGGCGGGAAAATCACCAACGCAACCAGGCACCACAAGACGACGATCGCTGGCCTCACTCCGCTGCCTCCATGACGGGGGCGCCACCCTTATTCTCGTTGATCCGCCGCTCGATCTCGGGCCGGAAATGCCGGATCAGGCCCTGGATCGGCCAGGCCGCCGCGTCGCCGAGCGCGCAGATGGTGTGGCCTTCGACCTGCTTTGTCACCTGATGCAGCATGTCGATCTCGCCGATGTCCGCCTCACCAGAGCGCAGCCGTTCCATCACCCGCCACATCCAGCCGGTGCCTTCACGGCAAGGCGTGCACTGGCCGCAGCTCTCATGCTTGTAGAAGTAGGAAAGACGGCTGATCGCGCGGACGATGTCGGTGGATTTGTCCATAACGATGACGGCCGCGGTGCCAAGGCCGGACCCCAGCGCCTTGAGGCCATCAAAGTCCATCGGCGCGTCCATGATCTGCGCCGCAGGAACCAGCGGCACCGACGACCCGCCGGGGATCACCGCGAGCAGATTGTCCCAGCCGCCGCGAATGCCGCCGCAATGCCGGTCGATCAGCTCCTTGAAGCTGATGCCCATCGATTCCTCGACGACGCAGGGCTTGTTCACATGGCCGCTGATCTGGAACAGCTTGGTGCCCTTGTTATTCTCCCGCCCGAAGCTGGAGAACCATTCGGACCCACGCCGCAGGATCGTCGGCGAAACCGCGATCGATTCCACATTGTTGACCGTGGTCGGGCAGCCATAAAGACCCGCGCCTGCCGGGAAAGGCGGCTTCAGGCGCGGCTGGCCCTTCTTGCCCTCCAGGCTTTCGATCTGCGCGGTTTCCTCGCCGCAAATATAAGCGCCCGCACCGCGATGGACGAACACATCGAAATCATAGCCCGAACCGCAGGCATTCTTGCCCAGGAAGCCCTTTTCATAGGCCTGCTCCACGGCGGCGAAGAGCACCTTCGCCTCATAGATGAACTCGCCGCGAATATAGATGTACGCCGCGCGCGCCCGCATCGCGAAGCCCGCAACCAGCGCACCCTCGATCAGCTTGTGCGGATCGTGGCGGATGATCTCGCGGTCCTTGCACGAACCCGGCTCGGATTCGTCGGCGTTGATGACCAGGAATCTCGGACGGCCGTCCTTGCTTTCCTTGGGCATGAAGCTCCACTTCATGCCGGTCGGGAAGCCAGCGCCGCCACGGCCGCGCAGGCCCGAAGCCTTGATCCGCTCGATGATTTCGTCTTGGCCGATCTCCAGCAGCGCCTTGGTATTGTCCCAGTCGCCGCGCTTCATCGCCGCGTCGATGCCCCAATCCTGGAAGCCATAGACGTTGGTGAAGATGCGGTCCTTGTCGGCCAGCGGCGCGATGACGTCGCTCATTACCGCGCTCCCTCTTTCCATTGGCCCCTATAGTCATGATTCTCGGAAACCATTTCCGTCAGCGTGGTCGGGCCACCCTCCGGGCAGCTCGTCTGACGCTCGATCTGCGGCCCGATCTTGGGCTGCTTGCCAGCGGCGAGATCGTCGAGGATCGCGCTCATGCTGTCATAGGTCAGGTCTTCATAATTATCGTCGTTGATCTGGACCATCGGCGCATTCGCGCACGCACCCAGGCACTCGACTTCGGTCAGCGTGAACAGGCCATCCGGCGTCGTGCCGCCCTTCACCAGACCCTTGTTCTTGCACGCCGAAAAGACATCGTCCGAACCGCGCAGCATGCAGGGCGTCGTGCCGCAAACCTGCACATGGTAGCGGCCGACCGGCGCGAGGTTGTACATGGTATAGAAGGTCGCGACCTCGTAAACCCGCATGTATGGCATTTCGAGCTGGTCGGCGATATATTCCATCACCGGCACGGGCAGCCAGCCATTGGTCTGCGTTTCGGCTCCCACCTGACGCTGGGCGAGATCGAGCAGCGGCATCACCGCCGACTGCTGGCGACCGGCGGGATAGCGGGCGATGACCTTCTTCGCCTGTTCGGCATTCTCCGCCGTCCAGGCAAAATTGCCCCAGCGCGCGCGGGTCTCGGCCTCGTCCGGGATATGAACTGCGTCAGCCATTAGCGGTCACATTCTCCAAACACGATGTCCATGGCGCCCAGGACAGCGGTGGTATCGGCCAGCATGTGGCCCTTCATCATGAAGTCCATCGCCTGCAGGTGGCTGAAGGCGGTCGGGCGGATCTTGCAGCGATAGGGTTTGTTGCTGCCGTCCGCGACCAGATAGACGCCGAACTCGCCCTTGGGGCTTTCGGTCGCCACATAGACTTCGCCAGCGGGGACGTGGAAGCCTTCGGTGTAGAGCTTGAAATGGTGGATCAACGCTTCCATCGACCGCTTCATTTCCCCGCGCTTGGGCGGCGAAACCTTGCGGTCGAAGCTGGCGATCGGCCCTTCCGACATTTCCTGCAAGCACTGCTTCATGATCCGTGCGGACTGGCGGACTTCCTCGACGCGCACCATGAACCGGTCATAGCAGTCATAGTTGGTGCCGACCGGAACGTCGAACTCCATACGGTCGTAAACGTCATAGGGCTGGCTCTTGCGCAGATCCCAGGCGATGCCCGACCCGCGGATCATCGGGCCGGAAAAGCCCCATTTCAGCGCGTCTTCCTTGGAAACGACCGCGATATCGACATTGCGCTGCTTGAAGATGCGATTGTCCGCAACCAGGCTGATCGCGTCCTCGAACAGGCGCGGCAGGCGGGTGTCGAGCCAGTCGGCAATGTCGGTCAGCAGCTTGAGCGGCACATCCTGATGCACGCCGCCCGGCCGGAAATAGGCCGAATGCATGCGCGCGCCCGAAGCCCGTTCAAAGAAGTTGAGGCAATCCTCGCGAATTTCGAACAGCCACAGGTTCGGCGTCATCGCGCCGACGTCCATGACATGCGAACCCAGGTTCAGCATGTGGTTGCAGATGCGGGTCAGTTCCGCGAAGAACACGCGCAGATATTGCGCGCGCAGCGGCACTTCCAGGTTCAGCAGCTTCTCGATCGCCAGCACATAGCTATGCTCCATGGCGAGCGGCGAGCAATAATCCAGCCGGTCGAAATAGGGCAGCGCCTGCAAATAGGTCTTGTACTCGATCAGCTTTTCAGTGCCGCGATGGAGCAGGCCGACATGCGGGTCGCACCGTTCGACGATCTCGCCTTCCAGCTCCATGACCAGCCGCAGCACGCCGTGCGCCGCCGGATGCTGCGGGCCGAAGTTGATCGTGTAATTCTGGATCTCGGTGTCGCCCAGCGTCGGGTCCGACGCGTCGGTCACATGATCCAGCTTTTCCAGATAGTCGGACATCAGGCCTTGTCCTCGGACTTTTTGTTTGCCTCGCTGTCGGTCGGCTCGCCCGCGCCGCTGACGCCGGGCTTTTCGGTCGTCTTGGGCGTGTCCGCCTTCGGCTCGCCCTTGGGCGCTGGCGCGTTGGGCGGCGGCGGAGGCGCGGCGACAGGCGACGGCGCGCCGGGCGCCTGCGGCGCCTTCTCATCGCCCGGCAGCACATATTGCGCGCCTTCCCACGGGCTCATGAAATCGAAGCTGCGGAAATCCTGCGCCAGGCGAACCGGCTCATAGACGACGCGCTTGTCCTCTTCGGAATATCGCAGCTCGACATAGCCGGTCAGCGGGAAGTCCTTGCGCTGCGGATGTCCCTTGAAACCATAGTCGGTCAGGATGCGGCGCAGGTCGCCATTGCCGTCAAAGATGACGCCATACATGTCGAACACCTCGCGCTCCAGCCAGCCGGCGACCGGCCAAAGCTGCGTCACGCTGGGTACGGGCATGTCCTCGTCGGTCGACACCTTGACGCGGATACGATGGTTCCGCGTCACGCTGAGCAGGTGATAGCAAACCTCGAACCGCTCGGGACGATCGGGGTAGTCGACCCCGGCAATCTCCATCAGCTGCTGATACTGTGCACGATCGCGCAGCACTTCCAACGCCTCGACCAGACGCTCGCGCTGAACGGTGAAGCTCAGTTCTTCGGCATGATCGACAGCCTCGACCAGCAGAGAGCCCAGCAGGCCAGCGATTTCGTCCGCAACCCCTGCGGGGTTCACGATCTTCGGTGCAGAATGACCCATATCAGCGCTCAATCGTCCCGATCCGGCGGATCTTCCGCTGCAACTGCATCACGCCATAGAGCAGCGCTTCGGCAGTGGGCGGGCAGCCCGGCACATAGATGTCCACCGGCACGATCCGGTCGCAGCCACGCACTACAGAATAGCTGTAATGATAATAGCCGCCGCCATTGGCGCAGGACCCCATGGAAATGACATATTTCGGTTCCGACATCTGATCGTAAACCTTGCGCAACGCGGGAGCCATCTTGTTGCACAGGGTGCCAGCGACGATCATCACGTCCGACTGGCGCGGGGACGCGCGCGGGGCGGCGCCGAAACGCTCCATGTCATAACGCGGCATGTTCACATGGATCATCTCCACCGCGCAGCAGGCGAGGCCGAAGGTCATCCACCACAAGGAACCGGTCCGGGCCCAGGTGAACAGATCCTCCGTCGATGTGACCAGGAATCCCTTGTCACTGACTTCGCTGTTCAGCGCGTTGAAGAAATCCTGGTCGGGCTGCGTTCCCACCGGCGGCAAGGTGCCGGGGATGGGACGGTCAAGTTCTACTCCCAATCGAGGGCTCCCTTCTTCCACGCATAGACGAGGCCAAGCACCAGCTCCGCTATGAAGATCATCATCGTCGCCCAGCCGGCCCAGCCAATCTGGTCAAGGCTGACCGCCCAGGGAAAGAGGAACGCCGCTTCCAGGTCGAAGATGATGAACAGGATCGCGACGAGGTAGAAGCGCACGTCGAACTGGCTGCGCGGCTCTTCGAACGCGGGAAAGCCGCACTCATATTCCGACAGCTTTGCCGGATCGGGCTTATGCACGCCGGTCAGGCGGCCGACCAGCATCGGCAGGAACACGAACGCGCTGGACAGCAGCAAGGCGATCCCAAGGAAAATCAGGATCGGCAGATATTGGGCTAGATCGACCAACGGAATCCCCTGGGCGAAAATGAATATGGGCGCGCTTTAGGCCCGCTGCATATGCGAAGCAAGGCCCGCTGGCGTGAGAATGACTCGCAAGTAACCCGCATTTTGAACAAAGCGACAATTGCGCCTTTAGCGCAGCGCCCCCGCCACCAGCTTGTGCAGCTTGCTGTGGATGGCGTCATTGCCCGCGATCACTTCACGGCGCTCGATCGGCTGGTCGCCGCCGCGGAAGTCGGTGACGAAACCGCCCGCCTCGCGCACCAGCAGGATGCCCGCCGCGACGTCCCATGGCTGCAATCCGCTTTCCCAGAAACCGTCATAGCGCCCCGACGCGACATGGGCGAGGTCAAGCGTCGCAGCGCCAAAGCGGCGAATACCCGCGACCGAAGGGCCGACCGCACCGAACACGCGGGTCCATTGCGCGAAATCGCCATGGCCCATGAAGGGAATGCCCGTCGCGATCAGGCATTCGCCCAGGTCGCGCCGCGCCGACACGCGCAGCCGCTGATCATGTCGCCAGGCGCCGCGATTCTTTTCCGCCCAATAGGTTTCGTCCGTCACCGGCTGATAGACCAGCCCGGTCGTGACTTCCTTCTTGCCGCCATAAAGCGGCTCTTCCACCGCGATGGAAATGGCGAAGTGCGGGATGCCGTGCAGGAAGTTGGTCGTCCCGTCGAGCGGATCGATGATCCAGCGCGGCTTGTTCGGATCACCCTCGATCACGCCGCCTTCTTCCAGCAGGAAGCCCCAGTCGGGTCGCGCCTTTTGCAGTTCCTCGACCAGCGTCTGCTCGGCCTGCTTGTCCGCCTTGGACACGAAGTCCGCCGGTCCCTTGCGCGAAACCTGCAGATGCTCGACTTCGCCAAAGTCACGCCGCAGCTTCGACCCCGCCTTGCGCACGGCGCGCTCCATGACGGTAAGAAGGCCTGAATGGGATACCATGACAAAAACTCCCCCCTCCCTTTGACAGGAGGGTTTGGGGGTGGGTGCGACTGCGCAGCAATCGCGTGCAACCTGAGGCAAGTCCGGACGCTCACTGACGCTCGCTAACCCGCCTCTCCCCCTCCCTTGAAAGGGAAGGGCTTGTTAAAGGCGGATCAATCCGCCCGCTTCACATATTCCCGCTCATACACATCGACGATGATGCGCGTGCCGGTGACGATATGCGGCGGCACCATGACGCGCACGCCATTGTCGAGGATCGCGGGCTTGTAGCTGGCCGACGCGGTCTGCCCCTTCACCACGGCGTCCGCCTCGACCACGGTCGCCTCGACCGTTTCAGGCAACTGCACGGAGATCGGGCGCTCTTCATACATTTCCAGCATGACCATCATGCCGTCCTGCAGGAATGCCGACGCTTCACCCACCAGGTCCTGCGGCAGGTTGATCTGCTCATAGGTCTCCGTGTCCATGAAGACGAGCATGTCGCCCTCCGAATACAGATACTGGAAATCCTTGGTGTCGAGACGAATGCGCTCGACGGTTTCGGCCGACCGGAAACGGACGTTGTTCTTGCGCCCGTCGATCAGGTTTTTCAGCTCGACCTGCATATAGGCGCCGCCCTTGCCGGGCTGGGTGTGCTGGATCTTGACGGCGCGCCACAGGCTTCCGTCATATTCGATGTTGTTGCCGGGACGAATCTCGACGCCGCTGATCTTCATGGGAAGAGCCTGCCTATATGTCTGAAGGTGAAAAGAGCCGGCCTCTTTAAGGCTGGTGGCGCCTGTACATCGTGCCGCCTTTCAGGGCAAGTGGGGTCAGCGCGGCCGCACCAGCAGCGGATAGGGATTGACCGGTCGCCCCCCATGCCATTTTTCGCCGCGCGCCATGTCATGCACGGCAAAGTGCAGATGCGGCGCTGCCGGATCGGCGTTGCCGCTGTTTCCAACCGTTGCGATCCTCTGTCCACGCCTCACCGCCTGCCCTTCCGCCAGTCCGGGCGCATAGGCGTCCAGATGCGCATAATAATAGATGCGCCGCCCGTCGGTGGACCGCTGATATATGGTCAGCCCGCCCTCGACGCTCGAAAACAGCCGCTCGATCCGCCCATCGGCCACCGCCAGCACGGCGCTGCCCCGCGCCGCCATGATGTCGATGGCATCATGCGCCCGCGCCCCATCCGCCCGCGACTGCGTGAAAGTATCGACCAGCGCGCCGGGCGGCATGCCTTCGACCGGGATCAAAAGCGCGCCCGCCTCTTCCCCGACCCTTTTCTGCCGCGCAGCATCGTTTCCCCCCGCCCTATCCGCAGGCACGATCCGCACGCACATCCTCAGGAACAGGACCAGCAGCAGGACGGCGAGCGCAATGCCTGCCCACCCCCGCCTGCCGGGCCGCCTCATGCACCCGGCCTGCTCATGCCTGGAATACCGCCTTGACCCCGCTCTTCACCATCTGCGCCAGCCGCGCCGCATCCCAGTTGGTCAGGCGGATGCAGCCATGGCTTTCCGTGCGCCCGATCGTCTGCGGTTCGGGCGTGCCATGTATCCCGTAATGCGGCTTCGAGAGGTCGATCCATACGACACCCACGGGGCCATTGGGTCCGGGCTTCAACACCGCCTTCTCATCGTTCGCATCGGCATCCCAGAACAGGTCGGGATTATAATGGAAATCCGGATTGCGGCTGACCCCCTTGATCTCCCATGTGCCGATGGGCAAGGGATCATGCTCCGATCCCATGGTCGCGGGGAATTGCGCGATCAGCGCATTCTGCGCGTCAAACACCCGCAGCACTCCGTCGGATTTGTCCACGACGATATGGTCGGCCTGCGGCTGGTCCTTCGCCACGGCCAAGCTGGCGAGCGTGCTGCCCCACCCGCGCTCGTCGCCCTCGATAGTGGCGACCGGCTGGTTCCCTACCGCTGGCACCCGCACCGTCGCCCCTGCCCCCAGCTTCGTATCCGGCGAATTCAGCGCCACCAGCACCTCAGGCTTGGTATGAAACCGCTCGGCCAGTTTTTCGATCAGGTTGCGATAGCCCAGCATGGGCAGCTTCGCCTGCTCGCCATAATCCTTGGGGATGGTGGAATATGGTCCGCGCGCGAAATCTTCGGGTATCGTCACCAGCCATGTCGCGGGCGGCGGACGGTCGCCCAGCAGCGCCTTGGCCGTCGCCTCGTCAAATTTCCCCGTCTCCGGCAATCCCTTCGCCTGCTGAAAGCCAGTCAACGCCGCAGTGAAGGACATGCCCTCCTTCCCATCCAGCACGCCCGGCGAAAATCCCGCCCGGTCGAGCGCCACCTGCGCCTGCAGGATCGCATTTTGCGGCGGTTGCGATCCGGCAGGTTCAGGCACAATCGTAAAGGCATAGGGATCGCCAGCCGTCCTGGCTGCCGTGTCCTGCGCTCCTTCGGCCTTCTGGCCCGATGGCGCGGTCCCGCTTTCGTTGGCGTCGGTCACGACGACATTGCACGCCGTGCAGAGCAGCGTGAGGATCAACAGATGGGTTTTCAAGGCGATACTCTCCCGATTGTGAGGGAGAAAACGCGCCAAGTCTGTGAAAGCTGCCTGACCCACTGCATTCGTTTCGGGAACGGCGGGAAAAGGGGGTTCAGCCCGTCCCCAGCACCTTCGCAAATGCCCGCACGCCCGCTTCCGGCCCGTCCGGATGCGCCCACACCGCACTGCTCACCGCCAGAAAATCCGCGCCCGCCGCGACCAGCGGAGCGGCATTGGCCGCCGTGATCCCGCCAATGGCGACGCAGGGCAGCTCGAACAGCGTCGTCCACCAGCCAAGGATCGACGGCTCGGCCCGATGCAGCACTTCCTTGGTCGTCGTCGGATAGAAGGCGCCGAAAGCGACATAGTCCGCCCCCGCCTCCCCGGCTTCCATCGCCAGATGGCGGCTGTCGTGGCAAGTGACGCCGATCTGCACCTTTGGCCCCAGTATCTTCCGCGCCTCCCGCGCGTCGCCATCCCCCTGACCCAGATGCACGCCATCAGCCCCCAGCCGCTGGGCGAGCGCCACGCTGTCATTGATAATGAACGCCACTTCCCGCTGCGCGCACAGTGTCTGCAACGGTTTGGCAAGGCGCGCGATGGTGTCCTCATCCACGCCCTTCAACCGCAACTGGAACGCCGCCACCTGCCCGCCATCAAAGGCCTGCGCCAGCCGGTCGGCGAAGTCGTCGCCGATGGACGGCGGAGAGATCAGGTAAAGCTGGCACGCCGGGCGAAAGCCCTTTTCAAACTGGTCGGCAAAATGGGGGTCGAGCGCCAGTTCTTCGTCGGTAAAGTCGGTCATGCGCTGCCCTTTAGCGCGTTTCCAGTCCGAAGGAAAAGGATGGAACCCGATCCCGACCCCCACGCGTTCACGGGCCATGATCAGGATCGGCTGTTCAGGATGGAATTACCGCCATTGGCGCGGGCCTTTCTATCCCGAAAAACTGGCGCAGAAACACTGGTTCGCCTTCTACGCCGATCATTTCGACACGGTGGAGATCAACAACAGCTTTTACCGCCTGCCAAGGCCGGAAACGGTCGATGCCTGGCGCGATCAGGCGCCGCCCGGCTTCTGCTACGCGGCAAAGGCCAACCGCTATCTTACCCAGGCGCTCAAGCTCAAAAATGGCGAAGAACCGATGGAGCGGATGATGGCGTCATTCCGCCATTTCGGCCCGGCGCTCGGTCCCATCCTCTACCAGTTGCCGCCGAACCTGACGCTCAATCTCGACCGTCTGGCCAGCTTCCTTGCCCTCCAGCCACGCGGCATCGTTCCGGTATTCGAATTTCGTCATCCCAGCTGGTATGTGGACAGCGTCTATCGATTGCTCGATCGCCACGGCGCTAGCTTTTGTGTCCATGACATGCCCGGCTCCGCCAGTCCGCGCCTCGCCACCGGCCGCGACGTCTATGTCCGCTTCCACGGCGCCAAGGGTAAATATCGGGGCCGCTACCCCGAAAAGCAGCTGCTCGACTGGGCCGCCTGGATGTCCGATCAGGCGCAGGAAGGCTTTACCGTCTGGGCCTATTTCAACAACGACACCGAAGCGCACGCCATTGCCGACGCCCGCGCGCTCAAAACCATGACAAGCTAAGCGCGGGGCGCGATGTCGAAATGCAGCACATCCTCCCGCACGCCCAGCTTCGTATAAAGCGCGACCGCAGGCTCATCTTCCATGTCTGCCTGGACATAGATCACCCATGCTCCGACAACAGCCGCGATGGGAGAAAGCGCATCGATCAGCGCGGTGGCAATGCCCTGTCGCCGCCGGTCTGCGGCCACGGCCAGATCGTAGATATAGATTTCGCTGCGCTGCTGCTCGAACTTCCGCAACACATAAGCGGCCAGTGCGCCCACCACCCGCTCACCGTCCAGCGCGGCGAGCGCGATGAAATGCGGGTCATCGAGCAGTTCGGCCAGATAGGCGCCGGACGGCGGCAGCGCGGCATAGGATCCCGCGTCATCGAAAACATCGGCGAACAGCGCATTGACAGCGCGCATCGTCTCGATGTCGCCCCGTAAGAGGCGGATGACGGCGGCGCGGGAACTGCTTGCTGCCGCCGTCATCGCCCGGTCACGCCGCCTTCTTGGTCGACGCCGTGTAGATTTCGTCGATCGCCTGGCCCAGCGATGCGTTGAACTCGTCATCGCTCATCTGGTGACGCAGGTCGTTCAGCAGCGCGCGGCTGAAGCTGGCGATGATCCCCCGGTTCTTGGCCAGCTCCACGCAAGCCTCGGCGCGTGAGAAGCCGCCGGACAGCGCCACCACACGCAGCACGCGCGGATGATCGACCAGCGCGTCGAACAGACCGGCCTTGGCGGGCAGCGACAGCTTCAACATGACCTGCTGGTCGGCTGGCAGCGCGTCGAGCGCCTTCGTCAGTTCCTCCAGCAGGATCTGGTCGGCGTCGGCGCGCTCGGGGCTCTTGATGTTGATTTCCGGCTCCAGCATCGGCATCAGCCCGGCGGCCAGAACCTGCTGCCCTACCTCGAACTGCTGCTTGACGATGGCGGCGATGCCCTCGCGGTTGGCGAGATTGATAACCGAACGCTCCTTGGTCCCGAACACGCCCAGCGACCTGGCGCGCTTGAGCAACGCATCCAGTTCCGGCATCGGCTTCATCATCTGCACGCCGTTCGCTTCATCCTCCAGACCCTTGTCGATCTTGATGAAGGGCACGACGCCCCGCTCGATCAGCGCCTGAGGCACGGACTTGCCGCCCGCCTGGCCGTCCATCGTCCGTTCGAACAGGATCGCGCCGATCACCTTCTCGCCGCTGAAAGCGGGCGAGGTGATGATGCGGCTGCGCATGTCGTGGATCAGGCCGAACATTTCCTCGTCGTTCGACCATGCACCCTCTTCGATGCCATAGCCCTTCAGCGCCTTGGGCGTCGAACCGCCGCTCTGGTCCAGCGCGGCGATAAAGCCGTTCCCGGCCGCAATCTTGTTCTTCATGTCCTGATCCAGCATCTGCACATACCTTCTCTGTTGGGTTGCACCGCCCCATCGGCGGCGTCGTTAAATGAAAGAGGCCGCCATCTTGTCGACGGCGACCCCATTATGTTCAGGCCATCAGCGCCTTGACGCCCGGCAGTTCCTTGCCTTCCATCCATTCCAGGAAAGCGCCGCCCGCCGTCGAAACGAAGGTGAAGTCCGCCGCCACGCCCGCATGGTTGAGCGCGGCCACCGTGTCGCCACCGCCCGCCACGGACGTCAGCTGCCCTTCCTTCGTCAGCGCCGCCGCCGTCTTGGCCAGCGCCACCGTCGCCTTGTCGAACGGCGCGATCTCGAACGCGCCCAGCGGCCCGTTCCACACCAGCGTCCGACAGTTCTTGATCGCATCGCCCAGCGCCTCGACAGCGGCAGGCCCAACGTCCAGGATCATCTCGTCGGCAGCGACCTCATGCACGTTGCACGTCCGCACCGACGGCGGGTTCGCAGCAAATTCCTTCGCCACCACCACATCATAGGGCAGGTGGATCGTGCAACCGGCAGCCTCAGCCTTGTCGAAGATCGCCTCGGCTGTATCCGCCAGATCCTTCTCGCACAGCGACTTGCCGACATCGACGCCGCGCGCGTGCAGGAAGGTGTTCGCCATGCCCCCGCCGATGATAAGATGATCGACCTTGGCCACAAGGTTGTTCAGCACATCCAGCTTGGTCGAAACCTTCGCCCCGCCGACAACCGCCGCGACCGGCTTCACCGGCTCGCCCAGCGCCGCCTGCAGCGCGTCCAGTTCCTTCTCCATCGACCGGCCAGCAAAGGCGGGCAGCTTGTGCGCCAGCCCCTCGGTCGATGCGTGGGCGCGGTGCGCGGCGGAAAAGGCGTCGTTCACATAATAATCGCCGATCGCCGCCATCGCCTCGACCAGCGCCGGGTCATTCTTTTCCTCGCCAGCGTGGAAACGGGTATTTTCCAGGATCGAAATGTCGCCCGGACGCATCACCGCGATGCCGTCCACCGCCGCCTGCCCGCAGCAATCGGGAATGAACTGCACGTCGCGCCCCAGCACGGCGGTCAGCGGCCGCGTGATCTTCGACAGCGAATATTCCGGGTTCTTCTGCCCCTTGGGACGGCCGAAATGGGCAAGGATCAGCACCTTCGCGCCGCGATCCGCCAGTTCCAGGATCGTCGGCATCGCCGCACGCAGCCGGGTGTCGTCGCTCACCGATCCGTCCTGCATCGGCACGTTCAAATCTTCACGCACCAGCACGCACTTGCCGCTGATGTCGCCCATATCGTCCAGCGTCTTGAAGGGCTTGGCCACAGCTATCTCCTAGCGCCCGCCGTTATCCCAGCGAAAGCTGGGATCTCATCCCGTGGGCAGGACGTAAAATCGGATCCCAGCCTATGCCGGGATGACAAAAGGGCGGGTTTTCAAGGCCCGCCCCCTATTCGCTTACAGCAGGCCCGCAACCACGCCGGTCGTGTCGATCATGCGGTTGGAAAAGCCCCATTCATTGTCGTACCAGCTCAGCACGCGCACCAGCTTGCCGTCGATGACCGCGGTTTCCAGGCTGTCCACGGTCGAGCTGCGCGGATCGCCATTATAGTCGATCGAAACCAGCGGCTCGTCCGAATAGCCCAATATGCCCTTGAGCGGACCGGCTTCCGAAGCAGCCTTCAGCAGCGTGTTGACTTCCTCGACCGTGGTGTCGCGCTTGGCGATGAACTTCAGGTCAACGACCGACACGTTCGGCGTCGGCACGCGCACCGACGAACCGTCCAGCTTGCCCTTCAGTTCGGGCAGCACTTCGCCGACGGCGCGGGCGGCGCCGGTGGTGGTCGGGATCATCGACAGGGCGGCGGCGCGGGCGCGACGCATGTCCTTGTGGATCTGGTCCAGCGTGTTCTGGTCGTTGGTGTAGCTGTGGATCGTCGTCATGAAACCGCTTTCGATGCCGACGGCATCGTGCAGCACCTTGGCGAGCGGGGCGAGGCAGTTGGTCGTGCAGCTCGCGTTGGAAATGACGACATCGTCGGCGGTCAGCGTGTCATGATTGACGCCGAACACCACCGTCTTGTCCACGCCGGTCGCAGGCGCGGAAATGACGACGCGCTTCGCCCCAGCGGTCAGATGCGCGCTCGCCTTCGCCTTGTCGGCGAAGATGCCGGTGCATTCGAGAGCGATTTCGACGCCCTGCGCGGCGTGGGGCAGCTTGGCGGGGTCACGCTCGGCGGTGACGGCGATGCGCTTACCGTTGATGATCAGCGCGTCACCATCGACGCTGACGTCGCCGGCCCAGTTGCCATGGACGCTGTCCCGCTTGAACAGCAGGGCGTTCGCCTTGGCGTCGCCCAGATCGTTGATGCTGACCAGTTCCAGGTCATGGTCGGTGCGCGACAGGATTGCGCGCGCCACCAGGCAGCCGATGCGTCCGAAACCGTTAATTGCTACCTTCGTTGCCACTGCACTAGCCTCCTGATTGGTAGATGTTCTTAATGATCGAGAGCGGCCGCAACCTGCGGCGCGATCTTCGCTGCGGTCAGGCCGAAATGCTCGTACAGCACTTCCGCCGGAGCCGAAGCGCCGAACGTGTCGATGCCGAAACGCAAGCCCGCAATGCCGACATAGCGATCCCAGCCGAATGTCGTGCCTGCCTCAATCGAGCAGCGCAGCACATGGTGCGGAAGGAGATCATCCTTATACGCCTGCGGCTGAGCATCGAAATGCGCCCAGCTCGGCATCGACACGACGTCCGCGCCAATGCCCTGCCCTTCCAGCAGGTCGGCGGTCGCGACCGCGATTTCGACTTCCGAACCGGTAGCGATCAGCACGACCTTGCGATCCGCCTTGGCGGCGCGCAGGCGATAGGCGCCCTTGGCTGAAAGATTCTCGGTCTTTTCCGTGCGCAGCTGCGGCAAATTCTGCCGGGTCAGCGCCAACACCGACGGGCCGGTCGCGTCCTTCAGCGCCAGTTCCCAGCATTCGGCCGTCTCGACGATATCCGCCGGACGATAAACGTCCAGGTTCGGAATCATGCGCAGCGACATCACATGCTCGATCGGCTGGTGGGTCGGACCGTCCTCACCCAGGCCGATGGAGTCATGCGTCAGCACATGGATGACGCGCTGCTGCTGAAGCGCGGCCAGGCGGATGCCGCCGCGCATATAGTCGGAAAAGACCAGGAACGTGCCGCCATAGGGGATGACGCCGCCGTGCAGCGCCATGCCGTTCATCGCGCAGGCCATGCCGAACTCGCGAATGCCATAATAGACATAGCGGCCGGAATAATCGTCGCGGGTCAGCGGCCCGGTGCTCTTGGTCTTGGTGTTGTTGGAGCCGGTGAGATCCGCGGAACCGCCCAGCGTTTCGGGCAGCAGGTCATTGATCGCACCCAGCGCCAGCTCGCTCGCCTTGCGGGTCGCGACCTTCTGCGGATTGGCGATCAGCGTGTCGATATAGGCGTCGAGCGAGAAATCGGCGGGCAGGTCGCCTGCCATCCGCCGCTCGAACTCCGCCTTCTGGCCGTTGCCAGCCAGACGGCCTTCCCATGCCGCACGCACTTCGCCGCCACGCGATCCGATCCGGCGCCATTCGGCGGCCACATCTTCGGGGATGACGAAGGGTTCAGCGGTCCAGCCCAGAAACTCGCGCGCAGCCGCGACTTCCGCTTCACCGAGCGCCGAACCATGCACGCCCGACGTTCCCGCCTTGTTGGGCGCGCCATAGCCGATCTTGGTGGCGCAGGCGACCAGCGACGGGCGCGGATCGGCCAGCGCCTCGTCAATGGCGCGGCGCACGTCGGCGACGTCATGGCCATCGCACGACACGACATGCCAGCCGGTCGCGGCATAGCGCGCACGGACGTCTTCGCTGCTCGACAGGTCGACCGCGCCGTCGATGGTGATCTTGTTATCGTCCCACAGCACGATCAGGCGGCCAAGGTTCAGGTGGCCGGCCAGGCCGATGGCCTCATGGTTGATGCCTTCCATCAGGCATCCGTCGCCCGCAATTACCCAGGTGCGGTGATCGACCAGATCGTCACCGAACTGCGCATTGAGGTGCCGCTCGGCAATCGCCATGCCGACCGCTGTGGCAAGGCCGGAACCCAGCGGACCGGTCGTGGCTTCCACGCCCGCCAGCTCGAAATTCTCAGGATGCCCGGCGCAGGGGCTGTGCAACTGGCGGAAATTGGCGATGTCTTCGATCGTCGGGCGCGCATAGCCAGTGAGGTGGAGCAGCGAGTAGATCAGCATCGACCCATGGCCCGCCGACAGCACGAAACGGTCGCGGTCGGCCCATTTCGGCTGGGTCGGATCGAACTTGATATAATCCTTGAACAATACCGTCGCGACGTCCGCCATGCCCATCGGCATGCCCGGATGGCCGCTGTTCGCCGCCTGCACTGCGTCCATGGAAAGCGCCCTGATGGCGCTGGCGAGCGACTTTTCGGAAACGGTCATCTGGGCTGGCGTCTTTCCTGCTTGGCTGAGCGGCCCCCTGCTGAGCCGGCGAATCGAAATCGCGTCCCCTTTGTCGCGTTGCACCCAAAGCGTCAACCGTGGCAGGACCCTGGAGAGCGCCAAGCCGTCCAATGACGGCTTTTGCAAGGCGAAAACTTTGTTTATGCGTAGGTCATGGCAAGCAATCGCATGATGCAGGCGATCGGCGCACTGGAACGCGCGGTCGGCCGGCTCGAACAGGATGTGGACGGCCTCGTCTCGGCGAGCGCCTCTTCGCCCTCCTCCCCCGGCATAGACCCAGCCGCCGCCCGCGCCGCGCTCCGCTCGCTCGACGAACTGATCGCCGATATCAAAGGAAGCGCGCATGGCTGAAACCAGCCTTCAGATTGCCGGGCGTCACTACGCCATCCGCTGCCGCGATGGCGAGGAAGCGCATCTTGCCCATCTCGCCAGCCTTATCGAACGCAAGGCGCGCCTCGCGCAGCAAAACACGCCGGGCCTTACCGAAGTGCGCACGCTGCTGTTCGCCGCGCTGTTCCTGGCTGACGAACTCAACGACCTGAAACGCGAAGTCGTCGGCCGCCAACAGAGCCTCGCCCTTGGCGAAGAGGAGGACGAATCCGCCGCCATCGCGATCGAGGCGCTTGCCGCGCGCATAGAAAAGCTGCGGGACAGGCTTGTGGAGCCGGGCGCCGACGCCTAGATTGATCGGGACGGGCACTGCCTGGTACGAGCTTTAGCGAACATCCCTGAGGCGATAATCACATCCAAGGGGGCTGTCCCTGGGCGGGTCCAGGCCCGATCTACATGGTCCCCACCTGACGTTGAGGCGTCAGAGGATATTCCAGCAAACGGCCAAGGCGGTCCCGTCACCCTTCCTGGCCACCCCCAAACACCGTTCGGGCTGAGCCTGTCGAAGCCCTTTCTTTTTTGAATGAGAGAGGGGGCCCAGGTCGCATCGGCGCTAGGGCGTAAACTCATAAATAATATCAATTTGCAGCGCGCTGCTTTAAACGCGAGCCCATGAGCGACGACACCGACAAGACCGCCCTGCGCACCCTCGCCCGGACACGCCGCCGCGCGTTCCTGACGTCGCTGGACCCGCTCGCGCACCGGCTGGCGTTCAAGGCGGTTCCCTCCCCCCTAGCCCGGCGCTTGGCCGATATGCAGACCGTGGCGCTCTATATGGGCCTGGACGACGAAGCTCCGGCCCAGCGCCTGGCGCCACAGCTTACCGCCATGGGCAAGACGCTTGCCCTGCCCCGCGTCATCGACCGGCTGGGCAGCATGGATTTCCTCGCCTGGACGCCCGAGGACCAGCTTCACCCCGGCCTCTACGGCACCCATCATCCCGAACCCAGCGGGCCAGCGGTAGCGCCGGACGCCATCATCGCGCCGCTGCTGGGCTTTGACCGCACGATGAACCGGCTGGGGCAGGGCGGCGGCTATTATGACCGCGCCTTCGCCCGCTTTCCCGACGCGCTGCGGATCGGCCTTGCCTGGTCGGTGCAGGAACAGGACGCCCTGCCTGCCGACCCGTGGGATCTGCCGCTCGACATCATCCTCACCGAAATCGAACTGATCGAAGGACCAGACGCGTGAACCGCCAGCCCGCCCCCTATCAGCCTAGCTGGCGCAAGCCCGTGGGCATGTTCATCATCCTGGGACTCATCACGCTGTGGGCCATCCTGATCGGCAGCCTGTCGGGCTTCATCGGCCGCCTGCCCATGATCGCGCAGGTGCCGGTCTATGTGTTCCTGGGCCTCATCTGGATCTGGATTCTGCCCTTGAAGCGCCTGCTCGCCTGGATGGAAACAGGCCGCTGGCGGCGGGACTGATCGGCTCTCTCCGTCATCCCGGCGCAAACTGGGATCTCAGGCCATAAGGGCACAACCTGGCCCACGAGATGCCCGCTTCCGCTGGCATGACGATTATCAAATTTCGGGATAATTTCGGCCTCTTGGGACCATCCACTCTTCAAGGAGAGTGGCGCGAGTGACGGGGCTCGAACCCGCGACCTCCGGCGTGACAGGCCGGCGCTCTAACCAACTGAGCTACACCCGCGTTCGGTGTGGGCGGGCATCTATGCGGGTGCGCCGGACCTGTCAACCGGCTCTTTCACCACTTTCTTCTTTCTCGTCATTTTCTTCGCGTGGAGCCACCGTCAGCGTTCCCCGCTCGAACAGGAAGCCCGCAATATCCGGCGTCCCCGCAGCCGCCACGACGGTCTGGATGATGATCAGCAACGGCACGCCCAGCAGCGCGCCCGGCGTCCCCCACACCCATCCCCAAAATGTCAGCGACACCAGAATCAGCAACGGATTCATGGTCAGCCGCCGCCCCAGCACGGTCGGCGTGATGACATTGGCCTCGACCAGGTGAAAGCCGACCTGCGTCGCCGCTGGCAGCAGCGCCCTCCATACATCGTCGAACACCATCAACCCGCCAAGCGCCAGCAGCGCCGCCGCCAGCATCGGCCCGAAATAGGGCACGAAGTTCAGCAGCGCGACGATCCCGCCCCACATCAGCGGCGACGGCATGCCGATCAGCCACAGCGCCAGCGCCACCGCCAGCCCCAGGCACAGGTTGATCGTCGCGATGGTCAGGACATAGGCCGATGTCGCATCGACGACATTCTGGATCACCCGCGCGATCGCCATCGCCCCGTCGAAACTGCCCCGGCTGTTGATCGTCCGCCGCCGCAGCCCCGTCCAGCTCGCCAGGAAAAAATAGATGATGAGCAGCGCGAACACCATCTGGATGATCGCCGATGGCGCGGATGTCGCCGCGAATTGCAGCAGCGAACGCGGCGCATCAACCGCCGCCGTCTGCGCCGCCGCCACCGGCCCCGTCGCCAGCATCTGCACCGTTTCATCGACGAACCGCTGAAGCTGCGAATAAAAGTTGATCAGCGGCGCGAGGTTGTCCTGTATCTTGGGCAACCGCTGCGGCAGCAGCCGAAACCAGTCGGCGGCCGGAACCACGATCAGCACCAGCGCCATGTTGGCCGCCAGCAGGAAAGCGATCACCGCGACCAGCGCCGCCATCGCCGAAGGCACCCGCCGCCGCTCCATCCATTCCAAAAACGGCACCAGCGCGATCGCGATCACCAATGCGGCGGTCAGCGGCAGGAAAAACTCCGCCCCCTCACGCAATGCGAATGGCAGGGCCAGGACCAGCCCGATGCCGGTCGTCAGCGCAATCGACGCCAGCAGGCGGTCGCGCCGCCGATTGATTTCCCGCTGGTCATGGGGTGTCACTGAATGTTCGATCCTGCCGCCTGATGCTGTTGTGTACCGGCCTGCTGCGGCGCGTCAATTTCATTCCATGCCCGCATCATGGCAAAGGAGCGATTAACCAATTCTTCGTCGCTCTGGCGCTACACCATCGGCAAACAGGGTGGGACTGACTGGAATGATGCGGAAAATGGCGCTGGCGGGCATGGCGGCATGGGGGATGACGGCGTCGGCGGCGATGGCAAAGCCGGACCTGCGGGTGGAAAGACAGATGTTCGTCGAACGTGTCCACACCGATATCAACGGCCGCCCCCGCCGCATCCTGGCCAGCGCCAGCCATGCCGCGCCGGGCGACCAGCTTATATTCGTCGTCCACTGGCGCAACGAAGGCAGCGAACCGGTGCAAGGCGTCGCGCTCACCAATCCCGTCCCACGCGGCGCGCTCCTGACCGAAGCCGATCCCTCGATGCAGGTGTCGGTGGACGGCGGCACACGCTGGGGCCGTCTTGAGGATCTCTGGCTGCCCACCCCGCTGGGTGGCACGCGCCGCGCCGTGCCCGCCGATATTACGCATCTCCGCTGGTCCATGCCCAGCCGCCTGTCGCCCGGAGAAACCGCGCGCCTCAGCTACCGCGCCATGATGCGGTGAGCACATTATCGCACCGTCATCCCAGCGAAAGCTGGGATCCCAGTCCAGAAGGCGCGCCTCATGGGGAGACGCCAGCTTTCACCGGCATGACGGTATACTGCTCCTCCACTAATCCGCGAACAACAGCACCGGCATCTCCAGCAACCGCTTGACCGCCTGCACGAAGTTCGCCGCGTCCCACCCGTCCACGACCCGATGGTCGCAACTGATCGACAGGTTCATCAGCTTGGCGGGCACGACCTCCCGCCCCCGGAACACTGGCCGCTCGATCACGCGATTGGGTCCGATGATCGCCACTTCCGGCCGATTGATCACCGGCGTCGTCGCCACCCCGCCCAGCGCGCCCAGCGACGTCAGCGTCAGCGTCGATCCCGACAGTTCCTCCGCCTTCGCCTTGCCAGACCGTGCAGCATCGGCCAGCCGCCTGATCTCGCTCGCCAGCTGCCAGATATTCATGTCCTGCGCGTCCCGGATCACTGGCGCCATCAAGCCCGCATCGGTCTGCGTCGCGATCCCCAGATGCACCGCGCCAAAACGTGTCACCACGCCCGCCTCACCATCATAGCGCGCATTCAGCATCGGAAAATCCGGCAATGCCCGGCACAGCGCGGCGATCAGCAGCGGCAGCATCGTCAGCTTCGGCCTATCGCCCCGCTCACCGTTCAACTGCGCCCGCATCCGCTCCAGTTCGGTGACGTCGATCTCCTCCACATAGGAGAAATGCGGAATATGCCGCTTCGACGCCGCCATATTCTCCGCGATCCGGCGACGCAGCCCGATCACCTTTATCACCTCGTCCGCGCGCTTCATGCGCTGTCCGGCGGGCCGATAGCCCTGCCCGGCGCGATAAAGCAGGAATGCATCCAGGTCCGAATGTCGGATATGGTCCCCGCTGGCTTTCACCTGGGCCAGGTCGATCCCCAAGTCCTTCGCCCGCGCTCTGACGGCGGGGGAGGCAAGCACCCGTTCTCCTGCAGGACCACCCCCGTTCGGGCTGAGCTTGTCGAAGCCCCCGTCTTGCCCTTCGACAGGCTCAGGGCGAACGGAGGATGTCATTATCTCGTTCAGCGGGTGAGGTTCAATTTCTCCCGCTCCCGGCGTCTCCGCCGCAATCTCCTCTTCAGAAGGCCGCTCACCGCCAGCAGCCTCCGCCTCTCCCTCAACCTCAATCTCCACCAGCATCGCCCCGATGGCGATCTGATCCCCCACTTCCCCCGCCAACCGCGTCACCACGCCTGCCACCGGGCTTTCCATCTCTACCGTCGCCTTGTCGGTCATCATGTCGGCGATAGGCTGGTCTTCCTCGACCCGGTCGCCGACCTTCACATGCCAACCGACAATCTCCGCCTCGGAAATGCCTTCGCCAATATCGGGCAGCCTGAACGTGAACAGCGCCATGGCCCTCAATCCCTCATGATCTTGTTGATGGCTTCCCGGATCCGCACCGGGCCGGGGAAATAGGCCCATTCCAGGCTGTGCGGATAGGGCGTGTCGAACCCCGTGACCCGCTCCACCGGCGCTTCAAGATGATAAAAGCACCGCTCCTGCACCAGCGCCGATAGTTCCGCGCCGAAACCGCTCGTGCGCGTCGCCTCATGCACAATCAGGCATCGGCCAGTCTTCTTCACCGAACCCTCTATCGCCTCGATATCCAGCGGCACCAACGTCCGCAGGTCGATGATTTCCGCATCTACGCCCATTTCCCTGACGGTGCTTTCAACGACATGCTCCATCGTGCCATAGCATAATATGGTCAGCGCCTCGCCTTCCCGCACAGTCCGCGCCTGCCCCAGCGGCACGCGGTAATAGCCCTCCGGCACCATCGCGCCCGGATGCCCGGCCCAGCTTTTTGCAGGGCGATCATATTGACCGTCGAACGGCCCATTATAGATGCGCTTGGGTTCGAAGAAGATGACGGGGTCATTATCCTCGATCGCCGCGATCAACAGCCCCTTGGCGTCGTAGGGCGTCGATGGGATCACCGTCTTGATGCCCGACACATGGGTAAAAATGCCCTCGGGCGACTGACTGTGCGTCTGCCCCCCGAAAATCCCGCCGCCAAAGGGCGACCGCACCGTCATCGGCGCGATGAACTCGCCCGCCGACCGGTAACGCAGCCGCGCCGCCTCGCTGACCAACTGGTCGAGCGCCGGGTAGATATAGTCAGCAAACTGGATTTCAGGCACAGGCCGCAGCCCATAGGCGCCCATGCCAATCGCGACGCCAATGATCCCGATTTCGGTGATCGGCGTGTCGAACACCCGGTTCTTGCCATATTTCGCCTGCAACCCAGCCGTCGCCCGAAAGACGCCGCCGAAATAGCCGACATCCTCCCCCATCACGACGACATCGGGGTCACGCTCCATCATCACGTCCAGCGCGCTGTTGATCGCCTGGATCATGCTCATCTGGCGGGATTCGGTGGCCGCCTCAGTCATGCCCGCGCACCTGAGTTTATTCTCGCCCTCGCCCCGGCAAAAACCGTCATCCCAGCGAAAGCTGGGATCTCCCTCCTTCCCGACGACCACATCTGCTTATGTCGCGCAGAGGCGCAGAGAGCGCGGACGGGGCTCGCCGTAGCCAATGAAAATCCTGACCACACAACGGCCCCAAGTCTCGAAAGACTGCCGTCGCCCCGCAAAACCCTCTGCGAACTCTGCGCCTCCGCGCGACCAGAAAAATTCCCGCCGCTCGCCCCGAACGAAGACGAAGGCCCCCACCCCCACCAACCCGTCATGCCAGCGGAAGCTCGAATCCCGTCCCCCCAATCCACAGGTCGGCACAAGGCAGACAGATCCCAGCTTCCGCTGGAATGACGGACACGAAAAACCCTCACAGCCCCGCCGCCTTCCACTCGTCCAGCATAGCTTGTTGCTGTTCCTTCAGGTGCCAGGGCATCTGCTCGAACACATCCTCGAACATCGTCTCCATCGGATGATGCAGCCCGTGCCCGAGTATCCCGTTCTTCTCCGCCTCCCGCGCGGCGTCGCGCACCTGCTCGGCCAGTTCCTTGTCCATCGCCGCGTGGCGATCCTCGTCCCAGATGCCCAGCGCAATGCAATGCTGCTTCAACCGCGCGATGGGATCGCCGAGCGGCCATTGGCTTCCCTCGTCTGCCGACCGGTAAGCGCCCGGATCATCCGAAGTGCTGTGACCCTCGGCCCGATAGGTGAAATGTTCGATCAGCGTCGGCCCATGATTGGCCCGCGCCCGGTCCGCCGCCCAGCGCGTCGCCGCATAGACCGCCAGCGCGTCATTGCCGTCGATGCGCAGCCCCGCGATCCCATAGCCGATGGCCCGCGCGGCAAAGGTCGTCGCCTCCGCTCCGGCAAATCCTGAAAAACTGCTTATAGCCCATTGATTATTAACAACATTCAATATCACCGGCGCACGATAGACGCTGGCAAAGATGCAGGCGGAATGAAAATCGCCTTCGGCTGTCGATCCCTCCCCGCACCATGTCGCCGCGATCCGCGTGTCGCCGCGCGCCGCGCTCGCCATCGCCCAGCCGACCGCCTGCGGATATTGGGTGGCCAGATTGCCGGAGATCGAAAAGAAACTGGCCTCTCGCGCCGAATACATGATCGGCAGCTGGCGGCCTTTCAGCCGGTCGCCCTTGTTGGAATAAATCTGGTTCATCATGTCGATGATCGGCCAGCCGCGCGCGATCAGCACGCCTTGCTGGCGATAGCTGGGAAAGCACATGTCATCGCTCGCCAGCGCCGCTGCCGCGCCGATGGACACCGCCTCCTCGCCGGTCGATTTCATGTAGAAACTGGTCTTGCCCTGCCGCTGCGCCCTGAACATCCGCTGGTCGAACGCCCGCGTCAGCGCCATCGCGCGTAACATGCGGATCAGCGTTTCGGGCGGCAGCTTCGGGTCCCACGCGCCTACCGCCTTTCCTTCCGCGTCCAGCACGCGGACCAGCCCATAGGCCAGGTCATGCATATTCGCCGGGTCCCCGCCCTCATCCGGGCGCGGCATCATCCCGGCCGCCGGAATCTCCAGATCGCTGAAATCGGCGACATCGCCGGGGCGGAAGCGCGGCTCGGGCACATGCAAGCGGAGCGGCGGCAGGTTGCGCCGCTGCTCCTGCTCATTTCCGGCCATCCCAGCGCCCGAATTGCCCCGGTCGCCCATCCCGCCTCCTACGCGCTTGCAACATTATTGCTTATCGCAATTATTATATTACAACGCCTTCAAAAGGCAAGAGTTCCGTTTTTCTCGCTATTTCATTCTCGATTTCAAACCGCCACCGGCGCCGAAATATGCTTCTGCGGCGTATAATCGACCACCTCGAAATCTTCGATCTTATAGTCGAAAATGCTCTCCGGCCGCCGGTTGATCTTCAATTTCGGCGCCCCGCCCGGCGTCCTGCTGATCTGCTCCTCAACCAGTTCGGCATGGTTCAGATACAGGTGAACGTCACCGCCCTGCCAGACGATTTCCCCCGGTTCCAGATCGCACTGCTGCGCCAGCATCCGGGTGATCATCGACAGGCCAAAAATGTTAAAGGCAAATCCCAGCCCCAGGTCACAACTGCGCTGAAACAGCAATCCGTTCAGCCGCCCGTTCGCCACCTGGAACTGATAGGTCATATGACAGGGCGGCAACGCCATCCGCGCCACCTCCGCGACATTCCAGCCGGTAAACAGCAAGCGCCGCGACCCCGGATTATTCCTGATCCCGTCGACCAGCTCCGCAATCTGGTTATGCCCCCTTTCCGCCCGCCGGTAGAGGCCATCCCCCACCGGCTCATAGCGGGGCCAGTTCACCCATTGCGCGCCATAAACCGGCCCCAGGTCGCCCCAGCGCTCGGCAAAGCCTGCATCTGCAATTATCCGCGCCTCGAAATCGTCGCGGCTTATCTCTTCCCCCGTCGCCTTACGATATGCATCCAGAGGCCAGTCGGTCCAGATGTGGACCCCTTGCCGCACCAGTTCGCGGATGCTGGTGTCGCCGGACAGGAACCAAAGCATCTCCCGCGCCGCCACTTTCCAATAAACCCGCTTTGTCGTCAGCAACGGCACCGCCTCGTCCCGCAGCGAAAAGCGCATGCTCGCGCCCAACAGGGAACGTGTCCCCACGCCCGTGCGATCGACCCGCTCATCCCCCTGCGTCCAGACCCGGCGCATCAGGTCCAGATATTGCTGCTCATAATGCGCTTCGCCGGGGGTGATGATGCTGGTCAAAGAGGTTCTTCCCTGTTGCGGCGATTCCGCATGTTTCCATGCCGCATCTAGCCGAGCGAGCGACCTCAAGCCAAATCCTGCTTTCGCTTCGGATCAATTTGATGGCCGTCATATCCATAGTGGATGCGGTTCGAGGTGGCCCCGCTCTACCGTAACACCATGTTGGTTGCATGAGTCCGACAGAAAGCACGCAATTCCTCCTCCTCGACAATGATGGGCGTCCCCTCCGCCGTGTCGCCGCCGATGACGGCTGGCGCCGCGTCGTGCGTGAACTGTTGGAGTTAGACAGCCAATGGCTCGTCATCGAACAGCGGCGCTTCGACGATCAGGCTCCCGTCCCCCGCTGGGATGACATACGACTGTCCCGCACCATTTCCCGCCGCCTTCGTCCGATGGATGTGAAGCTGGCCGATCATGTGATCCGGGGCAGCGGCGACCAGTTCAGCTTCCGTGCGGCGGGCCTGCTTTGATCATGACAAAAAAAGCGCCTCCAGCCGCTTGCCAGCCCGAAAAGCCCCCTCTATAGACCCCGCCTGCCCAGCGGCGTTGCAGAGCAATGCCGCTATCGGTCGGGGAGTAGCTCAGCCTGGTAGAGCACTGTCTTCGGGAGGCAGGGGCCGGAGGTTCGAATCCTCTCTCCCCGACCAATTCACCTATTCTGTCATAGCTGTAAAGCGGCTCGGTAGGCGCTGCGCGGCTTGCAACGCCCGGCGCGTCCAGGCCAACGCGCATCACCTTCATGACATGGTCAATGCAGCCGTCGCCCAGGCACAAAAAAGGGCGCGTCTCCGCGCCCTCCTTTGATCCCTGGTGCGACGGAACCGGCGTCACGCTTCCCCAAAGACGCGGCGGAAAATCGTATCGACCTGGCGGAAGTGATAGCCCAGATCGAACTTTTCCTCGATCTGCTCGGCCGGAAGGGCGGCGGCAACATCCGGGTCAGCCTTCAGAAGTTCCAGCAGTGATAGCTGGCCATCGGATTCCCACACCTTCATCGCATTGCGCTGGACATAGCGATAGCTGTCCTCACGCGACACGCCTGCTTGAGTAAGCGCCAGCAGAACCCGCTGCGAATGAACCAGGCCGCCCATCTTATCGAGATTCTTCATCATCCGCTCGGGATAGATAAGCAGCTTGTCGATCACGCCGGTCAGGCGGGCCAACGCGAAGTCCAGCGTAATGGTCGCATCCGGGCCGATATAGCGTTCCACCGACGAATGGCTGATGTCCCGCTCATGCCATAGAGCCACATTCTCCATGGCCGGCAGCGCGTAGCTGCGCACCATACGGGCCAGGCCGGTCAGGTTCTCGGTCAGCACCGGGTTGCGCTTATGGGGCATCGCCGAACTGCCCTTCTGGCCCGGAGAGAAATATTCCTCGGCTTCCAGCACTTCGGTCCGTTGCAGGTGGCGCACCTCGACGGCGAGCCGCTCGATCGAACTTGCGATAACGCCCAGCGTCGCAAAGAACATGGCGTGACGATCGCGCGGAATGACCTGGGTCGATACCGGCTCGATCGCCAGGCCCAGCTTGGCCGCGACATGTTCTTCCACACGCGGGTCGATGTTGGCGAACGTGCCGACAGCGCCCGAAATGGCGCAGGTTGCCACTTCCTCACGCGCTGCGACAAGGCGGGCGCGGCAGCGGCTGAACTCGGCATAGGCTTCTGCCATCTTGAGGCCGAAGGTGACCGGCTCTGCATGAATGCCGTGGCTGCGGCCAATCGTAGGCGTCAGCTTATGTTCGAACGCGCGCCGCTTGATGACGTCGAGCAGCTTGTCGAGATCATCGATCAGAATGTCGGCGGCACGAGAGAGCTGAACAGCAAAGCAGGTGTCGAGCACGTCGGAAGACGTCATCCCCTGATGCATGAAACGCGCTTCGTCGCCAACCTGCTCGGCTACCCAGGTCAGGAAAGCGATGACGTCATGCTTCGTCACGGCTTCGATCGCGTCGATGGCGGCCACGTCGATCACGGGGTTGGTCGCCCACCAATCCCACAGCGCCTTGGCAGCCGATTTGGGCACCACGCCCAGATCGCCCAAGACCTCGGTCGCATGCGCCTCTATCTCGAACCAGATGCGAAAACGCGCTTCGGGTTCCCAGAGGGCGGTCATTTGCGGGCGGGCGTAACGGGGCACCATCGGGCGAATCCTGATTGCTGATGAAGGGTCGCGCGCCGCCTAGCAGGCCAGCCAATGAAGGGCAAATTGAGCGACCGGAAGAGCCGCGAGCCGTCCATCGCAACGCTTTTCACCCCAAATCCCGCATCATCTGCGGACGAGATGAGGCGCTTGCGAAGATGAATAGAGGGGGATGAA
Organism: Sphingobium herbicidovorans; assembly: GCF_002080435.1. NCBI lineage: Bacteria > Pseudomonadati > Pseudomonadota > Alphaproteobacteria > Sphingomonadales > Sphingobiaceae > Sphingobium > Sphingobium herbicidovorans. Next base: position 2,732,331 of record NZ_CP020538.1, on the reverse strand, counting down.
CGACCGTTCAGGAAACGCTCTTGCGACTTATGTATTGTTCGAATCGATCAGGGTTCGTCGCCCTGTCCGAAGGTGATTTAGGGAGATGTTGATGCTTCGTGGCTTGTTAATATCGGCGGCGCTGGCGAGCGCGTTGCCAGCGATCGCACAGGAAGCATCCAGCTCGCCCTCCGGCAATCCTCAAGCGGGATCGGCCATCCCGACACCCGCCCCCGCCGATTCCGTTGCTTCGATCGTGGATGCTGAATTTCCGGCCTATGATGCGAACAGCGATGGCGAACTCGACAAGGCCGAATTTTCGCGCTGGATGGTGGCGCTCAAGGATCAGGAAATGAAGAGCAGTGGCCAGAAATTGGCTCCTCCAGAAATCACGGCCTGGGCCGATGGCGCTTTCGCTACGGCAGACAAGGACAAGAGCATGGCGATAAGCAAAGCGGAGCTTATCAGCTATCTCAGTGGCGGCGAGGCGTGATGCAATAAGTGTCAGCCATCAGGCGGGCCTGATGGTCGCAACATGGGGCGGCGTGGAGCGAAGGCCATGCCGCCTCTTTTTTTGGATCAGCCGCGCTTCTTGTTAGCGTATAACAGCGCGGCAACGATTGCAGCAGATCCTATGCCGACCGCTGCGCCCGTCCACACGCTTCGGCCAGCTGTCTTGCGCGCTGCGGATGCCAGGTCCGGCTTTGGATTGGTTTCCGGGCCAGAAGTTCCTGCCTCGGGGGTATCTTTATCGGGTTTGCTCATAGTGACTTGAACTTATGCACAAAGGCAAAGCGGGAGGAAAGAAGGATAAACTTATTACCCTTCAAAAGTCCGGGAGCGTTTGGCGCGCTTCGCCCCATCCCCGCAACTCCAGTGACCCGGCTCGTTCAAGCAGTTGTGCAACATCCGCAATGGTGAAGGCAGCAGCGCGATCGACATCGTTGAGTTCGGCCCAACTGACGGGTGCCGCAACCGGGGCATTTTCACGCGCGCGCACGACATAAGGCAGCACGGCTGTGGCCCCGCGCTGGTTGCGTAACCAGTCGATGAAAATGCGCCCCTTGCGCTTGGCCTTGCTCATCGTGGCGGTGAAGCGATCGGGCTCCGTGGAAGCAAGCGCCCTCGAAAACCGGTCGGCGAAATCCTTTACCTGCGGCCATTCCGCATCCGGGGTCAGCGGGACGACAACATGCACGCCCTTTCCGCCCGATAGCATGGCAAAGCTGACCAGGCCGATATCTTCCAATGTATGACGAATATCGCGGGCAGCCTTCTTCACATCTTCGAAGTCGAGTCCTTCATCCGGGTCAAGATCGAAGATAAGCCGGTCCGGCTTCTCGACATTATCCACCCGCGATCCCCATCCATGGAATTCGATCGTTCCCATCTGAACGCAGGCGATCAGGCCGTCGATATCATCGACATAGAGATAGTCCTGTTCGCCGCCATCCTTCTCACGAATGGCGACATGCTTCACATGATCGCCAAAGCTGCCGCTGTCATGCTTTTGGAAGAAGCATTTCTTTGCCCGGCCCTGGGGACAGCGGACAAGGCTTATCGGTCTATGAGCAACCCATGGCAGCATGATCGCGCCGACCGCTTCATAATAGTCGGCAAGCTGACCTTTGGTCACCTTCGCTTCCGGAAAAATCAGCCGGTCTCGGCTAGACACCTGAACATCGCTGTCAATTTCAGGTGTGGTCATGGCCCGCTCCCTCGTGACATCACGCGCCTGCTTGTCTTCGCGCAGGCCAAGGAAACTGCCGTGGCGTACGACGTTTTCGCCGGTGAATTCGGCAAAGGCGATCTCCGCTACCAGGCGGGGCCGCACCCACTGCACATTTCGCCCTTCGGTGCGCGGCACCGTTAGAGGCGCGGACTTGCGGCTCAGCGCCTTCAACTGCCGGAGCAAAGCCTCACTGTTTCGAGCGTTAAAACCGGTTCCCACTTTCCCCGCATAGACAAGACCCTCATCGCCATTCTGCGCGAGCAGGATATTGCGCATTGAGCGGCCACTGGCGGAACTTGGCGTCCACCCGACAATGACGAATTCCTGCCGCCTTGTGCATTTGACTTTCAGCCAGTTCCTGGTCCGCGCGCCCCGATAGGGAGCATCGGCACGCTTTGAGATTATCCCCTCCTGCCCTGCCTCGCACATGGCGCGGAACAGCTTTTCACCGGCGCCGACGATATGGTCGGAAAAATGCAAGTGGGCGCTACCTTGCCCCAGCAGCGCAGCCAGCTTTTCCTTCCGAGCGATATTGGGAAGCCATGCCAGATCCTCTCCATCCAGCGACAGAAGATCGAAAGCAAACAGGTGAAGCGCCCCCTTGCCTTCGCCCTTCAAGACCTGCTGCAATGTGGAAAAATCGGGATTTCCATCCGCTCCCAAGGCGACGATCTCCCCGTCGATCAGGGCAGACGGCAGCCCCAGGCTCCCCACCTCCTGGGCCAGCGATGCAAAGCGGTCCGTCCAGTCGAGACCGGTGCGAGTAAAAACCTTTACGCGACTTCCCGCAACGCTCAGCAGACTGCGATAGCCGTCATATTTGATTTCGTGCAACCAATGGCTGCCTGTCGGGACAGCATCGACCAAAGTTGCCAGTTGCGGGGACTGAAACGCCGGCGGCTTCCCGCTCCGTCCTTTGATCGGGGCACGCGCGGGCGTCGCCTTCTGTGCCTTCGCCATGGCATCGTCGAACGTTTTCCCTCGCTTGCCTTTGAGGGAAATGGCGGAGGCGTTGGCGGCGATCTCGCTCATCGTCCGGCCACTCCTGATGCTCGTCAGTTCGCGCCCCACCAGATCCTCGGCAGGTCCGGCATAGGCGTCGTCGATCTTGCGAAGCAGCCAGTTTTCCCGCTTACCTTCACCCGCGCGGGGTTTCAGCCGGATGAGAAGCCATTCGCCCTTCATCCGTTCGCCATGAAGAATGAAGTGCAGATGCCCCTTGGCCAGGTCCTCGGCGCTCTTGCCGGGCACAGGCTCCCACCTCCCCTCGTCCCACAGCATCACCGTGCCGCCGCCATATTCGCCTTTGGGGATCGTCCCTTCGAAATTGGCGTAGGACAGGGGATGATCCTCTGTGCGGACCGCCAATCGCTTGTCGGCAGGATCAAGGCTTGGCCCGCGCGTCACCGCCCAGCTTTTCAGCACGCCATCAAGTTCGAGGCGAAAATCATAATGCAGCCGCGTGGCGTCATGCTTCTGAACAATAAAGCTGTTGCCGCGAGTGCGCCCCCGCTTGCCGGCCGGCTCTTTCGTCCGGGCGAAATCCCGCTTGCGATTATATTCCTTCAGGAGATCGGCCTGGGCCATGGTCAGGCTCGCTTACGCGCGGGAGCCTTGCTTGGGGTCGCTCGCCGGGCCGCAGGTTTTTTCGCAGCATTCCTGGCGGGCGTTTTCTGACCACTATCGACCGACTTTTTGAGCGCGGCCATAAGGTCGATGACATTGCCGCTTCGTTTGACGGGCGCATCGCCCTCATCCTCGATGATCCGGCGGCCCTTCGCCTTCTTCTTCTTTTCGATCAGCCTTTCCAGCGCATCGACATATCGGTCGTGGAAACTGTCGGGCTTGAACGGCGCGGTCTTCTTCTCGATCAACGCCTCGGCGAGGTCCAGCAACTCCGGGTCCGGCTTAACATCCTCAATTTCGCGGAAGTAGGATTGGGCCCGGTTGACCTCGTCAGCGTAGCGGAGCGTTTCCAGCACCATGCCGCGCCCGCACGGCTTGAGCGAGACGATATATTCGCGGCCGCGCATGGCAAGCTGACCAAGCCCGACCTTCTTCGCGCGGCGCAGAGCTTCCCGCAAAACGACAAATGCTTCTTCGGCCAGGTCGTCAGCGGGGACGACATAATAGGGTCGCTCATAATACAGGACGTCGATTTCGTCGGCATCGACGAACTGCGTCAGCTCAAGCGTCTTTTTGCTCTCCAGCTTGACCGCCTCGATCTCTTCAGGCTGGAGGAGAACATAGTCGCCCTTGCTCACCTCAAAACCTTTGACGATATCCTCGGGCTTTACAGGACCAAGGCCCGGCACAGTTTTTTCATACCGCACGCGCTTGCCGCTCGGCTCGTGAATTTGGTGAAATGAGATCTGAGCGCCCGACTTGGTCGCGGCATAGATTTCGACCGGTATCGACACCAGCGCCAGCCTGATCTGCCCCTGCCAATATGCGCGCGCGGCCATTTCTCGGATCCTCCTTGCAGATCAGAAATGCGCTCCTCCCGATAGGGTTCCGACGGGAGGAGCGCCGGTCCCCCGAAATAGCTCTACCGGCTCAACACGACGAGACGCTTCCGAACTGCGTCGAAATGGCCTAAGCTGCCTGAAATCAGCAGCTAGAGGACATGCCGAATGCAATTCCTGCGGACTGCCTTCTGGGTTGTCTTGGCCGTCGCGATCGCCCTGTTCTGCAAGGCGAACAACCGGCCTACCGAAATTAAAATCTGGGGCGACATCGTCTGGGGCACGCGTATCTGGTTTCCGATCGTGATCGCTTTCCTGGCGGGCGCCGTTCCCTTCTGGATCATGGCGCGCACAACACGCTGGCGTATGAAGCGGAAACTGGAGAGCACCGAGCGTGCGCTCGTCGCCGCGACAGCCGCGTCCGCGCCCGCTTCATTGCCCATTGCAAACACCGAAGAGATCTCGACGCCTCCCTCCTCCCTCCCCGCAACAGGAACAACATGAGCAGCCCGATATACGTCGCCATCGACACGCCCGACCTCACCAAAGCGCAGGATTTGGCCCGGCGGGTGCGCGGACATGTGGGAGGGTTGAAGCTGGGACTCGAATTCTTCTGCGCCAACGGTCATCATGGCGTACGCGAAATGATGAAGTTCGATCTGCCTATTTTCCTGGACCTCAAGCTCCACGATATTCCCAACACCGTCGCCAAAGCGGTTCAGGCGCTCAATGGGCTGGAACCCGCAATCCTGACTGTCCACGCAGCGGGCGGGCGAGCGATGCTGGAGGACGCGAAAGCGGCTGCGGGCGTCCATACCAAAGTTGTAGCGGTAACCGTCCTTACCAGCCTGGACAACAGCGACCTGAGCGACATCGGCGTGGGCGGCAAGGCGGAGGATCAGGTGACGCGCCTGGCCAATCTCGTCCGGGACGCGGGACTGGACGGCATCGTATGTTCGGGAGAGGAAGTCGCGCTGGCGAAACGCGCCTGGTCCGATGGCTTCTTCGTGGTGCCGGGCGTCCGGCCTGCTGGCGGGACGATGGGCGACCAGAAGCGGGCGGTAACGCCGCGCGAAGCCCTCGACAGAGGCGCATCCATTCTTGTCGTGGGGCGTCCGATCAGCCTTGCCGAAGATCCCGACCTGGCCGCGCGGGAAATTGAGGCGACCTTGTAGAAAGTAAGGGGGACAGGCTCTGCCAGTCCCCCCGAGTTAAATCAGAAACGCCAGCCTACGCTGGCCACGACCTGATGGCGATCGGTGTCGATGTCGAACTCGCTGCTCGTCGCGCCATCCATGAAGTCGATTTGCGCGCTGTCATATTTTGAATAGCGATATTCCACCTTGCCGAACATGTTCGGGGTAAAGGCGCGCTCTACACCGGCGCCAACACGCCAGCCATCGAGCTTGAACGACGTATCGGTGGTTTCGTCCGTGTCGCCCGCCAGAACGTTCAGCTTGGTGTTGGTATAGCCACCCTTCACATAGACGAGCGTGTTAGGGCTGGCGAGTATGCCCGCGCGCGCGCCGACATACAGGTCACGGCCTTGGCTCACACGTCCGAAACCGAACTGGTCGGTAAAGGGATTGCGGCTGCTTTTGGCTGTCGAGTCGGTAAACTCTCCTTCGATGCCAACGACAGCACTGCCTAGATTGAAATCATAGCCCGCGCCGACGCCATAGAGCAGGCCGTCGATCGACTGGTCATCATTGCCATTGTCATTATCTACACTGCTGCCTGCGCCGGTATGATCATAGCCCAGGATCGCTTCGACCCGAGGACCAGTGAAGGTCGTGCCGGCGTCTTGCGCCAGGGCGGGAGAGGCGACGGCCGATCCGGCCAACAGGGTTGCGACCATTATCTTTCGCATAGGGTACTCCATCCATCACTTACCTCCTTGAGGAGGAAGTGTAGAAAGTCCCGTGCGTCTGCGATGGTTGCATGAACCTCAGATAAACAGTTGAAAATGTGGCATTTAAGCAACGTCAATAGTCTTTGGATATACGCACGTTCGCGCTCTCCCGACCCAACGTCGAGATCGCAGCCAATAGAGAAAGCCACCGCGTGACCTGATATTCTATGTGTGTAGCCGAGTAGCCCTGGCCGTCAGTGATGAGTTCCACATAGGTCTTGCGCGTAAGATATTTCCCAGCTGCCAGCGACGTGCCCTGCCCCTGTGCCGGGTCCGCTGCGATAATGCGCAACCGGTCGAGTCCCGCCGCCTTGCGCACGGCATTGATCGGATCAAGCCCGCCGCCACCCTGCAATGATCCCACAGCGGATGCGAGTTGCAAGGCTTCGGGTGCCGACAGGTTGGTGATCGACGTTCCAAACAGTATCCGTGAAAGCAGTTCGTCCTGCGGCAGCGCGGGTATGCTGGTAAAGCTTATGACAGGTTTCAGACCCGTCCCGCCGACATGAATCACCGCCGTAAGGTCGTTGACGTTGGCCTCCGCATCGATGTCCAGCACAGGGTTCACCGGAGTACGGCCGTCAAACTGTATCTTGCCTTCGCGAAGGTCGAAACGGCGGCCAGCGAAGGTATATTCGCCGCGAACCAGCTGCGCCGTGCCCGCGATGGCAGGACTCGTCACGGTGCCGCTAATATCCAGATCGGCGCGCCATTCGCTGTCCAGCCCAAGCCCGGTGACGGTCAGGCGATTGCGAGCACGCGTCTTGATCGCCAGCGCCCATGGTCTCTTCGCGCGCGGGCGCTCAATTTCCTCACCATTTCGGTTGATTTCGGTAACGCGCAGCTCCGGAATTTGCGCTATGGCTGCGGCCCGGCCCAAGGTGAAGCGGCTCCGGTTGAGCAGCAGGTCGCCGCCAATGGTGCCATCGGCCCCATTCGATCGCAACGTGATTGGCCCGGTCACGGTTGCAGCGATATCATCCCGTTCCAGTAGGGCGGCGTTATCCGCCTGCAACCGCAATTCCATCGCCACACCAGCAATCCCGGCAAAAGTGAAGCTGCCCGCACCCGTGACAGTTCCGCCATTCTGGGCGTTGGCGGAAAAGCTCGACATGACAAGTTGTGCGCCCGAAAACTGGCCTCGCGCCTTCACATTATGCAGCCGCATACCGGTGACGGCACTGTTTATGGCGGCGTCATCGGTTGAGAGAGAACCTGCAATCACGGGGTTGCCCAGCGTCCCACGCGCGTCCGCAGAAGCGCTCACCGGGCCGGAAATATCGATGATCTCAACCCCGGTGAGGCGCCACAGCGTGTCTGCCGTGCCTCTATAACGCAGTTGCCCAAATAGCGGCGCCCGGTTCAACCGCTCCACAAGGCTGCCTTCCACGCCAAGCGGCGTCAGCAATATCTGGGCCCGGCCGATAGTCTGCCCGCCGACGGCGAACAACAAGCGCGCCGCCAGCCGATCACGTGTCAGGACTGCGTTGACCCCCGCATCGACCGGTCGGGAACTGAGCGACAATCCGGATCGGGATAGGCCCCGCACTCGCAGTTCCGCCTTTCCGACAGGCATCGCGCCGCGCGTGTGAACATAGCTGAGCGAGCCAGTGGCCGTGCCGCCCAGACCCAGATTGTCATACGCAATATCCAGCAGCGAAAGAGGCAGCTTCTGCATGCGTCCTTCGATGCTTGTCGTCATGCCGCTCAATTCTCCGCCGATTTGCAGCGATCCCCCCGCATAGCTGATCGTCGCGGGCGACAACCGCCAGCCATCAGCACTGCGGGTAAAGACCGCCGTGCGGGTCAGGCGGATCGAGCGCTTGTCGATCGTGCCGCGCGCTGCGACCCGGATCCGATCCGGTTCAACCTCGGCATCCCCCTGCAGGTCGAACAGGCGCCCTCGCTGGCCCGACGCGCTGGCTTTCACCGAACCCCGCCCGCCCACAAGATCGGCATTTGCAGCCAGGCGACCAATCAGCAGTCCGCCGACGCGCAAGCCGCGCGCCTGCACGGTAGCTTTGATCGATGTGCCTGCCGGATCGAGCAGAACCGTTGCGTCCAGCTTCCCGCGTCTCACCGCGATAATGGTTGGGCCCGCAAAGCTGGCGTCGGCCGCGTCCAGCTTGAGGACCAGCTGCTGCATCGCGTTCACCGGCGTAAAGGCGATGCTGCCTTTCACGGGGCCGGCCACAGCCAGTTGCCCGTCAAGGCCACCGGTGACCGGGCGCAAGTCCCCGCTTGCCGTCACCCCGGACGCAGCAAGTTGGGCAACCCTCACCACGGCTTGTCCCCCGGGGGGAAGCAGTATGGCGCCATTCCCCGTAAAGGCGCCCAGCGTCGATCCCCCTTGCGCCGTGAAGCTGTACCCTTCGCTATTGGGGTCGAGCTGTACCCGCATGTCGGTGACCCCCAGCGCATCCAGTGGCCGGTTCAGCAGCAGATCGACGGTCGGCCGCTCGATCCTGCCATCCAGTGTGAGCCGTAGGGGTCCGTATCGGCTATGGGTGCCACTTCCTTCGAAATGGAAGGTCCGGTCGCGACGGCGATATCCATTTGCCGAGACGCTGAGCAGCGGCGCTTCAAGGCGCAGCCCCGTGAACATCAGCTGACCGTCAGGCCCCAACGACAGACCGCTTTTGAGGACCGGGAGCCCTCCGCCCAGCCCTTGCAGGAAGCTGTTGTCCAACCGGCGCATCCTGGCCATCGCGCTCCCACTCAGGCTGAATGCGCCCTTTGGCCCCGGCACGGCCCGCAGCTTTGAGGTGAGATCGACAATGCCGAGACCGCGAATGAAAAGGCTACGTATCTGCCCGTCCAGTCCAAAGTCATATCGGCCGGTCTTGAGGTCGGCGAGCATCAGCAACTTGCCGTTCAGCTTGTCAGACCGAATCGTCATCGCATTGCTGACGATCTGCTGCCCCTTCAGTTGCAACATGCCATCCAGCATGAAATTGCGGACGATTCCCTCAAGCAGCTCGCCCTGCCCATCCAGTCGCCGCGCGCGCAGGCGAACAGGGATCAGTGTAGCGCCATTCTTCGCCTTGCGCCCTTTGCCGTCAGCGCGCACATCGCTGATGACCGTGCGGTCAAAGGTGAGCTGCCTGGCGCTTAACAGATATTCATAACCGAACGCCGAAAAGGGTCCATCGAGCCGTACCTTCGCCGCCACATCTTGCCCGCGCATCGACTTCAACAGCGCCTGCGGCCGCGTCAGCTTCACATCGAGCAATATATTGTCGAGCGCGTTGTTGCGCAGATCGATAGCGCCGTCTGCATGGATGTCGACAGCCGCCGAGCGCAGCGACAGGGTGCCATCGACCACCCTCTCCTTCAACGACCCGCGCGCCTTTATCGCGATGCGCGGCACGGAGAGCCGCTGTAGCAGTCCCTGCCCGGCAATGGCGGATGCCTCTATCGACCCGGTAGCAGCGTATATTCCGCTTCGTGCCGCCAAAGCCATATCGACCGCCGGGGAGCCATCCAGCGTAGCTGCAAGGCGGCCGTCCCAGCGGGTCCAACTGCCCTTGCCCCGGACGCGAAGATTGCCGTCCTGTCGCAATCCGGCCATCGCCGCCAGGACGCCGCCTCGCGGCGCGTTAAGGGTGACGTCGAGGTCGAAGCGATCATCATCGGGTCGGCTGTCCAGCGCGATGTTGAGAGCATCCTCTCCATCCAGCGCGCGCGCGGAGAGGTCGATGATCGCGCGTCCCCCGCGAATATCCGCATCGCCGGAAATAGTCGCGGTCTGCGCCCGCCCGCTCACCCCTTTGTCGATCAAAAGGCGGCCTACGGAAAACTCCATCAGCCGAATGTCGAAGCCGGGAAGGATCGGCCCTTCCTGCCTGGAGGGATTGAGCCGCGGCAATTTGTGGAGCCTGGCAACCGGGATAGCCAGCCGGTCAATGTCGAGCCGATTGGAAAGCCACGCCAGCGGCCACCAATCCAGTTCCACACGCGGCGCGGCCAGAAAAACTCCGTTGGGATCGGACAGCGTGACGCCATGCAGCACCGCACGCCGATATATGCTGCCTTCGATCCGATCGACACGTATGCGAAGGCCGGAAGGCGGGCTGATCCCGGCGATACGCGAGGCCAGGAACCGATGTCCTGCCGACGTATCGAGCCAGACAACCGCACCCGCAGTAATAACCAGCAAAAGGGCGAACAGTCCAGTCAGCCAGCGCTGCCACCCCGCATCCCATGCGCGGCGGCGCCTTGGTTTGTCCTGAGGCTGATCCTCCCCCATCAGAAGGCCTGCCCCAACGAGACATAAACAGCTATTCGCGGATCGCCCTTCTGCGGGTTCAACGGCGTGCCCACATCCACGCGGATAGGTCCAAAGCTGCTGTAATAGCGCACGCCCAGGCCAGCACCGATGCGCAGGTCGCGAAACCGCGGAAGGAAGCTGGTGGAAATATTGCCTGCATCAATGAAAGGCACGACGCCGAAATTGCCGAACCGTACGCGCGATTCCAGCGAGAATTCAGCGAGGCTCTTGCCGCCGATTGGATCATTATCGGCATCGCGTGGGCCAATCGCCTGATAGCCATAGCCCCTTACCGAAGCACCGCCGCCCGCATAGAAACGGCGGGACGGCGCAATCTGATCGACTGTCGAACCCAGGATAGTCCCGAACCGCGCCCGCGCAGCGAACACGATGCGATCGCCGACAGGTTGATAAATACTGCCGTCCAACTGGACGCGTGAATAACCAAATGTCCTGTTCTGGAAAGAAAGTTCGGGACTGAGGCGACCACCGAGCCGGAACCCGCTGGTCGGGTTCAAAAGATCGTCGCTGCCGTCATAGGTCAAACTGAGTGGCACTGCTGCGATGAGGAAGGTGCGCCTGCTGCCCCCGCTGAAAGCATCTCTTTCGTCCGACGCGATCAATTCAGTACCGACCCGCCAGACCCATTTTTTCTGGAACAGGATGTTGCTCTGCCGCTCCAGCGCGCCGGACAGGGTGATCGTCCGGGCGTCATAGGCATCGCGCCTGATGTTGCTGACCGAAAAAAGTCCGGTCAGCACATGGTCTCGCTTGCGGAAATTGTTGCGCCGATAGGTGAAGGACGCCGTCTGCTCCTGCGTGCCCAACACCCCGCGCAATGTAACCGCGCCTTCGGGCGGGAACAGATTTCGGTGCTGCCAACTGACGGCGGCGCGATAACCTTCGCCCGTGCCATAGCCCAGTTCCCCGGCGATCGTACGAAGCGGTGCTGGGTGGACATCTACCGCCAGATCGACATGTTCGCCGTCACCAGCGTCCTTGGGCGTCAACGTGACCGATGATACAAGTCCCGTTGCAACGATTGCACTCCGCAAATCCTCGACATCCGACGCCATATAGGGGTCGTTTCGATCAAAGCGGGCGATCCGCGCCACATGCCGGGCGCTGAACAGCTTTTCGTCATTCAGGATGATCGATCCGAAAGTCCGGTAGGCGCCCGGCGTCACGACGATGTCCAGATCGCCCTTGCGCTCTTCATGGTCGATACGGACCTCCGGTTCGCCGACCTGCGCGAAGGGGAAACCGCTTTCGAGCAGAGCGACCGACAGGGATTCCTGTTCCGCGAGAATGGCGTCGGCATCGACGGGGTCGCCAGAGTGGACTGCAAAGGCCTCCCGCAGCTTGGGTGCGCGTTCTCCTGCCGCAGACAGCCCCGGAAGATCGATGGAAGAGAGCAGATAACGTACACCCGGAACGATGTCGAAACGCACGCCCAACCGGTCTCCACCCGGCGAAGGTGGAGAAACGGAACTGCGGATGCGGGCGGCGTAATAGCCCTTGGCGCGCAGCAGGCGGTCGAGCAGTTCACTGTCTTCCTTGATGCGCCGATTTATCTGCGCAAGATTGGCTGGCTTCCCTTCGCCCTCTCGCAGGACCGACAATTCCTTGAAGCGGGTGTCGAACTGCACATCTGCAATCTGGTCGATACCGTTCAACTGCACCGAGTATCGCCGCTCTTCGCCCGAATCCGCGAAGTCCGTGACTTGATCCGTTTCCTCCTCAACGGGATCAGCCGCTTCCTCTTCCGGCGGCTGAGTCATATCGACGACATCTGCTGGATCCGGTTGCAGGGGCGCGACGGTATCGAACTGCTCCATATCCGGCCAATCCACACCCAGGTCCGGCATTGGGTCGAGTTGCATCTCGGGATCGGCGGCACTCCCCGGCGATGCAGCGGTTTGGGCATAAGCGGCCGGGGCCGCCAGCAAGAGCGGCAGGGCAAGAAGCCGGGTGGCTTGCGACATGGCTGATACGCGGCGCCAAGTCCGCAAGCCCGTGTTCATATCAACGGTCTAGCCCAAATGGGAAAGGAAGCGCCAGCCCGTATGGCAATGATCGCGCCAGGTCTTGCACAGATTTCAAAAGGCTGTGTTCAGCCGATCCATCAACGCGCGAGCCGGGCTGCTTTCCCGCTGACCACGCGAACCGGCCATCCGGTCCATGCGATCCTGCAGGCGCGCAACCCGGTCATAAAGGTCCTGACTCGCCTCGATGATTGCGCGCGCAGCAAAAGGGAAAGACGCCACGATCTCGGCATCCGTATTGGTCGCGCGGCCAAGCCGGTATTTTTCGTCCGCCAGGTCCGCGTCTGCGATCTCACCGCGCTGCCATGCCCGCTGACTCAGCAGCCAGGCGATTATGTGCATCAGCCGTGTCGTGACCTTGAGCGATTCGCATGCAAAGGAAACCCGGCGGAGGGGGTCTTCCAATTCCGGCTCATCCGTATCGCGCAGATCGAAATAGGCGCGCGCTTCGTCGGCCATGACCATGGCTTCCAGATAAAGGCCATCGACCAGGCGTCGATGCAGGCCACGGTCAAGAGTGACGGCACGAGACATAGGCCGAATCACTGACATAAAAGCGTACGCTTGTCAGTCCCGACGCGCGCGTTTCCGGTGAGATTGTCTCATTCAGGGCCGGTCTGACCGAAGTTAACCAACAATCGGTCAATAGCCTTCAAGCGATGATGTCGGGGACGAGCGCATCTTCGAGCAGAGCGATCTCGTCACGCAGCCGCAGCTTGCGCTTCTTCAGGCGTGCAACCTGCATCTGGTCGCGGCCTCCGCTTTCGACAAGCGCGGCTATGGCGTCATCGAGATCGCGATGCTCGACCCGCAGCAGTTCCAGCCGTCGCATGATGTCTTCCCGGCTCACCCACTACCCACTTTCAGCCATTTGCGGACGGCCCCTGATAGCCCGGCATGCCCAATCGGACCATCGCAAATTTGCGCGCGACCTGTCGCAAAGCCCGATTCGCGGAAAGACAGAGCGATTGAATTATGATCTACTCATTCGTCCATTACCCTCATCAGGAGAATGTCATGGAAAATAGCCACATTTCAGCTCTTTCGGCCAAGCATGCAGGGCTTGAGGCGCGAATTAAGGCGGAGTCGAGTCGGCCGATGCCGGACGCGATTCTGGTCGCCTCGCTCAAGAAGCAGAAATTGCGGCTGAAAGAGGAAATGTCGCGAAACTGATCCGACATTGAGAGAGGGGCGCGGCGTAGCCAGGCAGGCCGCCCGCCCTTCCCTTCCCTTCCCCTACAGGAAAATGAAGGGGACGAGCGCACTACCGCATAAACCTGCGCTCATTTCTTACCGACCGATTTGATGCAGACGAAAATAGGTGGGCGTGCGTTCGCGCGCCCCGACAGATACGGGGTTGCGAGCAAGTTGCGGGTCGATTTCTTCGTCGAAGGCGACGCCAATCTTATCCTCGCGAGACCAAACAACCTTGCCGTTGACGCGGCCCACGCCGCGTAGCTCGAGCATGATGACCGAACCCGCGGGCACTGGCCGTTCGCAATCGGCCATCAGACCGGTCGCGGAGAGGTTGCGCACGCGCGCACGACCAAGCGGCGTACCCTCGCTCGATTTCAAGTTGGTGAGCAGGAACAGGCTGTCACGCGGACCCGACCGAGCCGGGCCTCGTTCCGCCATTCCCTGATCGCTGTCCATGTCCAATCCCTTGCAATGACCCGCTATTTTCCCGGATCTTGCCAGCGAGCGGTGGACAAAGCGTTAATCGTCGCGCGAAACCTTTTCCTGACGCTCATGCCGCTCCTGCGCCTCGACCGTCATGGTTGCGATTGGCCGCGCCTCGAGGCGTCCGAGCGAGATCGGTTCGCCGGTCACTTCGCAATATCCATATTCGCCCTCGTCAATACGGCGCAACGCGGCATCGATCTTGGAGATCAGCTTGCGTTGGCGATCGCGGGTGCGCAGTTCGATGGACCAATCCGTCTCGCTCGACGCTCGATCGTTCAGATCGGGCTCCCGGAGCGGTTCATTCTGCAAAACGGCAAGTGTGCCTTCCGCCTCTGCCAGTATCTGTTTTTTCCAGTCCCAGAGCCGCCGCCGGAAATATTCGAGCTGCATGGGATTCATGAACTCTTCATCAGGCGAAGGGCGATAGTCGGGGGGAAGCATTACAGCCGATTTTGGCGGATTTTGGCCGTCTTTATCGGAATTCAGGACCGATGCCATCTGGCTCTCCGACTCGAGAGGCGCCGGCGGAAAACTGCCGGTCGCCCATGACTTATGATTGACGGCGCCTAATAACGAGCGGTGAGAGACGACACAAGCACGCATTCCACTGAACGGTCACTACCGCCATGACCAGCGGGTCAACGAAAAAAGGGCGGGGTTGGCAAAAGCCTCCTGCCCCTCATCGATCACTTCCCCTTGGAAAATACAAATACTCGCAAGCAACGATCGGCGTTTCATAATGAGACGTTAACCATAAAAGTTGGCCTTTCGTTATATACCTCATCCACTTATCGACCACATTCAAGGTTAACAGTGTTGAAGTTAACCTGTTCTTTTGCGTTGTTATACGAAGGCAACAGCTCTCCGGTCGTTGATGTCAACGGATATGACCAGAACAGCTTGAAGATGAACAAGAGTGGATCCCTATGTCGGTACGGATGGCATTGGCCAAATTATGCGCCTGCACCTGCGGTGGTGCGATCATAGGTGGGGGCGCGGTGCATGTCGCGGAAAGCCCCCGGCCCGCAGTGGTCCACAGCTCCAAGAGCGCGAAGGCGGCGCCACGCAAGCGCTATCCCGTCCGCGCCGTAAAGCGCAAGGTCGTCAAGACGGTCACGTCCTGCGCCCCGCAAACCCTCACGGTGACTACGCAGGGCGCGCCAATCCCCCTGCCTCCGCCGATGGTGGCAGGTGAAATGCCGGTCATGTCGGGCGGCGGCGCGGCGCCGGTAGTGATGGCTGGTGGTGGCGGCTTTGGGGGGGCGGCTTCATCGGTGGGTTCTTCGGCGGCAGCGGCGGCGGAAGCAGCGGCGGATCGGTGGTGATATCCTCGACCAGCAGTTCCACCGGCGGGATCAGCAGCTCGACCAGTTCGACAACAGGTGGCGTTTCGACTTCGACGGGCGGGGTTTCCACTTCCACCGGCGGGGTTTCCACATCGACAGGTGGCGTATCTACCTCCAGCGGCAACGTATCGACATCGAGCGGGAATGTGTCCACGTCCAGCGGTAACGTGACGAGCAGTTCATCGTCTTCCAGTTCGAGCTCCAGCTCGTCGTCGTCATCCTCCTCTTCCTCCTCAAGCTCATCTTCGAGCAGTTCGTCTTCCAGCTCTTCGAGCAGTTCCGGGGGATCGACCAGCACCGGGGGCACGGAAGTCCCTGCGCCGCCGATGGTCCTGCTATTCGGTGCCGGGGCCATCGCACTGATCGCAAGGCGGCGGTTCGCCGAGCGAAAGAAAGCTGCCTAACGTCCTGACAAGCGCATGACAATCAGAAAGGGCGGCCTTGGTGGACCGCCCTTTTCGTTGTCGCCTTGGTTACGACCTTTGTTCAACTCTGGGCGATGATCCGCTCAATCTCAGGCACGGGATGATTGGCCAGATCCTTGGCGATCTCTCCCACCAGGCGGCTCTGCACTTCCTTGTGATAATGTTTGCGCATTTCGCCCAAAGCCGTGGGCGGCGCAACGACGATCAGCTTTTCATAATCGTTGGAAAGGGCGCCCCGCTTGAGCAGATCGGCGGCTTCCACCGCGAAGCGCGTCTCTTCCAGCTCATGAAAGTCGGTTTGCTCCATGGCGCTACGCCGGCTGCCCACTGAATTAAATACTCGGCCGGGCGCGTCAGATGCGTGATCCCGGTCGTAGGGATTGTCCTGCACCTTGACCGTTTCGGCTTCCAGATTGGGATTCATGCGGTCACCCTTGTTCCTGAACACCAGCATCTTGCGTCCATCGGCGACAAGAACCATCGCGCCATGATCAATCCACATTATCGGCTCCTTTCCCTTATCATTCACCTGACAAACGGCCGGGAGCGCGCAGGGTTGCGCGGCTTGACGCGGAACGGCATAGGGCAGACGCATGCATGACATCCGCTTGATCCGCGAAAATCCCGCAGCATTCGACACCGGCCTGGCGCGCCGCGGCCTGTCTTCGCTGAGCACCGAGATATTGGCGCTCGACGAACGCAGCCGCGCCCTAAAGACGGAATTGCAGCAGGGCCAGGCTCGCCGCAACGAAGCAAGCAAGGCTATCGGCGCAGCGATGGCGGCAAAGGACATGGAGAAAGCAGAGGCGCTAAAGGCCGAGGTCGCTGCGCTCAAGGAAAGCATGCCCGCGCTGGAAAATGAGGACCGGGATGTGAGCGAACGCCTGCACGCGATGCTTGCGGCCATCCCCAACCTGCCCGCCCCCGATGTGCCAGAGGGCGAAGACGAGACGGCCAATGTGGAGGTCGCGCGCTGGGGCGAGCCAAAGCAATTCACGTTCACGCCGCAAGACCATGCCGATTTCGGCCCTGCACTGGGGCTGGATTTCGAAGCCGCCGCCGCATTGTCGGGCGCGCGCTTTGCCGCGCTGCGCGGTCAGATGGCGCGGCTGCACCGGGCGCTGGCGCAATATATGCTGGATCGCCAATCTGGCGAGAATGGCTATGAGGAAGTGAACCCGCCGCTGCTGGTGCGGGATGATGCGCTGTTCGGCACCGGGCAACTTCCCAAGTTCGCCGAGGATCTGTTTCGTACGACGGACGGGCGCTGGCTTATCCCCACCGCTGAGGTGAGCCTTACCAATCTGGTGCGCGAGCAGATCGTGGCAACCGATAGCTTGCCGCTGCGGTTTACGGCGTTGACCCCCTGTTTCCGATCGGAAGCAGGATCGGCCGGACGCGACACGCGCGGTTTCATCCGCCAGCATCAGTTCGAAAAGGTGGAACTGGTCGCGATCTGCAAGCCCGAAGAATCGGATGCCGAACATGACCGCATGTGCGCCGCGGCCGAAGGCGTCCTCCAGGCACTCGGCCTGCCCTATCGCAAAATGATGCTGTGCACCGGCGACATGGGCTTTTCCGCCGCCAAGACTTATGACCTGGAAGTATGGCTGCCCAGCCAGCGGACCTATCGGGAAATCAGCTCGGTCTCCAACTGCGGTGACTTTCAGGCACGCCGGATGAACGCGCGCTACAAGCCGGAAGGCGAAAAGCAGACACGCTTCCTGCACACGCTGAACGGGTCCGGGCTGGCAGTCGGCCGCACGCTGGTCGCGGTACTCGAAAATTACCAGCAGGATGATCGCAGCGTGGTCGTGCCGGAAGCATTGCTGCCCTATATGGGCGGGCTTACGCGGCTTGTGCCCCGCTGATCACTGCCTGCCCCGTTCGTTTCCGGCGATGTCGAGAAATGGGGGAATCGGCTTTTCGGCTTCGCTCGATGCGAACGGATGTTAGAGAGTGTCTATGCGTATCCTGCTCACTAATGATGATGGCGTGCACGCGCCCGGCCTGAAGGTGCTGGAGGAAATTGCGCGGACACTTTCCGACGATATCTGGATCGTGGCTCCGTCGGAGGAGCAGTCGGGCGCCGGCCATAGCCTGACGCTGACGCGTCCCCTGCGCATTCACCAACATGGCGAGCGGCATTATAGCGTCACCGGTACTCCGACTGACGCCGTGATGATGGCGGTCGGACAACTGATGAAGGACGCCAAGCCGGACCTGATTCTTTCCGGCGTCAACCGTGGCGCCAACCTGGCCGAGGATGTGACATATTCCGGCACAGTCTCCGCCGCGATGGAAGGTGCTATCTCGGGCATCAAGTCGATAGCCTTGAGCCAGGTCTACTCGCGCGAGGGGATGGGCGACGCCGTCCCGTTCGCCACGGCCCGCGCTTGGGGAGAACAGGTATTACGACCGTTGATCGCCATGCCCGCGAGCCCGCGCTTGCTGTTCAACGTGAACTTCCCGGCTATCGATCCTCAGGCGGTGAAGGGCATCCGCGTTGCGCGGCAGGGGTTCCACGACATTGACCGGACGCGTATCGTCGAAGGGACCGACCCGCGTGGCTATCACTATTACTGGTTCGGCCTGGGAAGCAGTTCAGCAGTGCCCGAGGGCAGCGACCTGGCCGCAATCGCGGAGGGTTATGTGACGGTTACACCGCTTCATTACGATCTGACGCAAGATAGCGCGATGGCCGCCACGGCTCGACTGTTTGTGAAGTGACGGGCAGGCCGCGCACGCGATGAGGATCAATCCCGCCCGCCTCCCAATGGCCCAGACCGGCTTTTTGCGACGGCGGTCGGCGATACCGATATGGGCTGACCTCGCATGGCGGGTGGCGCTGGTCTTCGGACTGATCGCAGTGGTTCTTGCGCTGCACTGGCTCGGGCGAGACGGACTGAAGGACAATCTGGACAACCATATCAGCTTCATCGACGTTCTCTATTTCACGACCGTCACGGTAACGACCGTAGGCTATGGCGACATTGTGCCGGTAAGCCCGGCGGCACGCCTGTTCGAAGCGTTGCTGGTGACGCCGATACGGCTCTTCGTCTGGCTGATCTTTCTCGGAACGGCCTATAACCTTTTCCTCCGCAATATCTTCTACAGGTGGCGCATGGCGCGTATTCAGGCTGATCTGCATAATCATATCGTCGTCACCGGATTTGGGACCAGTGGCGGCGAGGCTGTGCGCGAACTGCTGGCGCGCGGCGTCAATCCGCGCGAGATCGTAGTCGTCGATCCCCAGGAAAGGGCGCTGATTGAGGCCGAGGATCTGGGCTGCAATGTCATGTGCGGCGATTCGACGCGCGACAGGACGTTGAAGGATGTCGCCATCGACCGCGCGCGCACAATGATCGTGTCGGCGGGACGCGACGACACTTCTATCCTGATCACGCTCACCGCACGGCACCTCGCGCCGCGCCTGCCAATCAGTATCGTCGTGCGTAATGAGGACAACGAACTTCCTGCACGGCAGGCGGGTGCGACGACCGTGATCAATCCGGTCAGCTTTGCCGGGCTGCTGCTGGCAGGGAGCACGAGCGGGCGCCATATCGCCGATTATATGGCGGACCTGGCTGCGTCAGGCGGACGGGTGAAGCTGAACGAGCGATCGGTGTTGCCGGAGGAAATCGGCAAGCCTCTGTCGGCCATCACGACGGGGTTGGGCTTGCGGATTCATCGCGGCGCAGATGTGGTCGGCTTTTGGGAAGACGGCGCCCGCAAACTGGAACCGGGCGATCTTATCATCGAGATCGTTCAAGGGGATGCCGTCGGCGAGACTCCCGATTTACGCTGACCTTTCAGTGTCGCGTGACATTTGGCGCAAAAATCCCTATGTGCGCGCCGATCATGGCAACCAAAATTCCTGAAGCGCCGAAGGTCGGCATGGTGTCGCTCGGCTGTCCCAAGAATCTGGTCGATTCCGAGCGCATCCTGACCAAGCTGCGGTCCGACGGCTATCTGATGTCGGCCGACTATGCCGGGGCGGACGTGGTGCTGGTCAACACCTGCGGTTTCCTCGACTCCGCCAAGGAAGAGTCGCTGGAAGCCATTGGTGAGGCGATTGCGGAAAATGGCCGCGTCATCGTCACAGGCTGCATGGGCGATGAAGCGGAACTGATCCGCCAGAAATTCCCGCAGGTGCTGGCGGTCACGGGCGCGCATCAATATGAGCAGGTGGTCAATGCGGTGCATGACGCTTCGCCGCCGGTGCCCAATGCCTTTGTCGATCTGGTGCCCGAAGGCGGACTCAAGCTGACGCCGCGCCATTACAGCTATCTGAAGATCTCGGAGGGCTGCAACCATCGCTGCTCCTTCTGCATCATCCCTTCGATCCGTGGCGACCTGGTTTCGCGGCGCGTGGACGCGGTGCTGCGCGAAGCGGAAAAACTGGTACACGCCGGGACGAAGGAACTGCTGGTCATCAGTCAGGATACATCGGCCTATGGCGTCGATACCCGGCACGAGCCGCGCAACTGGAAGGGCCGCGAAGTCCGCGCGCACATGACCGATCTGGCCCGCGAGCTTGGTCAATTGCGCACGGCCGAGGGCAATGCGCCCTGGGTGCGCCTGCATTATGTCTACCCCTACCCCATGTGGATCATGTGATCCCGTTGATGGCCGAAGGGCTGCTGACACCCTATCTCGACATTCCGTTTCAGCATGCATCGCCCAATGTGCTGAAAGCCATGAAGCGCCCGGCGAACGAGGCAAAGGTGCTGGACCGTATCCGCAAATGGCGAGACATCTGCCCCGATATAGCGATCCGGTCATCTTTCGTTGTCGGCTTTCCCGGCGAGACGGAAGCGGACTTCCAATATCTGCTCGACTGGCTGGACGAGGCGCAATTGGACCGGGTGGGAGCATTCCGCTTCGAACCTGTCGAAGGCGCGGCTGCCAATGATCTGCCCGGCGCGGTGCCGGAGGCGGTGAAGGAAGAGCGTTATCAGCGGATCATGGAAAAAACCGCCGCGATCAGCGCCGCGAAGCTGGCCGCGAAAGTCGGGCGGGTGCTGCCCGTCATTGTGGATGAGGTCGGCGAACCGGACGAGGATGGATCGATCGGCGCAACCGCGCGCAGCCAGGCAGATGCGCCGGAAATCGACGGCAATGTATTCCTGCGCGATGTCGGTGAAGGCCGCAAGGCAGGCGACGTCTTCGATGTAAGGATCGAAGATGCCGATGAGCACGATCTTTTCGGGGTGCCCACCGCATAGCGCGCAGCTAGCGACAGCCATGCATAAGTCCGGCGAACCGATCTATCTGGCGAAGGCATCCTGATATTCGGTCTTGATGACTTTGCGCATCGCCTCACCCACCGGCAGCAGAACTTCATAGGTGCCTTCTGAATAGGGTCCGGCGCTATAGGGGCCGATCACGACTTTAATGGCGTCGATCAGCTTGCCGTCCTTGGAGACAGGCACCAATGTTTCCTTCATCGGATCGACGCATTCAGTGAAGGGATCATCACCGCGCATGACAGGACCACCGCGCTTTTCCGCTCTTGCCTGGTCAAGGCCGGAACAGAAAGCATCACCTATTGCTGCCGCGAAGGCGGACGGTGACGTCATGACAGTTCTCATGCTCGTCTCGCGCTTGCGCGCTTTGTCCCAGAGCAGCGTATCATAGCCGGTCATGCCATGCGCGCCGCCCGTGTAAGTGTAACGGCTCGACTGCAACGAAAGAAATCGGGGCGTGTCCGCAGCGACGGTCCAGCGCGTTTCGAGACTATGGGCATGGAAGGGAAAGCCCGACTGCTGGGCGGACTTGCGATCGTCTGCGGCCATTTTCAAGGCGTCGGCCTTGCCGCTGTCCATATCCTTGCGAAACTTGGCCACGATGTCCGGCACCGCAGCCGCTTGCGCGGGCCAAGCATATAGGAATTCGAGCAGATCCGTCTTTTCAGATTGTTGAAATGGCTTCGCGGATGGCGCCGCTGACTGTTCCGCACCCGCCATACGGCTGACGAACTTTGCCGTCGCCGTATCATTTCCGCTGTGGTTGGCGGTTGTTCCTGCCTGATCCTGCGCCGACGGAGAACAGGCGCAGAAAAACAGGGTCAGTCCGAGGAGCGGCCCTGCCTTCCCATTAATCTGGCGCAGCATCAATGCGGCTTGGCTGCCAGACAACGCTCGCTGATCGCCTTGCGGGTATAGCCGCTCTGCAAGGCCGCGGCGGCATTGGCCCACCCTTCCGCGACCAGCGCCTGTTCGACCGCATGAGCGCCATCGAACCGCCCGGTTTCGGCCAGCTGGTAAGCACGCGCCCTAAGCGCCTGAAGCCGTGCATTATCGCCATGCATCATCATGTCGCTCTCCTTCTTTGGCTTTGCGTCAATCTAGGCCTGTTGCCTGCGCCACGCAAATGCTGCGTGGTCGGAGTGAGACGACAACGCGGCGAAAATTGGGCTTTCAAACCATCGCGTCCTTGTCCAGACTCCAGGCATGACCGATTATTCCAACCTGCTCAGAGCGGACAACAATCAGGCCGCTCATATGATCCATCTCGTCGATGCGGAGAGCTTCGAATCCTGGCTCAACGCCCAACCGGAGCGAGTGCGCGAGATCACCGCCGCGCAGAAATTCGCGGGCAAGGGCTACGAATATGCAATCATCCCAGGCGATGGTTCCGCCGATTGGTCGGTCATCGCTGGTGTCGCTAACCGATCGAAACTGGGCAGCTGGTGCCTCGCCAAGTTGGCGGAAGTCCTTCCAGAGGGGCACTATCGGCTCGCAGACGGCAAAGCCGGGCCAGCGATGCTGGGCTGGCTGACCGCGCAGTATCGCTTCGACCGCTATCGCCGCGATGAAAATTCAACCGGCGCGCGCGTGCTGCTGACGGAAGAGATTGCCCAGATCGATCCGGCCGTCCGGCTGGCCGAAGCCGTCGCGCTGGTGCGGGATCTGGTCAACATACCGGCGGGGGACATGGGCCCTGCGCAACTCGAAGCTGAAACGGCGAAGGTGGCCGAGGGTTTTGGGGCGCGCTTCACCGTCACCAAGGGCGATCCGCTCGAACAAGGCTTTCCGATGATCCATGCCGTTGGCCGCGCGGCCGACAAGGCGTTCGCACCCCGCCTTATCGAACTGCATTGGGGCGATCCCGCGCACCCCCTCATCGCCATTGTCGGTAAGGGCATCTGCTTCGACAGCGGCGGGCTGGATATCAAGCCTTCCTCGGCCATGCGCCTCATGAAGAAGGACATGGGCGGGGCAGCGCACGCATTGGCGCTGGCCAGATTGATCATGGGCGCGCACTTGCCTGTGCGGTTGCATCTGTTGATTCCGGCGGCAGAAAATGCGGTGGGCGGCAATGCGTTCCGGCCTGGAGATATACTGCGCAGCCGCAAGGGGTTGACGGTAGAGATCGGCAACACCGATGCGGAAGGACGGCTGGTGCTGGCCGATGCGCTGGCCTTGGCTGGGGAGAGCAAGCCGGAACTGGTCATCGATTATGCAACCCTTACCGGCGCGGCACGCGTCGCGGTTGGGCCCGACCTTCCCGCCCTTTTCACGAATGATGATGACCTCGCCGCCGACATGGACGCCGCTGGCGTTGAGGTAGACGACCCGACCTGGCGGCTACCGCTCTGGGACGGCTATGCGGAAATGCTCAAGTCTGACATCGCAGACATCAACAATGCAGGCGAAGGCGGCTTTGCCGGCGCCATTACTGCCGCCCTCTTCCTCAAACGCTTCGTCCCGGACCAGACAAAATGGATGCACCTGGACACCTTCGCCTGGCGCCCTTCCCCCCGACCTGGCCGACCAAAGGGCGGCGAAGCGCTCGGATTGCGGGCGGTTTTCCATCTGCTTCAGCAGCGCTATGGAAATTCAACGCAGAAATGATCCCGTGACGTGAGGCCGTTACGCAACCGGATTGGCCATTGTGCGTTACCGGGTCATGGATGTCTCCTCTGCACAGGATCAGACGACTGAGCTGAACCGCCCGGGTCTGAAACCGCTTGGCCAATGGATGCGTACGCTGGTCGATTATGTACGATCCGGCAGGCCCGATCTTACCAATCGGCAGATGGCGCTGATGATGACCGTTTACATCATGTCAGGCCCTCACACCGTCAGGGGACTCGCCGAAGCGCTCCACGTTTCCAAGCCGGTCATTACGCGGGCGCTCAACAAGCTGTCAGCACTCGGCTACCTCCGCCGTGAGCGGGATGCCGCCGATCGACGTAATATTTTCATCACACGGACCCCCAAAGGGGCGGAATTCCTTGACGCCTTTCACCATTTCATCGCAGGAACCGGCCGCGATGAACTCCATGAACTCTCCTCCGCGGAACGCACCCCCTGAACGCATTCGATTCAAGCTGGATGGCCGCTCTGTAAAGCTCGACAGCCGGATTCACGCTGCGCGCGGCGATCTGGCGGATCTGTCGCTGGCGGGCGTGCTGTTTTCGGCGCATTACGCTAGGGCGATCGAGCTGACCTGCGTCGCTGCCGGCGCTCCCCTGCTCTCCGCGCCTTCCATCACCGCGACCGCGGTCAGCGAATTGCTGCGGGGCGAAAGCTTCCATGCTCTGGACGTAACGACCGACTGGGCTTGGGGCTTCTGTGGGCATGACGGCTATGTCGGCTACGTGCGGCGCGATGCGCTGGATATCCACGAGGAAACGAATCATCGCGTCTTCGCGGGGACCGCACCTCTGTTCAGCGCGCCAGACATCAAATCACCGGTACGCGACTACTGGCCAGGTGGAGCGCTGTTCCGGGGAGAAGCGCAGGATGGCTTCATCGCCTGCGCCGAAGGCTTTGTGCATGCACGGCACGCCGTAAGCGTCGATGCGCTGGAGACCGATTGGGTCGCCGTGGCGCTGCGCTACCTTGGACAGCCCTATGTCTGGGGCGGACGGGGTCATCGCGGCATCGACTGCTCGGGACTTGCGCAGGTGGCGTTGGGCCAGTGCGGCATCAGCGCGCCCAGGGACACCGACCTTCAACGCGATGCAATCGGCAGCCCCCTTCCTTCGGACGAAGCGGCGAAGCGCGGCGACTTCATCTTCTTTCCCGGCCATGTCGGCATCATGACGGACGCCGAAAACCTGCTGCATGCCAACGCGCACTGGATGGCGGTAGTGATCGAACCTCTGGCCGATGTCGTGTCGCGGTTAGCCATCGACCACGCGCAACCTGTCATTTCGCGGCGGAGGATCGGCGCGTGACCCATAAGATTTTCATCGATGGCGGCGTTGGCACCACCGGCCTGGAGATCGTCGAGCGGCTGGAGGGACGGCCTGAACTGTCCGTCATCACGCTGGATGACGACAAGCGAAAGGATGCGGGCGCGCGCCGGGAAGCACTGAACGCCGCGGACATTGTCATCCTGTGCCTGCCGGACGATGCCGCACGGGAAGCTGTGGCTCTGATAGACAACGGCCATACGCGCGTGATCGACGCGTCCACGGCGCACCGCGTGGCGGCAGGCTGGACCTATGGTTTCGCCGAACTGGAACCGGGCCACCGGGAAAAGCTGGCGAATGCGCGGTTCGTTTCCAATCCGGGCTGCTGGCCAACCGGCTTCCTTGCGCTGGTTCGGCCACTGGTCCTCGCGGGGCTGCTTCCTGCTGACTGGCCTGTCTCCGTCTCGGGCGCGTCCGGCTATTCGGGCGGCGGCAAGGCGATGATCGCGGAGTTTGAAGCGGCGCAGGGTGCGCCCACCGCTTTCCGTCCCTACGGCCTCAGCCTGGCGCACAAGCATATCCCGGAGATGCAGCGTTATTCCGGCCTCGCTCACGCGCCGATTTTCGCGCCCGCTGTGGCCAATGCCTATCGCGGCATGATCGTCGAAGTGCCGCTGCAGTTGAACGCCATGGCGGCCGCACCCAAGGTGAGGGACATTCATGCAGCCTTGGCGGAGGCTTATGCCGGATCTCCGCTGGTGAGCGTCGCGTCGCTGGAGGAAAGCGCCACGACCAGCCAGCTTGCGCTTGAACATGTGGGCGCGACCGATCGGCTCGCACTGTTCGTGTTCGGCAATGAGGCGGCAGGTCAGGTGCGGCTGGTGGCGGCGCTCGACAATCTCGGCAAGGGCGCGGCGGGCGCGGCTGTGCAGAACCTCAACATTCTCGCCGGACTACCAGAGACCGCAGGTCTGCGGCTCTGAGCCGACCAAGTTATCGATCGGTTGCGTACTGGGTCAGTGAACCGTTCCCAGCGGTGCATCATGAGTCAGCAGCACGATGAGCCGCTCGATCTGGCGCCAGTGGCAGAAATGGATGTGGTTGCCCAGGTCCCGGCTGCGGTCGGCGCGCGCTGCAGCCTCATAGCCTGCATTGTCACCAAAAGCCGCCATGAGTTCGGCCGCGTCCTCATAGCTCCGCCGACCCGAAAGATATGGCAACTGCATGACGACCCCCGATTGAAACCCGATAAGCGCTTCCGTTCAATCCTTGTGCCAGTTTCGCGCTTCGTCCGAAGGCGGCGGTTTTCGAGGGTGAACAACCCATTAGCCAAGTCCCGATGCGGCACACCCGTCCAGCGGCGGCACAACCGACGTCCCGGAATGGCGCATCGAGCAAAGGCGCTGGCCTTGTCGTCCCGGCCGTGGCAAGGGCTCGGGGGATGACCAACGGCAAGAAGAATCCGACCGGCGCTGGCGCCATCATCGCGTTCCTTATCCTGGCGGGCGCAATAGCGGGCGGCATGCTGGGTCAGCCCAGCGCGGGGCTGCTGGCTGGAGCGGCGCTGGGCGGGGTGATCGCGTTGCTGCTGTGGCTGCGCGAACGGGGGCAATAGGACGCCTTGCCGCGCGATTGATCGCAGCATAGACAAGGGCGCATGAAGAAACATCTGATCGCCATCACCCTTATCATCCTGCTCATCGCTACGGGCGTCATTATCTATCTGGCGCAAGGGGATAAAGCGCAGCTGGCGGCAGGCGCGGACACAGGCAAGGAACCGGTTTTCACCGCGCCGCGCAGCGAGCTGATCCCGACCATCAACGTGGCCGAGGTGAAGGTCTGGACCGCCGATCAGAAGCCAACGGCGGCGCAAGGCCTGGCCGTCGCGCGCTTTGCCGAAGGACTGGCGCATCCCCGGTCCATGCTGACGCTGCCCAATGGCGACATTTTGGTCGCCGAAACCAACAGCCCGCCCCGGCCGATCAGCGGAATCGTCGATCGGGTCATGACCTATCTGATGGATAAAGCCGGCGCAGGCGTGCCTTCGGCCAACCGGATCACGTTGCTGCGCGACGCCGATGGCGACGGCCGCGCGGAAACAAAGACGGCGTTCCTGACGGGCCTCCATTCCCCCTATGGGATGGCGCTCGTCGGCGACACTTTGTACGTCGCGAATACCGATGCACTAATGGCTTTCCCCTACAAGCCAGGCGACACGCGCATCACGGCAAAGGGACGCAAGATCCTGAATCTCCCAGCCGGTGCGCCCAACAATCACTGGACCAGAAGCCTGACGGTGAGCCCCGAAGGGCTGCTCTATGTCGGCGTTGGCTCCAACAGCAACATCGGTGAAAACGGGCTGGACAGCGAAGCCAACCGCGCCGCCGTGCTAGAGGTCGATCCCAAGACCGGCGGCTATCGCATCTACGCTTCTGGACTCCGCAATCCGGTGGGTCTGGCATTCGAACCCAATAGCGGGGCGCTATGGGGTGTCGTCAATGAACGCGACATGTTGGGCAGCGACCTTGTGCCCGACTATCTGACGCGGTTGGAATTTGGCGGCTTCTACGGTTGGCCATGGAATTATTGGGGCGGCTATGAGGATCGCCGCGTGCAACCGCAGCGGCCCGAATTGCGCGAATATACCAAAAGGCCCGACTATGCGCTGGGCAATCACGTCGCCCCTCTTGGCCTGACATTTGCCGACAAGGTAAAGATTGGCGGTTCGTTCGCGAACGGCGCTTTCGTGGGTCTGCACGGCAGCTGGAACCGCAAACCAGCCGCCGGTTACAAGGTGGTCTTCGTACCCTTCGCCGCGAATGGCGAGGTCAGCAAGGCGAAGCCGGTCGATGTGCTGACCGGCTTCCTCGACGCGGATGGAAACGCGCGCGGCCGACCCGTCGATGTCGCCGCCGATGCCAAGGGCGCGCTTTTGGTCAGCGACGACGTTGGCGGCATTATCTGGCGAGTTACCGGCGCACGCTGATCAGATGGCGATGCCGTTGCGCCCCGCAAGTTCAACCACATATTGCCAGGCGACACGGCCGGACCGGCTGCCCCGCTGGGTCGCCCACTGGATGGCCTCAAGCGGATCGAAGGTCAGGCCAAGGCTGGCCGCATAGCCGCTCACGATATCGACATAGGCATCCTGGTCCATGGCATGGAAGCCCAGGCTAAGGCCGAAGCGATCGGACAACGCCATCTTGTCGTCGATGACGTCGCGTGGATTGACGGGATCATCCTGTTCGGAAAGATGGCGCGGAACGATGTGGCGGCGATTGGATGTCACATAGAGGCGGACATTGGCCGGGCGCGCGGCTGTACCACCCTGTAAAAGCGAGCGCAGCGCCCGCGCATCGCCCACGCCATTTTCGTCGAAGCCAAGATCATCGAGGAACAGAATAAACGGGCGTTGCGTGGCGCGCAGCAATGAGAACAGGCGCGGCAGGCTGCCCAGCTCATCTATCGCACATTGCAACAAGGCGACATCCTCGCCCCCACGCTGAAGCCGATCGACAACGGCGGCGACAACCGCCGACTTGCCAGTCCCTCGCGCGCCCCAGAGGAGGACGTCATGCGCGGCATGACCAGCGGCATGGCGGCGCGTGTTTTCAAGCAGCGTCTCCTTTTGCATGTCGATACCGGTCAGCAGGTCATAATCAACCGGCGCAAATGCTTCGACCGCCTGGATCGCCACGCCATCCCACACATAGGCTGGAGCGGCGGCAAGGTCCGCCGAACGGGCGGGCGGCGGCGCGATCCGTTCGAGTGCTTCGGCAATGCGGCTCAGGAGGTTGTCGTTCATGGGCCGGGCTTAGCCCCCCTCCCCAGCCCCGGCAAGCGGTCAAGTTCCTGTCATTCTGCTGTAGTAATGGTCTTTTACTCTCCTGCGGTCGAGCTTATACCGCTGGGGCCGTGACCATCCCAAATCCTGCCTTTTCCACCCGGATCTGTCCTTATGGCAGGGAGGCTCTACGCGAAGCCGCGCTGCTGATTCGAGCAGGCGAGCCGGTCGCGGTGCCGACGGAAACCGTCTATGGCCTCGCCGCCGATGCGACGGATTCCAGCGCCGTCGCGGCAATCTACAGCGCCAAGGGGCGACCGAGCTTCAACCCGCTGATCGTTCATGTCGCGGACAAGGAAATGGCGGAGCAGCTTGCGGTCTTTTCGCCCGTGGCGGAAAAGCTAGCCGCACGCTTCTGGCCGGGCGCGCTGACAATGGTGTTGCCGGTGCGGGACACAAGCGGGTTGTCGCCCCTCGTGATGGCGGGACTGCCGACGGTGGCGCTCCGACTGCCTGCCCACCCCGCAATGCGCGCACTGATCCGGGAAAGCGGACGCCCGCTCGCCGCACCCTCTGCCAATCGCAGCGGCGCGATCAGCCCGACGCGGGCGGAACATGTTCTCGCCAGCCTGAATGGCAAGGTGCGGCTGATCCTGGATGAAGGGCCGACCAGCGAAGGGCTGGAATCCACGATTGTCGCGCCTGAGGCTGACCGCATAAGATTGCTGCGGCCCGGGCCGGTCACGGCACAGATGCTGGAACAGGCGACGGGGCTTGCCGTGGTGACCAGCGGCGATGAAAAGATCGAAGCCC
Source organism: Sphingobium herbicidovorans (assembly GCF_002080435.1). Taxonomy (NCBI): domain Bacteria; kingdom Pseudomonadati; phylum Pseudomonadota; class Alphaproteobacteria; order Sphingomonadales; family Sphingobiaceae; genus Sphingobium; species Sphingobium herbicidovorans. The sequence continues at coordinate 2,702,729 of NZ_CP020538.1, read as the reverse complement.
CCGGTCAGCTGGAGAGCCATTATGCGCCGTCAAAGCCGGTTCGGCTCAACGCGCTGAAGGCTGAAAAGGACGAATATCTGATCGGTTTCGGATTGATGCCCTGCAATATCAACCTCAGCCCCGATGCCGATGTGCAGGAAGCAGCTGCCAATCTGTTCGCCGCCCTGCATATCGCTGATGCAAGCGCGGCCACGCAGATCGCTGTTGCACCGATACCCGATGCGGGTATCGGGATCGCGATCAACGACCGGCTGCAAAGGGCGGCAGCCTAAAGCAGGTCAGCCGCAATCCTTGTAACCGGCGCGCCGGCATTCGCGGCGGCGCTGTTCTTCCGCCTTCTTGCGTTCCCGGCTCTCCCGCGCCTCCTGCTCACGCATGCGACGGCCATAATTACGGTCAGCTTCGTCCTGACTGGTGGTCGCCCAGTCAGCAGCCTGCGCTCCAGCGCGCACCGGCATGGTCGCGACGTCCAGCGCCGTCTTCGCAATGCAGCCAGGCAGCATCAGCATGACCCCGGCCGCAGCCAATGAATAAATTACGCGCACTCGGAGCCCTCTGAAACACTTGATGCAGGATGAAACTGCCGGGATTAACCCCACCCTAGGCGGAAAGGGGGATGCAGCCAACCCCTTGCGGCGGTCTACATGGCCGGTCTAGCCCTCGATCCGCTCAGCAAACCCCTTGCGCAGCTTGGCGAGCTTGGGTGGGATGACCGCCATGCAATAGGGGTTCCGATCTCCTGCGCGCTCCCAATATTTCTGGTGATAGTCCTCGGCCGGATACCAGGGCGCGTCGGCTTCGATGGTCGTGACGATGGGGCTGCCATGATCGGGCTGCGCGCGCGCAATCGCGGCTCTTGCCTCGGCCTCCTGCTCGGACGAACGGGGAAAGATGGCCGAGCGATATTGGGTGCCCACGTCATTACCCTGCCGGTTCAACGTCGTGGGATCATGCGTCGCAAAGAAGATGTCGAGCAGATCGCCGTAGGAAATCACCTGCGGGTCGTAGGTGATGCGGATCGCCTCGGCATGGCCTGTCGCTCCAGAGCATACCTGCTCATAGGTCGGATTGGGTCGCTGCCCCCCAATATAGCCGCTTTCGACTGCCTGGACGCCCTTCAGATTTTGGTACACCGCTTCGGTACACCAGAAGCAGCCGCCTGCCAGCGTCGCGATGTCTTGCGCCATTTGCCTGTCCTTATTCTGCCTGGCGCCGGAACATAGGTGCGATCAGGCGGCGGTTCCAGCCTGTCCGGCTGCTCGCTCGGCCTTGGCGCGTTCTTCGGCAACCAGTTCCTTGCGTGACAGCTTGCCGACAAGCGTCTTGGGCAGGTTCAGTCGAACCTCCACCTCGCAGACTTTCTCATGCTTGCCCAACTGCGGATTAAGCCACGCCTTCAGCCCCTCGCCGTCAATCTCCGTCCCTTCCTGAAGCGTGACGAAAGCCTTGGGACATTCCCCGCGATAGGCGTCGGGAATGCCGATGACGAGCGCTTCCTTGACGGAGGGATGATGGTAGAGGACCTCCTCGACCTGGCTCGGGAAAACCTTGAAGCCGCCCACCGCAATCATGTCCTTCAAACGATCGACGATCTTCACATAGCCGTCTTCGTCGATCAGCCCGACGTCGCCGGTGCGCAGCCAGCCATCGACGAAAACTTCCTTGTCCGCGTCGGGCCTCTGCCAATAGCCTTTCATGATCTGCGGGCCTGAAAAAACCAGCTCACCCGGCTCTCCGGGCGGCGGCGGGCGGGTCGGATCCTCCCGATTGACCAGCTTCACATGCGTACCAGGAACGGGCTGGCCCACCGTGCCCGCCTTGTTCAGACCCTCATAGGGATTGGAGCAGACGACCGGACTGCTTTCGGTAAGGCCATAGCCCTCGCACAGCTTTGCGCCTGTCACGGCCTCGAACCGATGCTTGAGTTCAAGCGGCAGCGGCGCGCCGCCGGAGATGCACAGACGCAGCGAGGAAAAGTCGATGTTGGGCGTTGCCGGATGATCCAGCAGCGCCTGATACATGGTTGGCACGCCCGGCATTGAGGTAGGGCCGGTCCGCTGGATCGCGGCCAGCACCTGCACCGCTTCGAAGCGCGGCAGCATCACCATTTCCCCGCCATTCAACACCGTCCGGTTAAGGACGCAGGTGTTGGCGAACACGTGGAAGAACGGGAGCACCGCGATGATGCGATCGACCAGTTCGGGATGCGGATCGATCAGGCGAATCTGGCGAGCATTGGCGGTCAGGTTCTGATGCGTCAGCATGGCGCCCTTGGGACGCCCCGTGGTCCCTCCGGTATATTGCAGCAAGGCGACATCGTTGACCGGATCAATATCGACCGGCGCCGGATTCTCTCCGTGGCGCAGCAGGTCGGAATAGTTGGTAACGCGCGGGTCATGCGGCACAGGCGCGGTTTCGCTGCGCTTGAATATGCGAAAGAGTACGGATTTGGCGGGCGGCAGCGCCTCTGCCACGCACCCGACGATCAACCGTTCAAGACTGCTGTTGTCGAGCACCTCTTGCGCGGTGGGCAGCAATGCGGCGGCGGACAAGGTGAAGAGGATCTTCGTTCCGCTGTCCTCGACCTGATGTTCCAGCTCGGCAGCGGTATAGAGGGGGGAGAAGTTAACGACGGTCGCACCAGCCATCATCGCCCCATAATAGGCCGCGACATAATGGGGCACGTTGGGAAGGTAGAGACCCACCCGGTCTCCCTTCCGCACGCCCATATCCTGCAACCCCTTGGCGATGCGGCGGATGGTATGGAGCATGTCGCCATAGGTCGTCTTGCGACCCATGAAATCGATCATCACCGCGTCGGGATTGGCCGTCGCGCTGTCCACGACCATGTCCACCATCGACATGGGAGGAAAGGACTGATCCCAGGGAACGGGATGATTATAGCGGTCCTGCCAGACCTTATCGCTGCTCTCCATGCACAAGGTGTATGTGAGGCAGTTGCTTTACGCAAGCGTAAAGCAGGTAATGCGGCGCAGCGCGTCCTGACATCAAGACCGCCTGTTGCCGGACAGCCTTGATGTCGGGATGACCTTAAAGGATCAAACCTGACCCTGGTTATTGCTGAACGGATCCAGGATGGTGGCGGTGCCGGAAATCAGTTCGGATTCGCTCTTCAACGCTTCCTCGGCCCGGCGAGCGGCATCGTCACGTTCGCGGCGCAGCTCTTCGATCAGCGCCTCACGGTCACCGTCCAGTCGGGAATCGGTCGGCGCTTCGATACCGGCCTTCTTCGCGGCCTTCGTCACCAGCGCGTCCAGTTCACGCTGCGAACACAGGCCCAGCGTCACCGGGTCCTTCGGCACGATGTTGGAAATGTTCCAATGCGTGCGGTCGCGGATCGCGGCGATGGTGGTGCGGGTGGTGCCGATCAGCTTGCCGATCGCCCCGTCCGAAATCTCGGGATGGTTGCGCAGGATCCAGGCGATGCCGTCGGGCTTGTCCTGGCGCTTGGAAACCGGGGTATAGCGCGGGCCCTTGGTACGGCGGACAGGCTCGGGGCCTTTCAGCATCTTCAGGCGATAGTCCGGGTTCGCTTCACCCTTGTGGATTTCCTCCATGGTGATCTCATGCGCGCGGACGGGGTCGCGGCCGGTATATTTGATACCGGCGGTGTCGTCGGCGATCGCCTGCACTTCCAGAATGTGCAGCCCGCAAAACTCCGCAATCTGATCAAAGCTCAGCGCAGTATTGTCGACCAGCCAGCTGGCGGTCGCATGGGGCATGAGAGGCTGGGACACGGGGATTCTCCGGCACTAAAAATGACAAGGGCCGCCCAAGCAGGGCGGCCACGCCCGATCCGAGATAGTGCATGGAGCCCCGTGGAGCAAGGAAAAGCGTCAGGCAGCACTGTCCATGACGGCAGGGTCGATGCAATGAAGCGCCGTAAGGAACTCATCCGCGCTGCGTTGCCAGCTAAAGCTGCGCCCATGCGCCGCGCAGGCCGCACGGTCACACAGCAGGGCTGCGGCGATCGCATCGTCCAACCGCTCCGCCAAAGCGCCACATTCCGGCGTCACGATGTCGATCGGCCCGGTCACCGGATAGGCGGCGACGGGCGTACCACAGGCCAGCGCCTCAATCATCACCAGGCCGAACGTGTCGGTCGTGCTGGGAAATACAAAAACGTCCGCGCCTGCGTAAGCGCCCGCCAGTTCTTCAGCGAACAGCGCTCCCATGAAATGCGCGTCCGGATAGGCCCGCTCCAGCTGCGCCCGCGCCGGACCGTCGCCCACCACGACCTTGCTGCCGGGGTGGTCGCTGGCGAGGAAAGCCTCGAGATTCTTCTCTATCGCGACGCGGCCCACATAAAGCTGGATTGGGCGCGCCAACCCCGCGAACAACTCTGGCGGCGTCGCATCGGGCGTGAATGCGGAAAGATCGACGCCCCTGCCCCATGGGCGCACCTGCGCCAAACCATGGGAGCGGAGCTGCTGCCGGACGGATTTTGTCGAAACCAGAACCGCCTGGGCGGGACCATGGAACCAGCGGATATAGGACCAGAACCAGCGGGCGGGCAGCCCCGTCCGGCGGGCGACATAGTCGGGGAAATGCGTGTGATAGGCAGTGGTGAACGGCACCCCCCACGCAGACACCAGCGCCGCGCGGCCAGGCAGAGTGGCCCTTCGGTGGCCAGATGGACAGCGTCGGGCTGAAACGCGGCAATCGCTTTCCCCACCGCGCCCGACCTGACGAAGGCGAGCCGGATTTCCGGATAGGTTGGACAGGGAATGGAGCCATAGAGATCGGGGGAGATCACCTTGACCAGATGCCCCCTCGCCTCCAACTCCGCCTGAATGGTCTGAAGCGTCCGCACGACGCCATTGACCTGGGGAAGCCAGGCGTCGGTCACGATGACGATACGCATCACGCCGCCAGCAGCTCCTGCTCGCCAGCGCTGCGGGCCGCAACCTCATCGGCCCAGTGCAGCACCTCCATACTACCGTCGAAATGTTCGACCAGCGCCGTGCAGCCTTCGACCCAATCGCCGTCATTATAATATTGGATCCCGCCGATCTCGCGCATCTCGGCATTGTGGATATGGCCGCACACGACGCCATCGACGCCGCGCGCGCCGGCTTCATGCGAAACCACCTCTTCAAAACGGGAAATGAACTCGACGGCGTTCTTGACCTTGTGCTTGGCCATCTTGCTGAGAGACCAATAAGGCAGCCCCATGCGCTGCCGCACGGCATTCACCACGAAGTTCAGCCGCATCAGCATGCTGTAAGCGGCGTCTCCCACAAAGGCCAGCCAGCGATGGGCAAGCATGATGGTGTCAAACTCGTCGCCATGCAGGACGAGGAGCTTGCGCCCGTCGGCGGTCTCGTGGATCGCCTTGCGCCGGATCTCCACTCCGCCAAAATTGAGGCCCGTGAACTGGCGGAACATTTCGTCGTGATTGCCGGGGATATAGACGACGCGTGTGCCCCGCTTGGCGCGCTTCATTATGCGCCAAACCACGTCATTATGCGCTGCGGGCCAATAGAAGCGCTTCTTGAGCCGCCAGCCATCTATGATGTCGCCGACCAGATACATGGTCTCGCTATCGACGCTGTCGAGGAAATCGATCAGCATCTTCGCGTTGCAACCCCGCGTGCCGAGGTGGATGTCCGATATCCAGATGGTGCGGTAACGACGGCGGGTCGCGGGCCTCTCTGGTGTGTCGAGACAATGCGTGCCCTCTTCCAGATCCGCCAGAAATGGCAAGCGCGTGATGGCGTTCATGATGCAGCCCCTGGAGCTATTGTCCTCGGGACCGGATCTTTAGCGGCGCAATGTTACAACTCCGCGCCGGATGTGACGGAAATGCTACACCAGGGAAGGGTCAGGCGATCAGCACGATCTTTCCGAAATGCTCACCTGCGTCCATCCGCGCATGTGCTTTCGCCGCTTCGGCAAGAGGGAAGCATTGATCCATCGCAGGCCGCAATTGCCCCTGCTCGACAAAGCGCCAGACCTCGCGCACCAGCTCTTCCGCCACCAGAGTTTTGAACTCGGAGGAACGGGGCCGCAATGTCGATCCAGTCAACGTCAGCCGCTTGGCCATGACCGCTGGCAGAAAGACGCTGGCCTTTGCCCCACCCAGCACCGCGATCGACACATGGCGGCCATCGTCGCCCAGGCACTGAAGGTTGCGCGGCACATAATCGCCACCCACCATGTCCAGCACCGCCTGCACGCCCTGACCACCGGTAATCCGGCTCACTTCCTCGACGAAATCCTGCTCGCGATAATTGATGGCGTGGTGCGCGCCCCACGCCTTTGCCTGTTCGCATTTGGCGTCGCTGCCGCACGTAACGATGATGCGGACATCGAACAGCCGGCACAGCGAAATCGCCATGGTGCCGATGCCGCTCGTCCCGCCATGCACCAATACGGTTTCGCCGCCGACGACATAAGCGCGTTCGAACAGGTTGGTCCAAACGGTGAAGAGCGTTTCGGGGAGCGCCGCTGCCTCCACCAGATCATAATGATCCGGCACGGGCAAGCACTGCCCCGCTGGCGCCACTGCAAATTCGGCATAGCCTCCGCCGGACAGCAGCGCGCACACACGCTGCCCGATCAGCCGCTCGGCGTTGCCGCCGGCTGCGACGACCGTCCCCGAAACCTCCAGACCCGGTATGTCGGACGCTCCCGGAGGAGGCGGATATTTGCCCTGCCGCTGCATCACATCGGGCCGGTTCACGCCAGCGGCGGCGACACGGATCAGGACTTCGTCGGCGGCTGGAACAGGCAGCGGGCGCCGCTCCGGCGCCAATGCTTCGGGACCGCCCGGGACGGAAATGGCGATCGCCGTCATTTCGTCGGGCAGTGCGTTATCAACCGCCATGATGGCTGTCCCCCAGCAACGATGTTGCGCCGCACCAATATTCAACCAGCGGCTCAAGCGCCTTATTGACAGACCAGCCTTCACGGTCAACATTGGCATTCATGGACATGGACAACGATCTGCCTCGCAAGGTTGATGATCCGCTGGCCCAACTGCTTCGACAGGATTTGGGTCCGCTGTCCGTTGCCGATCTGGAAGCGCGGATCAAGGCGCTGGAGGGCGAAATCGCCCGAACCCGATCAAAAATTGAAAACGCCGTTAACCACAAAGCAAGTGCCGAGGCGTTATTCAAACGATGAACCTGCGCCCCGCCCTCTGCGGCCCTGACAAGGGTTTCTCCGGGCACGGGCAGTCTGGCAATTCCGGCGATCGAGGGCCCCTCCTTGATCAACCGTCGAGCAATGCCGACATATGGTTCAACACCGTCCCTCTTTGGGGCCAGGAGTAGTATAGACATGCCATCTTTTGCACCCGCCCTTGAAACCACCCTGCACAACGCGCTGACCCATGCGTCCGAGCGTCGTCACGAATATGCCACGCTGGAGCATCTGCTTCTTGCGCTGATCGATGACGAACATGCGTCAAAGGTGATGCAGGCCTGCGGCGTGGAGCTTGGCGAACTCGGCGATGCAGTCACCCAATATCTCGACAGCGAACTCGATAGCCTCAAGGTCGAGGGTTCCAGCGACCCTTCCCCCACCAGCGGCTTCCAGCGCGTCGTTCAACGCGCGATCCTGCATGTCCAGTCCTCGGGCAAGGATGAAGTGACGGGAGCCAATGTCCTCGTCGCGCTTTTCTCTGAGCGTGAGAGCTATGCCGTCTATTTCCTCCAGCAGCAGGATATGAGCCGCCTCGATGCGGTAAGCTATATCAGCCATGGCGTGGGCAAGGGCACGGCAGCGCCCGAAACCCGCGAAACCAAAGGCGCGCAGGAAGAGGAAAAGAAGACGCAGGACAGCAAGGGCAAAAAGGACAGTGCCTTGGAGCAGTTCACGGTCAACCTCAATGAGAAGGCGGCGCGGGGCAAGGTTGACCCGCTGATCGGTCGCGCTTCCGAAGTCGACCGGACCATCCAGATCCTGTGCCGCCGGTCAAAGAACAACCCGCTCTATGTGGGCGATCCGGGCGTGGGCAAGACCGCCATCGCGGAAGGCCTTGCGCGCAAGATCGTCGAGGGCGACGTTCCCGATGTCCTCAAGGAAGCGGTGATCTATTCGCTCGACATGGGCGCGCTGCTGGCTGGCACCCGTTATCGCGGCGATTTTGAAGAACGCCTGAAGGCGGTCGTCACCGAACTTGAAAAGATGCCGCACGCGGTTCTCTTCATCGATGAGATCCACACGGTCATCGGCGCGGGCGCGACCAGCGGCGGCGCGATGGATGCGTCGAACCTCCTGAAGCCCGCGCTGTCGGGCGGCACGATCCGTTGCATCGGTTCCACCACCTACAAGGAATTCCGCAACCATTTCGAAAAAGACCGCGCCCTGCTGCGCCGGTTCCAGAAGATCGACGTCAACGAACCGACGGTTGAGGATACGATCAAGATCCTCGCCGGCCTTCGGAGCGCGTTCGAGGAGCATCATAACGTCAAATACACCCCGGACGCGATCAAGGCGGCGGTGGAGTTGTCGGCGCGGTACATCAACGACCGCAAGCTGCCTGACAAGGCGATCGACGTGATCGACGAAGTCGGCGCGATGCAGATGCTGGTTGTCCCGTCAAAGCGGAAGAAGACGATCACGCCCAAGGAGATCGAGCAGGTCATCGCCACCATGGCGCGTATCCCTCCCAAGACCGTGTCGGCCGACGACAAGTCGGTGCTGGGTTCGCTCGACACCGACCTGAAGCGCGTCGTCTTCGGTCAGGACCGGGCGATCGAGGTGCTGTCCTCCGCGATCAAGCTGTCGCGGGCGGGCCTGCGGGATCCTGACAAGCCGATCGGCAACTATCTCTTCTCCGGCCCCACCGGTGTCGGCAAGACAGAGGTCGCGCGTCAACTCGCAACGCTGCTCGGCATTCCGCTCCAGCGGTTCGACATGTCGGAATATATGGAACGGCATTCCGTTAGCCGCCTGATCGGCGCGCCTCCGGGCTATGTCGGCTATGACCAGGGCGGCCTGCTCACCGACGCGGTTGATCAGAATCCGCACAGCGTGCTGCTTCTGGACGAAATCGAGAAGGCGCATCCCGACCTGTTCAACATCCTGTTGCAGGTGATGGACAATGGCCGCCTGACCGATCACCACGGCAAGACGGTGGATTTCCGCAACACTATCCTCATCATGACCACCAATGCCGGTGCGTCGGACATGGCGAAGGAAAGCATCGGCTTTGGCGAAATCACCCGAGAGGATGCGCAGGAAGATGCGGTGAAAAAGCTCTTCACCCCGGAATTCCGCAACCGTCTCGATGCCATCGTTCCGTTTGGCTATCTGCCGCCGGAAATTGTCGCGCGGGTTATCGATAAGTTCGTGCTCCAGCTCGAATTGCAGCTGGCCGACCGCGATGTCCACATCACCCTCGATGATGAGGCCAAGAGCTGGCTGACCAAGAAAGGCTATGACAAGCTGTATGGCGCGCGCCCGATGGGCCGCCTGATGCAGGAAAAGATCAAGCAGCCGCTGGCCGAGGAACTGCTGTTCGGCAAGCTGGTGCATGGCGGCGAAGTCCATGTCCGGCTGAAGGACGAGGCCCTCGCCTTCGAAATCACCCCCGCAGCCCCCAAAAAGGGCAAGAAGGGTGGCAAGGCCAAGCCCGCAGAGTCCGCGAAATAACCCTCGCGAACCGATCGTGAAACAAGGAAGGGCGGCTCTCACGGGCCGCCCTTTTCACTATGTCCGCGCTGCCCTATCGTCGGCAGCAGGATCACCTCCCCTCGCCCCCCGGTCCAAGGAGCCTCGCGCATGCCCGCAGACATCACTCTTTACACCAACCCCATGTCGCGCGGACAGATCGCCCGCTGGATGCTGGAGGAAGTCGGTCAGCCCTATGAGACGGTGGTGCTGGATTACAGCGACGGCATGAAATCCGCCGACTATCTGGCGATCAATCCAATGGGCAAAGTCCCGGCAATCGTTCATCGCGGCAAGGTCGTCACCGAAGCAGCCGCGATATGCGCCTATCTCGCGGACGCTTTCCCCGATGCCCGACTGGCTCCAGCCGTCAGCGATAGATCCGACTATTACCGCTGGCTCTTTTTCGCCGCGGGGCCCGTGGAAGCAGCTGTCACCAACAAGGCTTTGGGCTTCGTCGTGCCCGAGGGGCGCGATCGCATGGCGGGCTATGGGACATTCGATCATAGCATCGACGCACTGGAACGCGCGGTTTCAGTACCGGCATGGATTTGCGGCGATCAGTTCACGGCGGCCGATGTCTATGTCGGCGCACAGGTGGATTGGGGCCTGACCTTCGGCACCATGCCATCGCGACCGGCTTTCGAAGCCTATGCCGACCGCCTGCGCGAACGCCCCGCTTACAAGCGGCAAAAGGAAATGGATGGCGCGCTGATCGCCCAGATGAAAAGGGCCGAATGAACGAAAGGCCCGGCGAAGGATCCGCCGGGCCTTTGTCGAAGGTCGCTATGCTGTCGCGATCAATCGCGATTGCCCATGAAGCGCAGCAGGAACAGGAACATGTTGATGAAGTCGAGATAGAGGTTCAGCGCCCCCATCACCACCGACTTGCCAACCATCTCCGTGCCCGCGACATGGACATAGATGCTCTTGATCTTCTGCGTGTCATAGGCGGTCAGGCCCGCAAACAGCAGCACACCGATGAAGCTGATCACCATATCCATCGCGCTGGAGCGCATGAAAAGGTTGATGAGCGAGGCAACCAACAGGCCAACCACACCCATGATCAGGAAGGTGCCAAAGCCCGACAGATCCTTTTTCGTGGTGTATCCCCACAGGCTAAGGCCAGCGAAAGCCGCCGCCGTTGCGAAGAAGGTCTGCGCGACAGAGGTTCCGGTATAAACCAGCAGGATGGATGAGAGCGAAAGCCCCATCACCGCCGCGTAAGCCCAATAAAGCGCCTGCGCAGTCACCGTCGACAGCCGGTTGATGCCAAAGCTCAGCACCATGACAAAGGCCAGCGGCGCGAACATGATGACATATTTCAGAATGCCGGGGCCCATCAATATTTGAGCGGCCAGCCCACTCGAGGCAAACAGCATCGCGACAATGCCGGTCAGAAGCACGCCGCTCGCCATATAATTGTAAACCGACAGCATATAGCTGCGCAGACCGGCGTCGAACGCCTCACCACGCGCTACCGTCGTCCCGCCGAAGCCGGCTACGCCCGAGCGGGGATCAGACCAATTGGCCATGAGATATTCTCCTTCGCCGGCACATATCCACCGGTCTGTCTATTATCGCCCTATCTTGCGAGCAATTCAAGTGACCACCCGCCATAGTCAATGACATGGGCATTCCTATATCGGCAATATGCACCGTCTCTTCATAGCCATCCGTCCGCCTGCGGACATTCGGGCCAGGCTTTTGTCGGTCATGGGTGGCGTTCCGGGCGCGCGGTGGCAGGATGATGATCAATTGCACCTCACCTTGCGCTTTGTCGGCGACACCGATCCGCGTCGAGCTGACGATCTGGCCGCCGCGCTGGCGACGATCCGCTTCGCCCCTTTCCCGATCTCGCTGTCAGGCGTCGGTCAATTCGACCGGAGGGGACGGATCGACGCCCTGTGGGCCGGCGTACAACCCCGCGATTCCCTCACCCAACTCCACCGCAAGATCGACCGCGCCTGCGTCGATGCCGGCTTTCCAGCGGATCAACGCGCCTATCTGCCCCATATCACTCTCGCCCGTTTCAGCCGATCCGGCGGCATGACGGACAGCTTCCTGTCCAACAACGCAGCGCTTTCCAGCCCTCCCTTCCTGATCGACAGATTCATTCTCTTCGAAAGCCATCTGACGCAGGCAGGAGCGCGTTATGATGTTGGCGCTGTCTACCCGGCAGCCCCGCAGCGGCTTTAGGCGTCCGCAGACACGAAGCCGATCAGCCCGCGGACAATATCCCGCATGCGATGCGCCCGCCCGCATTTCCGGCAGGATCGCTCTTATTGTCATCGGCCTGCGCATGAATCACGACCGCAGCGCCATCTGCATCCAGCAAGGGATGGGCGCCCGAACGCAGCGTGCCGCCCGGAATGACATATTCCATCGTTCCCGTACCATCGGCCGCTGCGGTCATGTTGGGCATGTCGCCCATGTGCATGCCAGCCGGGTTATCCCTGCCATGCTGTCGGCCCGTGGGATTCCAATGCCCGCCTGCGCTGTTGAAATCCGGGGGCGTGCAGGTTCCGGTCATATGCACATGAACCGCATGAACGCCAGGCGACACGCCGGTCGCGCGCACCGCAACATGCAGACCGTCTGCCATTTCCGTCACCGTCGCGTCGCCACGGGATGATCCATCCGCCGCCAGCAAGGCGGCCCGCGCGCTGGCCGTAGAGCCAGATCCCGAATTTACAGCGCCGCTATCCGCACTCGCGCAAGCGGAAAGGCTGGCCGCCATCGACAATGCAAAGACAAGGGGGACATTTTTCATGATAAATTCAACTCCCGGCAAAGCATGAATAACGAACGCGATGAAAAGCGGTTTGTTGCGGATATAATCGCCATTTCCAGGCCAGCTGAACTTTGTCCGGCTCATTCCCTGAAAACAGCATGGGAGCTTTTTCGAAGCCGGTGGCATCACCTGCTGGCCGGGAAAATGCGCCAACCCAGGATATAGGGAGCATGATCCGGATCAGCATTGTCGGATCACGCGTCAACCACACCCCGCGAGAGAGCCTGTCCTATCTCGATCGAGCCAAAGGAAAAGGGGCCGGTCTTTCGACCAGCCCCTCGACCTTGTTCCCACCCGCAAGGATGGAAATTGCTTACATGCCCGAACCCGGACCGTAGGTGATTTCCACGCGACGGTTCTGCAGTTCGCGAACACCGTCGGCGGTTTCGACGCGGGGGTTCGATTCACCGAACGCCTGGGTCGTCATCACGCCGTCAGGGATACCCTTCGACGCCATGTAGGCCTTGACTGCGTCAGCACGGCGCTGCGACAGACCGACGTTGTACGAGGCCGAACCCGAACGGTCCGCATAGCCTGCCAGCATGACCTGGGCGCTGCCGCAGTTGCTGTAGGCGGAAACCGCGTTGTCCAGAATGGTGGCGGCGTCAGGCGTGACGTCCGACTTGTCCCATTCGAAGAACACGATGTACGGCCCAGGGCTGCACTCAGCGACCGGCGGAGGCGGCGGCGGGGGCGGCGGGGGCGGCGGGGGCGGCGGCGGGGGCGGCGGCGGAGCAGCCGGTTCACCACCGAAGTTGTAGGTCAGACCCAGCAGCAGGCTGTGGGTGCGCAGCTTGGTTTCGACGTCACCGCCAGCAACGCCAACAGCCGTGGTGTATGCCGGGACGAGGTTGATGTCGTCCTGGTTGAAGAAGCGATACTTCAACGACACGTCGAGGTTGTTGGTCAGCGGGTAGCGAACGCCAGCAAGAGCCTGCCAGGCGAAGCCGGTGTCGCTGTCATTGACCAGGTCGTTGGCCAGCTTGGCGCGCGAAACGCCTACACCGCCGCCGACGAAGCCCTGCAGGCCATCGTCCGAACCGAAGTCAAGCAGGCCGTTCAGCATGAACGACAGAGCCGACGCCGAACCGCCGAAGCCGCTCTTGTCGAGATCGACCTTGGCGCGCTTGTAGCCAGCTTCGGCTTCCAGACGGAAACCACCGAAGTCGTAACCGATGACGGCGTCGCCGTCCCAACCCTTGTGATAGTCCACATCTTCCAGCGTGCTGCTGGCAGTGGGGGCGCCGGTGTTGGGATCGAAGCCGGGGGTGAAGGTGATGTCCTGGTCTTCGACAAGAACGACGCCTGAGTGGATACCAATGTACCAGCTGTTATCACGCGCCAAGGCCGGTGTGGCCAAGACGGTGGTCGCAAGCGCAGCCGCGAGGGCAAGCTTCCGCATCTGAATTCCCCTTTCAAAAGTGTCACGAAGGACTGCTGAAACCATGTATCGGCAAGAAAGTTTCATGGCAAGTCCACATTTGGTGAAACTGTTGCACAAATGCATCATGGCCGACGTATGACCCGGTAGATTAAGCATTTCTGTGGCCACGCATTGTAATAACCGGACATCGGCAAGTCATGGCTCGATCAAACCATGGCTCCGCATTGCGGACAGGATGGAACCAATCGCAGCCCGTGCCTCACTGTCGACGGAACTTCCCCCGGCGGGGGCCGGGATCGCGCCCTCCCGCGCACCCACGACCCGCACGCCGCCCACATGAAAGCCGTCGGCGCGGACCGGCGAATTTCGCCATGCGCCGTCATTGTGCGCCATTGAATATCCCCTGTCCGCGACCCAGAGCGCCAACCCCGCCCGCGGCGTGACGAAGCGCCACCCGCCCTCTGTCCAGCAGGCGACCGCGCCATCCTGCCCTGCCCAGTCGCCCGTCGCGCCCGCCGCAACGATCCAGCACTGTCCCACCATGGGCGATGGCGGCGGAGAATCCTCGTCCGCGCTCTCTGCCTGCCCATGCAGGAGCATGTCGATCCGCACCAGCGCCTCGTTGTGAAAAACCTCCTTCTGCGCCTGCCCGGCAAAAAGCTGCGGCAGCATCCAGCGAGGGGTCGCATCCATGGTCATGGCCAATTTCCTTTCCGAGTTGTTCGGGTATCAAAGGGTGAGGGCAATCCGCGCGGGCCGCCCAAGGGCGAATGCGCCGATCTGTCGCACTTCGATCGTCACGACGCCCCCGCCATCGGCGGCTACCGCCGCAGCGCCATATGCCCAGTCCGGGGATAGCGTTTCGACCCGCCGGAGGAGGCTGCCGCCGCTCAGCACGCGCAATTCATAACGCTCGCTTTCCTCGCCCAGCGGTACATCAGCGCCGCTGGCCCAGCGCCACCCGTTCCGGCTCCGCCTCGTCCAGTTGACGTTCCAGCCGCCTGTCCCATCGGGCACGGCGCGAAGGTGGACCGGCGAAACCGGCGTCACGGCTTCTCCGCTGACGGTCAGCATCGCCTCCGCTGGCTCTGCGTCTCCAATGCCGATGGCCGCCAGCCGCAGCATGCCACCGATCTCACTGCTTCCCTGCCCCGCATAGGGCTCAGCCAGCCGGTCGTCCTCGATCAAAAGGAACCGCTCACCGGCCACATGCGCGGCCACCGCCCATTCGGTGCCGCAAAGCCCGCGCCGCAGCCCCTCAAGCCGATAGCTGGCCGCGCCCGTCTGCACCGCGCGAGAAAATTGCAGCAGTTCCCTGCCTACGAGGCAAAGGTTGCGCCCCTGCGCCAGGGCCGCTTCATCCGCGTCGTCCAGTTCCATGTCATCGGCAATCAGGGTCACGTTCAGGCTGTTGACCGCGTCGATCAGCGTGCAACTGCCTTCGCCCAGCGCCTCGTCCGCCTGGCCCATCACGGCGCGGGGTGCGGCATAGCCCACAGGAACCGCCTCGCCCGTATCGCTCATGGCGAACAGGGCGGCGTTCCTCCATCCTTCGCCGCCGCTCGCCGCCGCAACGATCAACGGCGCAACGGCCGCCGCGTCCCGTAAGGGCGGCAGATCGACCAGCATCAGCGTCGTCGGCCCATGCGGCGCATCCGACTGCCGCACGATCGCACCGGAAGACGCGCCCTGCGGCAATATGCCTCCCGCTCCCGGCACCCGACGCAGCGCCAGCCGCACGGCCATCGCCTCCCATTCGCGCTCTTCGATCCGCCAAAGCCCCGGCAGCCCTTCAACCGTCGCGATCTCCCCCGGCTGATGGCGCAGCGCGTCCCAGCCGCAGCGCAGCGTCATCGTCGATCGACCGGCCCAACCATGGCCCAACCGCCTTGCCGCCAGTTGCCGTGCGGCGCTGCCGGACATGGTGACGGGTAGGTCCATACCCTGCTCGACACGGCCCGCGCCGGGGCGGCTCACCCTCTGGACCCCCGCCTGATAATCGCGCGCCGGGTCATAATGGCGCAGCGACAGGGAAAGCGGCACGGTTTCCGCGCCATCGCTGGATTGTTCGACAGGATCGACGGCGCGCCCGTTGATACGCCTGCACAGCACGGCAGCGCCGATGTCAGATGGCGGTCCGACGACGCTCGTACCGGCCAGCCGCAGCCCGTCCTCATCGGCGACAAACGCAAGATCCCACGCCTCGGCCAGCGGAGCGATTGCGTCGCTCACATCCGTTCCGCCCGCAGCAAAGCCATCGACCGATCCGGCGACCGCCGCGTAAAGCAAGCCTCCGCTAACGTCCGAAGCCACCGCCCCGATTGTCACCGGCCCCCCATCCGCCTCGACCTCGAACGTCAGCGAAGGAATGCGGTTGCCATAGTCTGCAAGTTGCAGATCTTCGAACACCGCATAGGCGACCCCTCGATGCGCAGGCGTCAGCGGAACCCCCATCGCCGACGCGATCAACGGGTCCGCAGCCTGATCCTCATCCCCCAAATGCAGCCGAAACGCATTCAGCCCCGTCTTGAAATCGCCCGCCGCCCCGCGCAACAAATTGCCATCGGCCCAGATCCGCCGCACCGCCCGCACCTTGCGCGCGGACAAGGCGACAGCAAAACTTGCCGAATAGCTGTAGCTCGTGACGCTCGGCCGCCCCTTGCCGCCGCCGCTCTTGTTCCGCTTTTCCTTCAGGTCCGTCGCCCAGATGACCGATCCAGCCGCGCGCATCCTGCCGAACAGCTTGGGGATCTGCGCGCCATAGGTTGACGTCTGCAATTGCAGGTCGGTCAGCCGCCGCCCTTCACGCCCCTTCGGCTTGAACAGCACGGCCTGATCGAAACTACCGCCGATCAGGCCGCCGATGGCTCCGCCCAGCGGCCCGCCGATCGCGGTGCCCAGCGCGGTCAGCACTAATGTCGCCATGTTTCGTCCTCCCTCGTCCGCCAATGGCCGATCACCGGCCAGGGCGATTGCCCCGGCGTTTCGACCACGCGCCCCAGCCCGGCATGGGCATGCACATGCCCGCCCTGCGTCACGATCATCAGATGCAGTTGCAGCGGCCCCGGCCGCACCAGCGCCAGATCGCCCGGCCGCGCCTCATCCACGGCCCACAGCCCCGCCAGATCCAGCCAGCGCCGCGCCAGCGGCTCGTCACCCGACCGCAGCCCATAGCCGCCAGGCACGGCGCATCGGTGCCCCGCCTCAGCCAGCGCCAACGCCGCCAGCCCAATGCAGTCCAGTCCCCCTGCCCGGCACCGGCCCTGCAACCGAAAGCGCACCCCCACCAGATCGCGCGCCGCCGCGACGATCCGGTCCGCCATCTTGCCCCTCATGCGCCCGGATAGCGGGTCAGCAGGTCGGTTCCCGGCAGATAAGGCTCGCCCCGGAAGTTCACGACATTGGCAAAGCGTGTCCGGCACGTCTCCAACTGCCGGTCGCACCCTTCCGTCAGCAGCGCCAAAGTCCCCGCAACGACCGCGAAGGGCGGCGGATCGGCAAGGGTCAGGACATCCGCGCCATTGTCCACCACCGCCTGCGCCATCCCGGCATTAGGGCCAGTCATCCATCGCAGCGCGCCAAATGCATAGGCCCCCGCCTCAAGCCCTGAAACTCCGACATCGCTCGCCTCCACGCCCGTCACCGCAACGACCCGCCGCCTCGGCTCCAGGTCGACCCGGCACTGTCTGTCGCCCAGCCGCGCGCGGCAATCGGGCGAAGTGGACGGCGCGACCGGCGCTTTCAGGGCCGCCATCGCCCCCACCAGCTCCGCCGTGAAAGCGCCCGCCTTCCGCGCCACGCTGCCAATCTCGCCCTTGGCCAGCAGCAGCCACATTGCGCCGGGCGCTTCCCATTGCGTCAGCCGCAGTTCCAGCGCCGCGCCGTCCCACCGCCCCGCCATCAGGTCAGTCTCGCTGATGGCGTCGGCGACCAGCGCGCCTTGCAGGTCCGTATCGCTCCCATCCGCCGTAATCCCGCTGCGGACGGCGGACGGCATGACGCCGGGAGCCGCGCGGTAGCGGACCTGCCCTATCTCCAGGTCGCGATCATGGCTGGTCAGCCCAATCGTCACGCCATCCCGCCGCTCCAGCCGCCAGCAGAATGCCAGCGTCGATAGGCGCTGCTCCAAAGCCTCCAGCCCGCTCATTCCCGTATCTCCACCAACGGCACCGAAGGCGCTTCGCCTGCCGCGAATGTCGCGCGGTTGATGTCCAGCCGGTCCTCCGCAAAGCGAACCGGCACATCGAAGCGGAACCCCGCCGTCAGCACCGCGCCTGCCCCCGGCGCTTCATCAAAGGCTATGACGCCCAACCCGGCATGGCTCCACCCGGCGGTCATCTCGACGCCATCCACCGCAATGCGGATGCTCCCCGCAACCGGGCGGGTGACGCGCCGCACCTGCGCATCCTCGCCCTGCCCGTAAAAGCGTTGCAGCCCGAACTCCGTCCGAACGCCGTCGCCAATCCCCAGCCGCTGGTCCAGCGGTCCGGGAACCTCCCCCATGCCGCAACTGCGGTCATCATAGGGATCGGTAAAGCGGAACCCCCGCGCCGCCCCCCGCCGCGCACGGAAAAAGGCGATCAGCGCGCCAATGTCCGCTTCCGATCTTACCCCCGGCCCCGCGTCGAAGGACAAACGCGCATCCGCCCAGTCGCTGCTGCGCCGCTCATGGCCTGAAGGACTTTCCACGATCTGCGTCGAAAAGGCAGGAGCCAGGCTCGCTTCCCGCCCGATGGCCAGTGGAAAGGCCACATCGTCAAAGGCTTGCATATCATCGTCCCCCTGAAGTCTGAAGCAGGTGAAGCCATCGCGCGCCACCTGCGGCAGCGCCCAGATGAAGGTCGCAGCGGTCCCCCTCTGCACCGCAGCCTCTGCCGCATCGGCGATGCGCGCCCATTGCGCGGCCTGCTCCGGCATCAGCACGAAGCCGGAAAAATAATGCTGCTCCTCAACCGGATAGCCGAGCCGCGTCGTCGCCAGTTCGATGCCGCGCGCCGTGCGGCTTGGCCGCCCCTCCGTCACCCAGTCATAATCTTCCAGCTGCAACACATCGAACGCAGGCCAAGCCCAGCCGACCGGCATGTTCGCCCGCTTCGCTTCCGGGGCCAACGGATCGAGCACGGTCGGCAGGTAGGCGAGCAGGAGCGTCACCGCCCCCGGCGCGACGCCCTTCACCCAGGCGCACAGGGCCGCCGTCGACGCCGCCAGCATCGCGCCCGCCTGATCCAGCAGCGCCGTCTGCGCCCCGCTCAACGCGCCCCGCACATCGGGAATCGACACGGGACTTCCGCCAAAGGCCAGCCGCGCCGCGTCGTCATAGATGCAGATGCGTCCATCGGCGGGCATCACCCACCACCATGGCTCGCCCACCTGAAACTTGATCGGAATCCCCGCGCCCAAGCCGATGGAAACAAACGCCCCGGCGACCAATCGCAAATAGCTCATCGCCCCGTCATGCGCGGGCGACAGCAGGGTGGAAGGCGGCGACCAGCCGGTCAGCGCCGGATCGCCATTTTCCGCCCGCTGTTTCCAGTCGTTCCAGCAATGGGCGTCCAGCAGCTCATAGGAAAGCGACCAGATCACGCCCAGCCCCAAAGCCTTCGCCCGTCGCGCGAAGTCGTCATGCCAGGCTGTGCACGGCGCATTCAGCACACCGCCCGCCAGGCTGACGTAGAATCCGCCACCCAGCGGTTCGAGCCGGAAATAATGGCTCATCCCCACATAATGATTGATGTCGCCGCGATAGCCCAGCGCATGGATGGCGGCGACGACCCGCTCAGGCGTCTGGTTGAAACAGTCGTCATAGCCCGTCGCCATGGACAGGCCATGCTCCGGCACCATGACATCGCCGACGCCCAGCACCGATCCCGCGCCGTCGCATCTTATGTTTGACAGCTCGGCCCAGCCTTCCACACCGGCCGCGAAAGGGGTGCTACCGGCATCATAATCCGGCGGCGTCAGCGAAATGAACATCCGGTCCACGTCCCCGGCCCAAACCGGATCGGCCTCGCCCGGCAGCAGGAACCCACCATTCAATGCGGCGAAGTCGAGCGTTATTTCAGCATCTTCCGCGGACCCGTTCGCATAGTTCCACAGCCGCACATACCAGGATCGTGGAGAACCCGCCGCATTGCGCCCCTCGATCGTCAGCGTCGGGCCATGCACCTCGTCCAGCCGTTTCAGCCCCCCGCTGCGCCAGCGGAAGCGCAGCACACAGTCCCGGAAATCCCGCGACGTTTCGTAGGCGAGCAGCGGATGGCTCCACTTATCCTCCGCTTCCCAGATAAGGCCCGCCAGATCGCCGGACCCATAAAAGACAGCATCGGCGCGCAAAGCGTCCGGTGCTGTCGTCACCACGCTCGCCATCATCGGGCGCGGAAAATTGACGGTCCAGTGCGTCGGCGCAAACCGCTTCATGAACCGCGCTTCCTGTCCCCGCCGCGCGTCCGCCAGCCAGTAGCCCAGACCACTCATCCGTTCAGCGCCCCCTTGACTGCTCGCGCCACCTGCCGCGCGCTGCGCGCCAGCAGCCGGGCATTGTCCCATCCCTCGCCGCGCCCCTGCACGGCTATGTTCACTCGCACGTCCCGGCCGCCGCCGCCGCCATTGGCCACCACCTGACCACTGGCGGTCGGCACGAACAGCTCCGGCCCCCGCTCGCCCACCACATAGGCGCGCCCCGGAGCGACCGGCCCACCCGTCGCCCGCCCCGGCAGGCCCAGCGCCGCCGCCCCCAGTGTCAGCAAGGAACCACCCACGCCCCCGACGCTGCTCGCCCCCGACCGAACAGCGCCCGCCGCAATCTCCTCCAGCACGGACAGGGCAATCTGCTTCAACTCCTCAAAGCCGAACCGTCCGCTCCGCACCGCGCGCAACAGGCCCTGTTCGATCCGTCGCCCCGCCCGCTCCGCCCCCGAAGCCAACGGCCCTTCCAATTCCCCGCGCATCGCCTCCACATCGCGCGAAAGGCCCTGCGTGTCGGCCCGCACCCGCACCACCAGCGTCTCGATTTCCTCGTCCATCCGCCCCTCCCGCAGCCAACAAAATGCACCCCGGCCTCAATCCGGCATCACCGCCCGCAGCCGCTCCAGCTCCCCCGCATCCATCCCTGCATCCGGCTCATCGTCGCCACGCGCGGCCCGCAGCACCGCCTCCAGCTCGACCGGCGTCGATCGCCAGAACTCGTCCGGCCGCCAGCCCAGCAGCCACCCCGCAACGCCCGCCAGCCGCGCCGCCGCTTTGAAGAAGCTCATCGTCCCCCCAATATCTGCTTCAGGATGCCGCGCAGCACCGGCGACAGCTTCGCCAGCCCTGCATCGACGATCGCCTCGCCCAACGCTTCGCGCGTCAGCCCGCGCGGCGGATCGACCAGGCAGTGCCAGAACAGCGCGGCGATGTCGGACAGCGACAATTTCCCCTCCGCCGCCCGGTCCACCAGATCGAACAGCGGCCCCAGTTCATCCTCGGCCGCCACCAGCGCCGCGAAACTCGGCCGCAGCCGCAGCGTCTCACCGCCCAGTTCCAGCGCTGCCTCGCCCCTGGCGCTATTCGCCCCGCTCATTCGGACACCACCGGGCCGGAGCTTTCCAGGCTCAGGGCATAGTTGCGCTCGCCATTATAATCCCCGGCATAGTCCAGCCGCGTCACAAGAAAGCGCCCACGCATCCGCTCGCCGCTTTCAAAGCTCAATTCGAACTGCTCGATCGTCCCGGCCAGCGCATGATTGCGGATGCTGACCTCCGCCGCCGATCCGGTGAATATGCCTGCCGCCGACACGCTGACCGACCGCACGCCCGCGCCCGAAAGCAGCTCTCGCCAGCCCCCGGAATCCTTGGACGTGATGTTCACCGCCTCGCCATTCACCGACAGCTGCGTCGTGCGCATTCCGGCGACCGTCGCATAGGCCGCAGGCGACCCGCCATCGCCCACTTTCAATAGAAATGCGCTTCCTTTTTCAACGCTCATGGAGCATTCTCCTGTAGGTTAAACCGTGTAAGAATCGGGGGGCTGGAGAGGTCGAAATGCTTTTCGCTTCCCTCATGCTGATGCTGGCCGCCGCCCCCCAAGGCGACGCCGTTGGCGCTGGCCGCAAGGCCTTTTCGGAATGCCTGTCGAAGGAGGTCGGCTCGGCGCTGGACAAGAAGCTGTCGCTCGCCGGTTTCCGATCGGCGGTGAAGTCCAGGTGTAGCGCCAGGGAAGCCGCCTTCCGCGCCGCCATCGTCGCCGACGAAAAATCTGCGGGCATGTCGGAACAGGATGCCCAGGCGGAAGCGGACGACCAGATCGCCGAATATTTCGACAAAGTTACCGAAGAATTCGAAGATTATTCGAGATAGGGCGGCTGAACTGTGACCACGTCCATGGCGGCATGATCGCAACGACATATAGGCGAGCCAAGCTCACCCCCTTGACCCTGCTCGTCCCGAACCTCTTGGCGTCGTTCGCCCTGGGCCTGTCGACGGGCCAATAGCCTATCCTTCCCTCACCACCCGCAGCCGGTAATCGACCACCGCCTGCCAACCGTCCCTGTCGCGCGCTTTCACCAGCCGCGACCGGATCAGCCGCACGCCGACGATGCGCCAGCCCTCGCCCCCGTCGGCGGCCTGCACCACCGGCTCGATCCGACCGAGCAGCATCGCCAATCGCCCCGGCGTCTCGCCCGCATCATGCAGGCTGATCGACAGCCGCAACTCGCGTCCGTCCAGCCCCTTCCCGCCCCAGTCGCTCGCAAGACATTCACCAACTACCGCATAAGGCACGCTCGCCCGCACCGGCTGTCCGTCGAACAGGCCGTTCAGCCCGTCCATCAAAACCGTATCCTCGCGCAGCGCCGCGATCGCCGCCGCCCGTACCGTCACTTCCGCGCTCATCCCCTGCCCCTTCCCGCCTCGCGCACAGCAAGGTCGTCCGCCCACCGTCGAAGCAGTCCCCGCCCCGACAGCCGCACCGCCTCCCCCTCGACCTGCGCCTCCACCCCAGCCGCCAGCATCGCGTCAGCCACCTCTCGCCGCCGCCGCGCCGCCCGTGCCTCCACCAGCCGCGCCAGCACCCGCACCCTCACGCCAGCCGCATCCGCCGCCATGGCCGCCACAGCGCCCCCACCACGGCGGGCGGGCTCGCCGTCTCGCCCTCTCGCGCGGCGAAATTCTCCGCCGCCAGCCGCACGATCCCGTGGCGGATCGCCTCTGGCAGCCCATCGGCATCCTCGGCCATCCCCGCACGATAGCGCACCGCCAGCACGCGCCGACCATCCAGCGGCCGCGCCCGCACCCATCCATCGCCCGCCGCGTCGATGTCGATCGCATAGGCATCGGCGGGCAAGACCTCCGCGCCGCCGTCCGGGGCCACAGCCTCCCCGCCCAATATCGCCACCACCGGCGTCGCCGACAGCCGCTGCCAGCTGCCATCCGCCCGCACCGTCTCCCGCGCCTCGCCGATGATCAGCCACTGCCCGACAAACTGCTCGCACAGCGCCGTCGCACTCTTGAGCAGCCCGTCGAGCAGCCCGTCCTCCGCGTTCCCGCTGATCCGCAGATAGTGTTTCAATTCCTCAAGCGACGCGCCCGGCGTCACCACTTCGTCCCGCACCAGCACCAGCCCCTCCCGCATAATGATCCTTCTCCCCTCGCGGGGAGAAGGATACGAAGCCTTGCCAGCGTGCTGGCTAGGCGAAGTTGGAAGAAGGGCCGTTACGAAGCCGAGAATTTCATCAGCTTGATCGCCTCGGAATTGGCGACCGCGCCGCCGATCCGCTTGACCGCATAGAAATGCACGAACGGCTTGTTGCTGAACGGATCGCGCAGGATGCTCGTCTCGCTGCGTTCGGAAATCACATAGCCCGCCTGGAAATTACCAAAGGCGATGGACAGCGATCCCGCCGCGATATCCGGCATGTCCTCGGCCTCGACCACCGGATAACCCAGCAGCGTCGCTGGCTGCCCGGCGCTAAGCGAAGGCTGCCAGATGAACGCGCCATCACTCGTCTTCATCTTGCGAATGACCGCCAGCGTCGCCGAATTCATCACGAACACGGCCCCCTGACGATAGGGCGCGCGCAGGCTCTGCACCAGGTCGATCAGCTTGTCCTGCGGGCTGGTGGCCGCAAAGCCCGCCGACGCGCCCGCCGCGACATATTGCAGCGACCCGAAAGCACGGACGCCGTCGGCTTCATTGGTGGTTGCGTAGGTCAGGAAACCCTTGGGCTTGTCCGTGCCATTGCCGTTGACGAAGGCAGCGCCCTCGGCTGCGGCGAACTCGCGGGCGATCTCCCCCGCCAGCCAGCCTTCGACATCGAACTGCGCGTCGTCCAGCATCGCCTGGCTCGCCGCCGGGTTGGCGTACAGCTCACCGGAAGGCGGCACGATCTCGTTAAAGCTGGGCGTCCCCGTTTCCGCCCGCGCGCCCGTCTCGCTGGCCCAGCCGGACACAATGCCGCCCGAAGTCACCAGCTTGCGATAACCCGCCGTGCCCGTCCGCACGACATTGGCGATGGACCTGATCGGCGAAATGCTCTTCAGCGTCGCGTCGATGATCTGGTCGATCTCGCGCGGCACCGCATAGCCGCCCGCAGCGCCACTCGCGCCCGAAAAGCTCTTCAGCTCCACGCCCGCCTCAAGCCCCTGCCGCAAATAGCGATCGACAAACGCCGCCCGCTTGGGGTCGAAGGCCCCGCCCTTCACCCCATCCAGCGCAGGCCGCTGCTGCTGCACCAGCACCCCTTTCAGCGCCGCAATCTCCCCTTCGAGCGCCTCGATGCGCTCACCCTGCACCACCGCGTCAAAGCTCGCTTCCAACTGGTCCGTCATCCACCACTCCTCAGACATAAAAAAACCTTCTCCCCACCGGGGAGAAGGATACGAAGCCTTGCCAGCTCGCTGGCCAGGCAAAGTTGGATGAGGGGGCTTGCTACCCCTCCACCGCAATCACCCGCGCCAATGGCTGCATCGGGTGCGTGACGACGCTCACCTCCACCAGCTCCAAAGCCAGCAGTTCGCGCGGAGAAGCCCCCCGCGCCTCGCGCACCCGATAGCCGAAGGACAGGCCGTCCACCGTCCGGTCCTTCAGCGCGCGCGCCGCCGCCCGTCCGGCGCTGGTCCGCCGTGAAACCCGCCCGATCACCCGCAATCCGCGCGCATCTTCCTCGACCCGCTCCACGGTTCCGATCGCATCGCCGGGCGAATGCTGCCACAGCAGCGGCACGCCCGCCGCCACACCTGCAAAGGCGCCCGGACGCACCACATCGCCGCCATGATCCATACGGTCGAACACCGCCGCATAGCCCGCGAACCGGACATCCTCACAAGGCTCCGGCCCGCTCATCCGCGCACCATCCCGATCAGGCCCGCCTTCACCGCAACGCCCAGCAGGATCAGCGCCATCACGATCCGCACGGCCCAGCCGACGACAGCGCCGCGCGCCGCCTTTTTCGCGTCGCGCCATGCCGACAGCAGCTCCCGCAATTCCCGCACATCCCCCTCCGCGCTGCGATCGGACAGCCCCAGCCGCTCCAGCGCCCGCCCCGCGCCCAGCTCGCTCGCCTCCTCAATCAGAGCGCGGATCATCACCATGTCCGCCTGCCCCGGCGCGCTCTCAGCCTGCGCCACCAGCCGCGCCAGCATCTCGCCATCATATTTCATCGGCCCACTCCCGATTATTTTCGCGCAGAGCCGCAGAGATCGCAGAGCAACAAAAAGCCGCCCAAAGGCGGCCCTCAAAAATCTCCGCGCCTCCGCGTGAATCAAGAACCTCCGCGCCCTCCGCGCCCTCCGCGCCCTCTGCGCCCTCTGCGCCTCTGCGCGAACCTCAAATCCCCAGCATCGCCCTCTTCTCGTCCGCCGTCAGGAAATCCGCGCTCGCCACCCGCTCCCACAAAGCCGCCCGCTCATCCGACAAGGCAGGCACCGCATCCATATCCGCCGCCAGCGTCAGCCCCGGCCACCACCCCTGCAACCCCTGCGCCAGCCCGCCGCAGATCTTCCCCACCAGCGGCAATATCGTCTGCCGCCACAGCGCCTTGTTCGCCTCGCGATAATTGGCGTAGGCATTGTCGCCCGGCAGGCCCATCAACATCGGCGGCACGCCAAAGGCGAGCGCAATCTCCCGCGCCGCCGCAGCCTTCAGGCCGACGAAATCCATCTCCGCCGGCGTCAGGCTCATCGCCTTCCAATCCAGCCCGCCCTCCAGCAGCATCGGCCGCCCCGCATTGGCCGCACCGGAAAAAGCGACCTCCATCTCCCGCTTAACCCGCTCGAACTGCTCAGGCGACATCACCGACCCGTCTCCCGGATCATAGACCATCGCCCCCGAAGGCCGCGCCGCATTGTCCAGCAGAGCCTTGTTCCACACCGTCGCCGCATTGTGGATCGCCACCGCCCCAGCCGCCGCGCCGACACAACCCAGCCCATAATGATCGTCCAGCGGATGCAGCGCCTTCAGGTGCAGGATCGAAGCCCGCCCAACGCCATCCTCCGGCATCAACCGCGTCACACTATCCCCCACGCGATAGAGATAAGCCGCAGGCCACCCTCGCGCGTCAGCCTCAACGCTCACCCGCTCGGGCCGCAGCGCATATAGCTCGGCAGGCTTGCCGTCAGCGCCCGCCATCACCTGCACATAGCCATTGCCGTGCAGCATCAAATGGCTCGCCAGTGTCTCGACCAGCCCCTGCCCCGCCGAACAACGCGTCAACAGCGAAGCCACACGGCCATACTCCGCATCCTCCACCCCATTCACCGCCAGCGTTGTCGCGCCCGCGCCTTCCGACACCAGCCGCAACGCCCGCTGCGCCACCGGATTGCCGATCACCCCGGCGCGCACCTGCGCCTCATAGGAAGCAGGCCACTCCCCCAAAGCCATCGCGCCCGATCCCCAGGCACGCGCCAACACCGGCCGCGCGCCCGAACGCGCCGCCTTCGCCCCGAACAATTTCATGAAAGCCCCCGCCACAAAAACAAAATCCTCTCCCGTTCAGGGGAGAGGATGGTGAAGGTTGGCGGCTCGCCGCCTACCATAACCTGGAGAGGGGAACGCCCTCTCCCTTCATCTCAAGGATTACGCCGCAACACCCGATCACACTCCGCGTTCGTTCCCTCGCTCTTTCCGATCACACGCCCCGCCACGGCGCCCGCCGCGCCAGCCAGCAGGGATTCGCCCAGGTTGCCGCCCGCCAAAGCGCCCACGCCAGCACCGCCAGCCGCGCCGATCACAGTCCCGCGATCACGCCCCTTCTTCGCCTGCAACAGGCAATAGCGCACATCATCCCTGTCCCGTGGAGCCGCGCGGGCCACACGCGCCCGTTCCTTGCTGCTCAGCGACGCAGCCATCACCGGCGTCGCAACCAGCGTCGCGCCAGCGGCTATCATCATGATTCTGGCCAGCTTCATGACCTTCACTCCTCACACAAAATTCACTGCAACAGTACGCCGGGCAAGCCGGCGCGGTTCCTCACACCGGCCGCACCCGCGCCTGTCCGCGCCGTCCCAGCATCAGTTCGCTCAGCGCCCACACCAGCGCGTCGGCCCGGTCGGGCGACCGGCCCGGCCCCACATAGCCGCCACCGGCCACCAGCCCGCACATCTCATCCTCCAGCGTCCAGAAGGCCCCCCGATGCCGCACGCGTCCCGCCTCATACAGCGCCGCCACCGGTTCTGCCCGCGCCGACTTCCCCCGGCTCGCATGCACCAGCCGCACCGGCAGCGCCGCCTCCGCCGCGCGCAGCACGCTTTCCACCATCGCGCCGCCATTATTGGCCTCCGCGATCACCCGGTCCGCGCCATGCTGCGCCGCCGCCTGCGCGACCGCGCGGGCCCAGCCCTCCGGCGTCGCCTTCTCGACGCTTGCATCGGCAATTACATAAGCGCGCCCGTCGCCGCCCAGTCCCGCTACGATGATCCCGCACGCATCGCCATGCGCGGACGCTGGCGGATCGACGCCCACCACCACCCGCGACAGCAGCGCGCCGCCATCCTCCCGCTCGGGCACATGCGCCACCCGGCACCGCTCCAGCAGGTCGCGGCTCCACAGCGCGCCCTCGACGTCGCTGATCAGCTCGCCTTCCAGTTCTTGCCGCCCCAGCCGCGTCGCGCCATAGCTCTGCTCCATCGCCGCCACGAAGCCATCCGCCAGGTTCGCCAGATTGTCCGCCGTTCGCCCGCGCGTCACCACGACGCCATTGTCCTTCCCCGCCACCAATGTCCGCACCAGCGGCACCGGGCGCGGCGTCGTCGTCGCCAGCACGCGCGGCCGATCGCCCAGCCGCATGCCCATCATCAGATTGTCCCACGCCGCCTCGCCGCCCGGCCATTTGGCGATCTCATCCGCCCAGCCATGGCTGAACTGCGGCCCACGCAGCGATTCCGCGTCCGCCGCGCCGAACAGCAGCGCCATCGCGCCATTGGGCCATATCAGCCGCCGCAGCGCGGGAGAAAAGGCTGGCCGGTTCCACCATGGCGCAACCGCCAGCAGCCCGGACGGTCCCTCCACCATCACGCTGCGCGCCTCGCCCAGCGTCGCGCCGACCAAAGCGATCCGCGCCCGCCCGTCCCGTTCGGCGATGGCGCGCACCCATTCCGCTCCGGCCCGCGTCTTGCCAAATCCGCGTCCGGCCATCATCAGCCAGATGCGCCAGTCGCCTTCGGGCGCCAACTGTTCGGGCCGCGCCAGCCATTCCCAATCATGCGCCAACGCCTGCGCCGCCGCGCCGTTCAGCCCGGCCAACACCCGCTCGCGCGCCTCGTCGGGCAGCGCCGCCAACCGCTCGAAATCCGAAATGCCCCCCACAGGCCTTGCTCCCTTCCCGCGCTCAGCCTCTACTTCGTCGTCAGTCACTTCCTTTGCGTCACTGGCAGCCTGAATGTTTGGCGATGAGCAGGGGCCGACGCGAAACATCGATCCCTACTCAATCCCCCCTCTTCTCCCGCACTCTCTCCAGCGCCTTGCGCAGCCGTTCGACAGCATCCTCGCCATCGGGCCTGTCGACCGCATCCGCCGCGATCCTCCCCGCCGCTTCGCGCTGATGCTGCACCAGCAGCCGCACGGCCACCGCATTGGGATGCCCGCGCTTCAGCTTGCGGCTCTTCACCTGCCCCTGCGCATCCAGCACCACTTCTTCCTGCTCCGTCCCGAACAGCGCCTGCCGCAGCAGCAGGGCCTCCAACTCGGCATAACCGATGCTCAGCGCCTGCGCCCATTCCCGCGCAAAGCCCGGATCGCGCCGCTTCTGATAATAGGCGCTCGACAGGTTTTTGCCGGCCACCCGCGCCGCCTCGCTGACATTGCAGGTCGCGGCCAGCGTTTCCATGAAGCTCTTGCGCCTCGCCTCTGTCCAACCATCCTTGCGCACGGCCCTGACCTGCGCTCCGCTTCCCGCCGCACCGCGCTGGCTGCGCTGCACAGTCAGGACGCGGTCCGGGCCATCGCTCGCCTTCCCGGAAAAACGCCTCGTCCCGGCTCCGTCCTCCTGCTTTGCCATGCCACGCTGTCCTCCCGCTCATCCCCAAGCAAAAAGGGCCGGTCCAACCGGACCAGCCCTTGCCTCGTCACCGCTGCGGCGACTCACAACTCCCAATATCGACATTCCTGCCAGAACAGCGTGACGATGTCAAGATAAATGTTCCAAATAGGTTATTTCAGCTTGTCCTTCATTTTCTCGATCTGCGGGATTTCAATCTCCAGGGCAGCGGCAAAGCTGGGGCGCGCGCGCATCCGCTCCATCCATTGTCCAACTTTTGGCCAACGATCCGCGATTTGCACCGTATCGCAATAGCCGACATTCATCAGCGGGCACACGACCGCGATGTCGGCCAACGTAAATCGATCCTCCACCAGAAAACCGCTGTCAGGCAATGTCTTCTCGATATAATCCAGCACGCGCGGCAGAGCTTCGGCCTCTGCCTTTTCCGCCGCCGCCAGATCCTGCGGCATGCCCATCAGCGGCGCGACCACGCGGTTGAAGAAGATCGCAGCGCCCGCCGCCTGCACGATGGTATCGCCAAATTCCTCATACCATATTGTCCGAGCCCGCGCCTTCGGCTCCAGCGGGATCAGGTTCGGTTCAGGCTGGACAGCATCCATATAGGTTATGATCGCGCTGCTGTCGCTGATCAGGAAATCGCCATCCTGAAATGCCGGTATCTTGCCGAAGGGAGATGCCTGGGCGAAGATTTCCCCGCCCTGCCCGAACCCGCCCGGCTTCACCTCTACCGCCAGCTCTTTTTCTGCGGCGAAGACGATGACCTTGCGGACAAAGGGTGAAACCCGCGCACCATAGATGATC
The DNA here is from genome assembly GCF_002080435.1 of Sphingobium herbicidovorans. Lineage (NCBI taxonomy): Bacteria > Pseudomonadati > Pseudomonadota > Alphaproteobacteria > Sphingomonadales > Sphingobiaceae > Sphingobium > Sphingobium herbicidovorans. Next base: position 2,672,636 of record NZ_CP020538.1, on the reverse strand, counting down.
ATGATATTCCTCCCGGATCGGTCAATGGGCGGATCATGCCAAACAAGTATCGAAACGCAACCTAAATCACATGCCAGCCGCGCCGCCGTCCACCAGTTTGCGACTGTAATCGATTCTGATCCGCACCCAACTGCCGATCATCGGCTTGCCGTTCACGCGCGGGGGCGCACCATGAACTGCCACGCGGCCAGCCGCACCGCCCGTGCAAAGCCCGACCCTTGCGGCGATTCGCCCAGCGCCTGACAATTTTCGACACGGAAATTCTCAACCGTCTTGCAGGCCACCAGCCCCCATCCGTCGCCCGGCGCGCTCGCGGGCAGATAGGTGGACAATTCCGCATGACTTGGCCGCCGATACCATTCCGCCTCGAACAGATGCACGCCGCCCGGCCCCTCGCCCGGCCCAGCCGCCATGCGGCTGTCCCCCTGGCCCGATGCGCCTTCGCCCACATCCTTGCGCGCCATCTTGCCGATGTCCGCTGACGCCATCTGCGCGCGGTCGAGTTGCAGGAAGGGTAACGTCGCGGGCCGTTCTTCCGTGGGCGTCTCTAATGGCTTGGGCGGCTGGACGACGGCGGGCTTGCGCGCTTCCGCCGCCTCGGCCCGCTTCTCCTGCCGCTGCTCGCTCTTCTCCGCCCTGGCTTCGGGCGCAGCGGCCATTTCGAAAGTCACCGGCTGACGGGGATCCTCGACCCGCGGCTCAGGCTGCGGCGACAGCGTCAGCAACGCCAGCAGCAGCAAACCATTCAGCCCCAGCGCAAACAGCAGGCCGCCGCCGCGCTCGCGCACCCTGGACCATGATGGGGAAGTCAGTGTCACGAAATAACGGCCGGGCTGCTGATGCGGAAATGGGGTCTTGCCCACACGCCGCCCGCGCGTCAACGCCGTCACCTCAGCATATGTCTTCCTCGCGCACGACCGGGCGGCTTTCGCGCGTCGCCCGCATCCGGCTCGCCTTATCCTCCGGATCGGACGTCAGCACGACATGATCCTCATGCACCTCCAGCAGCGTGCCGACAAAGGGCATGCCTTCAAGGCTCCCCGTCACGCGATAGCTCACTGTGTCGCCCACCTTGAACGTCGCGGGATCGGTGTTGAATTCAAACGAGCATGCGCCCTCTCCCATGCCTAGCATGACCTTCTCCTTTGCCCCGATTCTAGAGGCGCCCCGCACCGGGTCAACAATTTCGCCTTTGTCATGAAAAGGAAAGCGCTGGCGGTCGGTTTCAATCTCCGCTACGTCCGCCACCGATGCTCACCAAGCTCTATCAGTGGACGCTGGCCAAAGCCGCCCACGCCCATGCCGAACGCTGGCTCTTCGTCATATCCTTCATGGAATCCAGCTTCTTTCCTATTCCGCCGCATCCGCTGCTCGGCCTCATGTGCCTTGCCCGGCCGGAACGCGCGATCCGCTTTGGCGTCATATGCACGCTCGCCTCGGTGCTGGGCGGCATGCTTGGCTATGCCATCGGCTTTTTCCTCTATGAAGCGGTCGGGCAGCAGATACTCGACACCCTTGGCCTGGCCTCCAAATTCCCGGTCGCCGCCTGCTATCTGCGCGAATATGGCGCGGAAATCATCCTGGTGAAGGGCGCGACGCCGATCCCCTTCAAGCTCATAACCATCACTGCGGGCTTCATCGGCCTCCCCCTCTTCACCTTTATCTGGGCGAGCATCCTGTCCCGCGCATTCCAGTTCATGCTGGTGGGCTTTCTGTTCTGGAAATTCGGTCGCCCCATAAAGGCGTTCATCGAAAAATATCTGGGCCTGCTCTCCGCAGCCTTCCTGGTCCTTGTCGTCGGCGGCTTCATCGCGGCCTCCATGCTGTCGGGCGGCGGGGACAAGAGCGACGCATGCAGCGGCGCCACCATGGCCACGCTGCGCTGATCGCTCGGTCCATGCAGGACATGTTCGCCCGCTATCCCCGGCTCGGCGCGCTTGGCGCAGGATTCCTCGCCGCCACCGGCTTCGAACCACTTCGGCTCTGGCCCGTCACCCTCGCCTGCCTCGCGCTGCTCCTCTGGCTTATCGCGCGCGCACCCGCGCCCCGCGCAGCCTTCACCCGCGGCTGGCTGTTCGGCCTTGGCCATTTCACGCTGGGCCTCAACTGGATCGCCCACGCCTTCAGCTTCCAGGACGCGATGCCGCACTGGTTCGGCTATAGCGCGGTGGTCATCCTGTCGCTCTATCTCGCCGTCTATCCCGCCCTTGCGGCTTTGGGCGCGTGGTGGTTGTCCGGCAAGTTGCTCCGGGCCGAACGCAGCGGCCTTCCCTTCATCCTCCTCTTCGCCGCCTGCTGGATCGCCAGCGAATATCTGCGCGCCGTGGCCTTCACCGGCTTTGCGTGGAACCCGCTCGGCGTCACGCTGCTCCCCACCGGCATCGCCATCGCGGCGACGCTGATCGGCACCTATGGCCTCGGCGCGCTGACGATCCTCGCGGCCGGAGCCATCCTGCTAGGCCTCCGTCGCCGCTGGTTCCCCGCCGCCGCGATAGCCGCGCCGCTCTGCGCCCTCGCGCTCTGGGGCCTCCTTGCCCCCGCGCCGCCGACCCCCGCAGGCGCACCGCGCATTCGCGTCGTTCAACCGAACATCGGCCAGGATGAAAAATATTCGCCGGAGCTAGAGGAGGCGCATTTCCGCACCCTCGCCCGCCTGTCCGGCGAACAGCGGCCCGCCCCCCGCCTCATCTTCTGGCCGGAAGCCGCGATCCCCGCCTATCTCGACATGGAACCGCTATGGCGCGCCCGCCTCGCCGCGTTGCTCGGTCCCGGCGACCTGCTGATGACCGGCGCGACGAAGGTCTATTTCAAGCAGGTGGAGGAAAATGGCGTCGCCACCAACGCGCTGGCGGGCGCGAACAACAGCCTCTTTATCGTCTCGCCCCAGGCACAGCTGCTCAGCCGCTATGACAAGGCGCACCTTGTCCCCTATGGCGAATATCTGCCCATGCGCGCCCTGCTCCAGCCAATCGGCCTGTCGCGCCTCGTGCCCGGTGACGCCGATTTCTGGCCCGGCCCCGGCCCGCAAAGCCTGCCCCTGCCCGCCACGCTAGGCCGCCCGGAAATCAAGATGGGCGTCCAGATCTGCTATGAAATCATTTTCTCAGGGCAGGTGATCGACGCGGCCAATCGCCCCGCCTTCCTCTTCAACCCCTCCAACGACGCCTGGTTCGGCAGTTGGGGGCCGGTCCAGCATCTCGCGCAAGCCCGCCTGCGCGCCATTGAAGAGGGCATCCCCATCATCCGCTCCACCCCCACCGGCGTCTCCGCCGTCGTCGATGCGCGCGGCCATGTGCTGCGCGCGCTGGGCCTGAACCGCGCCGGTTTCCTCGACGGCGCGCTGCCGCCAGCCCTGCCCCCAACGCTGTTCGCGCGGCTGGGCAACTGGGCGTCCATCCTGTTCATGATGCTGCTTGCCGGTCTGGCCATTGCCATCCCCAGAACGAAAAGCTAATAGGGCACATAAACTTTTCTTTATGTCGCTTTTCAAGCCAGCCTGCTAACGGGAGTCCCATGCGCAGCAACTATCTCTTCACCTCGGAATCCGTATCCGAAGGCCATCCCGACAAGGTTGCGGACCAGATTTCCGACGCCATCGTCGATCTCTTCCTCTCCAAGGACCCCGAAGCCCGCATCGCCTGCGAAACGCTGACCACGACCCAGCTCGTCGTCCTCGCTGGTGAAATCCGGTGCAAGGGCGTCTATGAAGACGGCGCATGGGCGCCCGGTGCGCAGGAAGAGATCGAACGGACCGTTCGCGAAACCGTAAAGCGCATCGGTTATGAACAGGACGGCTTCCACTGGGAAACTTTCCGCTTCGAAAACAACCTTCACGCCCAGTCCGCGCACATCGCGCAGGGCGTGGACGCCGCGGGCAACAAGGATGAAGGCGCGGGCGACCAGGGCATCATGTTCGGTTTCGCCTGTGACGAAACCCCCGACCTCATGCCCGCCACGCTCGACTACAGCCACAAGATCCTGGCGAAGATGGCCGCCGACCGCCACAGCGGCCGCGCGCCCTTCCTGGAACCGGACGCCAAGAGCCAGGTCACGCTGCGCTTTGAAAATGGCAAGCCTGCCGCCGCCACCGCCATCGTCGTCTCGACCCAGCATGCGCCGGGCTATGACACGGGCGCCAAGGAAGCCGAGCTGAAGGACTATGTGAAGGGCGTCATCGCCGAAGTCCTGCCCGGCGACCTGCTCAGCGACGAAACCGTCTATCACATCAACCCGACCGGCAGCTTTGAAATCGGTGGGCCTGATGGCGACGCTGGCCTCACCGGGCGCAAAATCATCGTCGACACCTATGGCGGCGCATCGCCCCATGGCGGCGGCGCATTTTCGGGCAAGGACCCCACCAAGGTCGATCGCTCTGCCGCCTACATCACCCGCTATCTGGCGAAGAATATCGTCGCCGCCGGGCTTGCCCGCCGCTGCACGATCCAGCTCGCCTATGCGATCGGCGTGTCCGAGCCGCTGTCGCTCTATGTCGATACCCACGGCACCGGCAGCGTTGACGATGCAAAGATCGAAGAAGCGATCAAGTCGATCAAGGAACTGGGCGGCCTGACCCCGCGCGGCATCCGCACGCATCTTGGCCTTAATAAGCCCATATATCGCCCCTCGGCCGCCTATGGCCATTTCGGCCGCAAGCCCGAAGGCGACTTCTTCCCCTGGGAACGCACCGACCTGATCGAAAAGCTGAAGGCGGCGCTCTAACGCTCAAAGCTGCTCAATGACCAAGGCGCGCGGGGAGATAATCCCTGCGCGCCTTGCCCTTGCCCCCATGGCTCCGTCCCGCTAAGCGCGCGCCCATGACCGCGCACAAATCCGGCGACCCCACCACGCTCAACCGCCTTTACGGCCGCCAGTCGGGGCACAAGCTCCGCGCAGGCCAGCAGCAACTCGTCGATACGCTGCTCCCCGCCGTCTCGGTCCCCGAAGAAGGCGAAATCACCGCCGCCGACCTTTTCGGCTACGACCGCCCGCTCCATTTTGAAATCGGCTTCGGTGGCGGCGAGCATATGGCCTATCGCGCGGATATGCTGCCCGACCATGGCTTCATCGGCTGCGAGCCATTCCTGAACGGCGTCGTCACCGCGCTCGGCCATATTCGCGACAAGGCGCTCGGTAATGTCCGCGTCCATATGGGCGACGCGCTGCAAGTCCTCTCGCGCATCCCCGACGGGGCATTGAGCTTCGTCTATCTGCTCCATCCCGACCCCTGGCCAAAGGCGCGCCACGCCAAGCGCCGCATGATGAACCCCGGCCCGGTCGGAATGATCGCGCGCAAGCTGAAACCCGGCGGCGAGTTCCGCTTCGGCACCGATCATCCGGTCTATCTTCGCTGGGCGCTGATGGTGATGAACGGCCATCCCGATTTCGACTGGCTGGCGAACGATCCCAAGGACTTCCTCACCCGCCCCGGCGGCTGGCCCGAAACCCGCTACGAAGCCAAGGCCCGAAGCCTGGGCCACGAAGTGTGGTATGTGCGCTGGAGACGTAGGTAGATCGTATTATAGCGTTGAAAAAGAAAGGTTTTTTCTGACCTGCCTACGCCAGCCTGGTAGTCTTTTAGCAGTGTTTTCCGCTACGGTGATTACCCGGTGATTACTCGGCACGCTAGGCGGGAGGCCCCAAGTTGGCGAATGGAAAAATCACAAAGCGGACCGTCGATTCGTTGGTGTCCCAAGGCTATATCGGCTTTGTTTGGGACCTCGATACCAAAGGGTTCGGGGCCAAATTTACCAAATCAGGAGCCATCTCCTACGTCCTCCAATACAGGATGGGCGGCCGTGAGGCTGCTACGCGGCGATATACAATTGGTAGGCACGGATCCCCCTGGACACCGACGACCGCTCGCACCGAAGCAGAGCGCCTCCTGATCCTTGTCGCGCAAGGCCGAGACCCGGTCGAAGCAGACAAATTGCGGCGGCGGGAGGCCGTCGATCTCGCCTTCTCCAACTACGCGGATCTCTTCGGTAATTCAGTGAGGGGAGAGGGGTGGACAAAAATGGTCAAGCGCTCCCTCCGACTGCATGTTAAGCCCATACTCAAGAACAAACCGCTGCCGCAGATCACCCGATCCGACATAGCCGCTGTTCTCGACGCCATGCCCGTCAGTCAGATCGCCAAGCGGCGAGATGTCTTCGCAGTGATCAGACGCATGTTTCGCTGGGCCGTCAGCCGAGGCGATCTCGAGCGCAGTCCTACGGAAGGTATGGAGACGCCGCCTCCTGTCACGCCACGGGAGCGCTGGCTCGCCGACGATGAGCTTAAAAGAATCTGGAAGCACGCTCCTATAGCAGATCCTTGTTTCGGTCCGATAGTTCGGCTCCTCATAGTAACTGGCCAACGCCGAGAAGAGGTGTCTAAGATTGCATGGGAGGAGCTCGATCGCGCCGAAAAGCTTTGGACCCTTCCCGGCACACGGGCGAAGAATGGCAAGGCGAATACGATCCCCTTGAACGACCTTGCCATCCGCGTCCTTGATGACGTCGCCGGGGGAGCGCAGTGGCCCGGTCATGGAAGGCTCTTTTTGACCTCCAGGGGCGGCTCATTCACCGGCTATCACAAAGGTAAATTGAAGGTGGACCGCGCAATCACGGCAGAACGCGGGTCCGCCTTGCCCCCCTGGCGTTTGCATGATCTCAGACGCACCCTGGCGACGAATTTTCAACGTCTGGGTGTCCGCTTCGAAGTTACCGAGGCTGTGCTAAATCACGTAGGCTTAGCTCGATCCGGCGTGGCGGGCATCTATCAACGGCATGATTGGCGCGATGAAAAGCGAGCCGCGCTTGAGGCCTGGAACGATCACTTGTCGCAGATAATCGCAGTAGATTCTGATATCGCGAGCGAAGACTATCTCCGTTTGATCGCATGATTTCGTGCGTCCTGTGACTCGGAGAGCGGCGGATGTGACCGGGAGGGGTCGGGTTTGCAAAGCCAATGGGAGAGGTTTGCTGCGGCGGGCCCGATCGGTCACTTTCAGTTCGCGGGGGCAGGATTTCCGAATCATACATCTAACTGCCCAATCGGCTCGCTGGACAAATTGGCGCAGCGCGATCTGGAGTTTTGCCGTCAGCCGTGGCAGTGCGAGGCATGCATCCCCGCCCGATCTGGCTCCTGTTGGCGCTCGTCACTCTTAGTGCCCTCACGCTATCGATCGCTCGCTATGGCGGCCATCCGGTTTGGCCGACCGAGGTCTTGGCCTTTGGGTTCCGATGGGCGTTCATCGCCGCCTTTGCGATGTTCGGCCGTGCCGTTTTTCACCGCCGATCACGCTAGCGGATGCTCGGCATAACCTTGACCGTACTGGCTACCGTGACCCATCCCCGCACGCTCGCTGCCTCGATCAGAAGGCGAGGCTGGTCTGAACCGGTTTCGTCAAAATCTCCTCGATTCGGAACATCTGAGCCGGTGGCGTCACGAGCAGTTCTGACTCGGGACGGCTCAGGTCCAACCACTGCATGACCTGACGCCGCTCGATAATCGCTCCATGGCGAGCCTGATAGCGGATTACCTCGGGATTGGCATCGACCGTGAGGATACGATAGCTGACCGGCCAGTCACCCATGGGCGGCTCCCAGATCCCAGCCAAATAAAAGAAATTGCCGTCTTCCCTGAAGGCGCGAAATTTCTTCTCACCATTGCGGATATGGAATTCGGACGCCGGTACCAGGCAGCGGTTGCTGGCGAAGCGCTTTCCTTCAACACGGATGAACTCATAGGAAATGCCGTCGCTGAACTGCGGATTGGAACCCCAGACCGCCTCGATCATCTCGATCTCAGCTGCGTCATTGGGGTTTCGCCTGATGATCGCACGCCGGCTTCCCGCAGCGGCCGTATCGAATGGAGTTGCGCTCGAGTCCATAATAGGAACATACAGAGAACGACGGTCGGCAGCAAGGCGCGGCGCGACCGGTTTTCGTTCCAGCGTCGATGGGTGTTGTTCCACTGATATATATAAAGTATATCCAACTTATCGGAGGATATCCCATGTCACTTTACGTCAAGGATAATGAAGTGAACCGGATGGCAGAGCGTCTGGCGATGCTGCAAAAAATAAGCAAGACCGAAGCCGTTCGCCGGGCGTTGCGACACGAGCTCGAGCGCGAGCAGCAAATGCCTTCGCTGGTGGAACGCGGATTGGCGTTTGCCCATTCCCTGCGTGCAAAAGCGGGACCTGCTGCGGGACGAACGGCCGACAAGGAATTTATCGACAGCCTCTATGGTGAACCATAATGTTTGTGGACGCGTCCGCTCTTACATCGATACTGGCTGCCGAAGGCGACGCTCCGGAGCTGTTGGCTCGCCTCCAGAAGGCGCGCGTCCGTATCACATCCCCCCTCGCAGTCTGGGAGACGGTCCTAGCAATTTCTCGGATTCTCGACCTGGAGGTTCGTCACGCTCATGAAGCCGTAGAGGAATTTCTCGCCCTTGCCGAAATTCAGGTCACAGCGGTACCGCCAGAGGCCCGAGATCACGCGATCGATGCCTATGATCGCTACGGGAAGTCACGGCATCCGGCTTCCCTCAACTTCGGCGACTGCTTTGCCTATGCTTGTGCCCGGATTGCCGGCGTGCCGCTCCTCTACAAGGGCGACGACTTTCCTCAGACCGACATCGAAACAGCCTAGAGGAGCAAGGCCCGCCATAAGACGAACCCTGTTTGTTGAATGGCCGGGAGCAAGAGGCGCAGCTGGTGAGGATCATGCAATGTGCAACGACTACCGCCTTGAGGTGGACATCGCCTCGATCGCCGAGGATTTTGAAAATCTGCAGATCAAGATCAAAATGCCTGAAGGCGCGCCCAATGTGCCCGCGCGCGAGGACATCAAGATCACCGACATAGCGCCCATCCTCCGTTCCGTTGAAGGCGAACGGGGCATCGGCGAACTGGTAAACAGGCGCTGGAGCTGGCCCGGCCCGAGGGGCAAACCTGTCTACAACTTCCGCAGCGAGGGACGCGCATTCAGTTCGCACCGCTGCCTGATCCTGGCGGACGGCTTCTATGAATTCACCGACCCGGCAGACCCGAAACAGAAGCGGCTCGACAAATGGCTGTTCACCATGAGGGATCACCCATGGTTCTGCATCGCGGGCATCTGGCGCGAGAGCGCTGCTGGCGAGGCGTTCACGATGCTGACCATGGATGCAGGCCCCGACGTTGCGCCCTATCATCATCGCCAGATCATCCCGCTCACCCGCGACCAATGGGCCGACTGGCTTGATCCGACGGTGCCGACCAATGAGGTACTGCGCTGGCTGCCGCCGGGTAGCCTGCCCGTCACCCAGGTCTATGGTGCCCCACCCGCACAGGGAGGGCTCGTTCGATGACAGCCGATGCGACCCTCGCGCGCTTCGTCGAGGCGCAGGCTGAAATCTATGATACGGCCTTGGCGGAAATTCGGGCGGGTGCAAAACGCTCGCACTGGATGTGGTTCATCTTCCCGCAGCTTCGTGGTTTGGGCCAGAGCCCGACTGCCCATTATTACGGCATTGCCTCGCTCGCCGAAGCCCGTGCCTATCTCGCCCATGGCTTGCTCGGCACCCGCTATCTCGAGTGCGTGTCGGCGCTGCAGGCACTCAGGAGCCAGGACCCGGCCGCGGTCTTGGGTTCTGTCGACGCCACGAAGCTGCGCTCCTCTTTGACGCTGTTCGAGTGGGCTGACCCTTAGCCGCTCTTTGCCGAGGCGCTGGACCGCTGGTTTGACGGTGCGCGGGATCCAGCAACGCTGCAGATGCTCAAAGGTTGAGCCGATAAGCCACGCCAAGAGACTGGAGCGGCAGGATTCATCAGCCTTGACGAATCCCGCGCGACAACGGAACATAAAGGGAACATCTGAGTCGATATGTTCCCATGCCCAACCCTTCTCTTTCTCTTGATCAGCCTCAGCTGATGCTGTTGCGACCTTTCGCGCGAGCCTCGGGCAGAGCTGCTCGGTGCAGGCCGCTTCGCTGCCTTTCGGATTGCCGGAGATGGATGACCGGCTTGCCGACCATGGTCTGCATGGCGCGGGCCTGCATGAGATTGCCGCTGCTTCGGCAACGCTGAACGACGATGCCGCCGCCACTCTCTTTGCCGCCGGTATTGCCGCGCGCTTCGCGGCGCGCGAGAAGGCCGAGATTTTCTGGGCCTTGAGCCGTTTTGACCTTTATGCCCCAGGTCTTGAACAGGTGGGCCTTGGCCCCGACCGGATTTTCTATGCGCAAGGCCTGAAGGACAGCGCCGTTCTCGCCATGGCGGAGGATGCCCTGCGCGATGGATCACTGGCCTGCGTCATTGCGGAGGTGAAGGCGGCGGATCAGACCGCAACCCGCCGGCTGCAACTCGCGGCTTCCGACGGCAAGACCCCAATCCTGCTCTACCGGCGCCATCGGTTGCGCGAGCGCTGTCCCTTGAGCGGGCTCTCCTCGGCGATGACACGCTGGCGGATCGGCTGCCTACCTTCTGCGCCCCTTCCTCATCCGGGGGTGGGCCGCGCCCGCTGGTCGGTCGAGCTGGTTCGCCAGCGTAACGGCGTCCCCTTCTCCCTCGAACTGGAAGCGTGCGATGACACGGGTCGCCTCGCTCTACCTGCCGCAACTCGCCATCGAGCGATTGCGGCGGTTGGAGCGGCCAGCCAGGCCGCTTGAGCACGTCCCGGCCGCGCCCCGTTTCGCGCGGCCGATCGACGATGATCCAGGCGCATGCTCCGTGCCGCGCGGCGGCGGCTGGCGGCCCGGTGCGCGCTGGGCGCGAGAAGGAGCGCCAGGACATAAGCCCAACCAGTCCGACATCGACGCCTTGCCGGCTCCTCAACGTCCGTCCATGCGCGAGATGGGCCGCAGGAGTGAAGCCGCCGAGCATCCCTTCAAGGCCATGGCACCCGGTGAAGGCGGCGGCGGTTCAGCGCCTGCGATAAGCTGGAGGCGCTTGTGGGGCAGGCCCACTATCCTGATCGCCCGCTCCGGGCAGCGCGACATTGTCACCTCGGCCTGCCCGGTCGCGCTGGATCTTGGTCTACGGCCTGGCATGGCGGCGGCCCACGCTCGCGCGCTGGTGACAGAGCTTGAGGTCCGCGACGCCGAGCCGGATGCCGACCGCGCCTGGCTCGATCGCCTCGCCCTTCATGCGGTGGGGCATTGGACGCCGACGGCCAGCGTCTGCGATCCCGATGGTCTCTGGCTGGACCTGACGGGGACCACCCATCTTTTCGGCGGCGAGCAGCGCTTCTGCCGCCGGCTGCTGCGCTTTCTGCAGCGGCTGGGCTTTACCGCCAGCATCGCGGTCGCGGGGACGGGGGGCGCCGCTTATGCACTTGCGCGCCACGGCGGCGCCCCCATCACGCTCTTGCCGCCGGGAGAAGAGACGCAGGCGCTTGCCGATCTGCCGCTTGCCGCACTGCGCCTTGAACCTGAAGCGCTGCACGCAGCCGCCCGCTTTGGTCTCGAGCGGATAGCGGACCTCTATTCCATGCCGCGCGCGCCCCTTGCCCGGCGGCTCGGCATCACGACCGTGCAACGGCTCGACCAGGCGCGCGGCATGGCGGCCGAACCCATAATCCCGGTGGTGCCGTTCGAGGCGCCCCGCGTGAGACGGCGGCTGCTTGAGCCCATCGGCACGGCAGAGGCGATCATCCAGGTGATCGGCGATCTCATCGAGGACCTGGTCATCGCGCTGCAGCAACGCGGCCTTGGCCTGCGCACAGCGCATCTTGCCTGCCTGATCGTGGACGGCAGCGAGCAGCGCATCGCCATCGGCACCGCCCGGGCGACCCGCGAGCCCCTACATTTGAAGCGCATGCTCGCCATGCGCGTCGAGCGGATCGATCCAGGCCTCGGGATCGAAGCGATGACCCTTGCCGCGCCGCGCGTTGAGACGCTCGCAGCCCAGACGATAGAGGCCGGCCTTGGCGGGGATGATCATCGGCCGCGCGACATCGCGCCGCTCATCGATCAGTTGACCGGCAGGATCGAGCCGGACAGGCCCTTCCGCCTCTCGTCCTACGAAAGCGATGTGCCCGAGCGGGCGGTGCGGCGTGTCGCGCCGCTAGCAATGCCGCTGGGCTGGCCCGATTGGAAACGGCCGGTGCGGATGCTGAGGCGCCCTGAACTTCTTGTCCATGTCGTTGCTCTGATGCCCGACCATCCGCCGCACCGCTTCACCTGGCGCGGCAAGAGCTACCGCGTCATCGCCGGCGACGGCCCCGAGCGCATCCATGGCGAATGGTGGAGGAACGAGAACGAAATGTGGGCGGTACGGGATTATTTCCGGGCGGAGGCGGCAGGCGGCGAACGCTTCTGGCTCTTCCGACGCGGTGATGGCGTCGACGCGGAGACCGGCAATCTCAGCTGGTTCATGCACGGGATGTTCGGCTGATGGCGCGCTATGTCGAATTGCAGGTCACCAGCCACTTCTCCTTCCTGCGCGGACCCGCACGCACTAAAATGGTGCTCGATCTGACCGGGCTCGGATCGAGGGCCGCCCAGCACATGTTCCCAAAGCTGCGGAACGGCCCTTCCGACCTCTCCTGGGATGGCTGCCTGACCGAAGCCGGCTGCGCCTTCGCGGTTGGACGGCAACCCTGCGCCTGCCGCCATTTTCCGCCGCCGGCGTGCCAGCTTTGCATCGCGAAACAAAATGCCGGCGCTTCGGGTCCTTCGCTGCCGCTGCGGTGCATCTCGCATGCCGTCACCGCGCCTCCGCCCCTCTCGGCGCCATCGAGGTCGCAAAGGGCGCGGCCTTCCGCAAAGGAGAATGAACATGGCTATCATCGGTACACTCACCAAGACCCAAGCCGGCTTTGCCGGCACCATCAAGACGCTGACACTCGATATCGGCGTCACCCTCCGTCCGGCAGAGAAGGAAACCGACAAGGCGCCTGACTACCGCTTCTACGCCGGCGATGCCGACGTTGGCGCGGCTTGGCAGAAGGTCTCCGCCGCAGGATCGGAGTATCTATCGTGCAAGTTTGACGATCCAAGCTTCCCCGCTCCGGTCTACGCCTCGCTAGTCCTGCGCGAGGATGGCAAGACCTGCGACCTCATCTGGTCACGATAAGCCGAGGGGCGCCCCGCTGGTCTGGGGCGCCCCTTTTCGCGTGCAGCTGGGAAACCAGATAGGATGCTGCTCTCCGTCTTAAGCCAAATGCCTTGACCGTGGAGACTTGCTGCACCCCTCCGGATAGATCATCATATGGACAGCCCGGCGGGTGAGCTTGCCGACGGGTCAGGTCATGCTGACGTTTTGAGTCGCGTCCTCATGGCCTCCTGCGGACGGCGGCATGTCTTCCTATGGGCAAGGACATGACCGCCGGTCCGTTCCGACGTCTTAGCCCGGTTGCTTCACGAACCGGAGCGCCCAATGCACGCATGGCGCATGATCGTCGGGTCAATCCTCAAGCCAGCGGCTCATCCAGCCGGCCGGACAATCCCGATAAGATTGCCACCGCCGGAAAGGGCTCGCAAAATTCGCCTGATCAAACTCCTCGGCATCGATGTTTGCAAACACGCGCTCCGGCACATGATGCGAACAGATGCCTCGCCAACCTTCCAGGGCGAGCTTCCATCACTCCCTGTGGCCGCGGCGTCCTCTTGTGAGGTCCATTCCATAAAGAGCGTCATTCCGGCGCCTCCTTCCGACCGTGCTCTAGGGCTTCGCCCCCAAGCCCCTCCGGGTCTTGGCCTGCGGTGACGATCACTGGCGCGACGCCCCGTCCTGTGGACCGGGCTTATCCATGGTCGCTGCGGCGCTTGCCGCGACGGCGTGATGATGAGGCCTCTCCCGAAACGCGGGAGCGGGCGTCGCTCCCGGATAGTCCCGCCGCGGCCTGCGGCAACCCCGGCGCTACGCTTGGGGTGCTCCATGTGCATTGCGCCCCTGCCGGTGCCGCCGGCCGCTCCAGCGGGCCTTCCCGTCCGCTCATCGCCGCCCACCCCCGCTTTCCGGGGAGGCCTTGTGGTTTTTGGGCAGGCTTGGAGGACAGGCATGAACCAGATGATCAACGGAAAGGCCCGTTCCGCTCCCGGAGCGAGGAAGGAACGCAAGTTGCGGGCAGCAGATGGTGAAGGCACCAACCGCAAAAGCCTCTACGAGGAAGTCACAGCCAAAATCATATCGCAGCTGGAAGAGGGACGCCTGCCATGGGTTCAGCCATGGGACAGCACCGCCTGCGCTGGACCTGCTCTGCCCCGCAACGCCATCACCGGTCGCCCCTATTCGGGCGTCAATATTCTCATGCTCTGGGGCGCGGTCATCGCGAACGGCTGGCCCTCGCAGGGCTGGCTGACTTATGGCCAAGCGTTGCAGGCAGGCGGCAATGTTCGCAAGGGCGAACAGGGGACGATGGTCGCCTACGCCGACCGGTTCGTCACCGACGAGGAGAAGGCGGGGGTCGCTGCGGAAGGTGGGCAAGCCAGGACCATAGCCTTCCTCAAGCGCTTCACCCTGTTCAATGTAGCGCAATGCGAGGGGCTTGACCCCGGCCTTGCGCGCGATCCCCTTCCCCTCCCGGGACGTGAGATCATCCCGGTCGCCGAGGAGGTGATCGCCGCCAGCGGCGTTGATTTCCGGATCGGCGGCGACGAGGCCTATTATGTTCCGTCAGCAGACTTTGTGCAGGTGCCGCCGCAACCGGCTTTCTATGCGCAGGTCGACTATTATCGCACCTGTCTGCACGAACTGATTCACGCGACAGGCCATCCCAAGCGTCTTGCCCGGACATTCGGGACCAGCTTCGGGACGAAGGACTATGCCCGCGAGGAACTGGTCGCGTTATCTGGACAGTCTGCGCCGTCCGCAACATTGCAGTAAGGTCGGCGATGGACGCCCACGGTAGGCAGTAATCAGGCTGGCCGTAGCGCTGACCCAAGAGCTGGCGGAGGCCAGCCTGATAGCTGCCGGGCCATAGCGCGCATCGGTGTGAAGGTCAGCTTCCGGGTGGGGGGTCCGGGGGGAGGGCTTCGCGCCGGTGTCGATCATTACTGTTTGCGAGCGTCGCGAGGCCAGGGGCCTCGATGCGCATGTGCCGCTGATCCAGCGCGACGACGCGCTCTACGATCCCGATCTGGATCGCTTCTTTCTCGACCTGCCGCTGTCGGGCGTCCGCTCGCGGCACTCGCTTCGCGCCTACGCCTATGATGTCGTAGTCTGGCTTCGTTTTCTCGATGCCTGCGGCAAGACCGTGTGGGCTGCGACCCGCGACGATGTCGACGCCTATCATCGTGAGCGACGCCGCGACGATGCCGATCACCGGATAACGGCGGCAAGCTGGAACCGCGCCGTCGCCAGCCTCGATCGCCTTTACCGTTGGGGCGAGCAGCAAGGGTTGATCGCCGACGCGCCGTTCAGCCGCCGCGCCGTGTGGCGACCGGCGCAAGGTGGCCGTCGCGGCATGATCGCGGCGCGCAACGATGCCTATGAACGTGTCGCCAGGCGATCGGATGTCCGGTTCGTCACGATGGACGACTACCGCATTTTCCGCGAGGTCGGCCTGCGCGGGCTCACCCCTGACGGCACGGAGCGCCCCGGCGCTCGCGACCGTAATGGGCTGCGCAACGCGCTGTTCGCGGATCTTCTCGTCACCACCGGCCTGCGCCTCGAAGAGGCGTCGGGCTTGCTCACCGTCGAGCTCGCGGCGATCGACCGCGAGGACGGTGACGTCCAACAACTTTGGTTGCCCCTTCCGCCGCCGCTCACCAAGGGCGACCGCGGACGCAGCGTTCTGGTCCCACGCCGGCTGCTTCGTCAGATCGCCGCCTATGTCGCGGTCGAGCGCGCCGCGGGCGTGGCCAAGTTCGCCGCGCGCGACGGTGCGGCCAGCTTCGACCGACCGATCCCTGTCACCCGCGCCGGTCTCGACCGCATGCGCGATATCTGCACCCCGGAGGAACGATGCCGCCTGATCCTGTGCGACGAGGATGGAACGCCCCGCGAGCCGGCGGCGCTATGGCTGACCGAGGTCGGCCAGCCTGTCCGCCCCAACTCGTGGGAGGTGATCTTCACCCGCGCCTGCAAGCGGTGCGCACAGAACGGCTTCCCGCTGTCGATCAGCCCGCACCAGCTTCGCCACGCCTTCGCAGTCCATATGCTCGCCTTGCTGATCCAGCAGCGGCTGCGCGAAGCGGCATTGCCGGTGGGGCCGGTGGAGAGCTATCGGCTGATCCTGGGCGACCCGCTGCAACAGGTGCAACGCCTGCTTGGCCACGCCAGCCTCACCACCACCTATATCTACCTCGACCATATCGCGACCCGCGCCGATACGGTGGACGCGGCCGTCGAGGAGCTGCTGGCGTTACTGCCGGGGCCGCAAGGCGTATGAGCGGGCGTCCCCGCAAGGGCCGGCCTGTCGCCTTTGCGCCGATCACGCCGGAGCGATCGCAGCCCGATCCTGTGCTCGGCCTCAAGTTCACCATCGAGGCGCGGCATGGCGGAACGGTCCTAGTCGATATGACCGGGCTCGATCCTCGCCCACTCGCCATCGCTTTCGCCGGTGCGCTGCGTCGATCGGCGGCGCTCGGCGGCCCCATCGGTGCGGCCAGCGTCATCAAGCAGTATGTTCAGGTCTATCGCCACTTCTTCGCCTGGCTTGGCGATGATGCGCCGGAGGTGACCGGCGTCAACGACCTGCGCGCAGTCCATATCGATGGCTTTGCGTCCGCGCTCGAACGGCGTGGGATGGGCGCGATCCACCGGCACATAACGGTCGGCAAGGTCATCAACACGCTGCGCGCGATCGAGGCAGACCGGCCCGATCGGATCGCGCCCGACCTGCATGAGCGGCTGCGCTACACGCTGGCCACTTCGGCGGGCCGCTCGACCCCGCGCGATGCCTATAGCCCCTTCGTCGCCCGCGCGCTGCGCGACGCCGCGAGGGCCGATATCGAAGCGATGCTTCGCCGCCTCGGCGCCGACGACCGCACTGATGAGGGCGACCCTGTCGTCGCCAGGGCGCGCGCCGATGTCGAAGCGATCATCGCGCGGCAGGGCTTTATCGTCGCAGACCAGCCCGCGCTGAAGCGCCTCTATTTCATGCGCATGCGGCGCGGATTGCCGATCAGCACGCTCATCGACGACCTGCATGGCCGCCATCATCTGCTCGCGCGCGATCTGCCGGCGCTGCTCGTGCTGCTCACGCTCGATACCGGCCTCGAGCCGGAGTGCCTGAAGACGCTGACCGTGGATTGTCTCACCAACCCGCATGCCGGCACGGTGGAGCTGCGCTATCTGAAGCGCCGCGCCCGCGGTGCCGAGCACAAGAGCATGCGGGTCCGCGATGGTGGTAGCGGCACACCCGGCGGCCTCATGCGTCGCCTGATCGACGTCACCGCCGTCGCACGCGAGCATCTGACCGACGATTGCCTCTGGCTCTATCACAACGTTGGCGGCCTTCGCGCCGGCATCGTCGATCCCAAGTTCCAACTCGCCGCCTGGGCTCGTCGCCATGGTATCGCCGGCGATGATGGGAAGCCGCTCCATCTGCTGCTTTCCCGGCTGCGCAAGACCCACAAGGCGTTATGGTACACCAAGACCGAGGGGCATATGGCCCGCTTCGCGGTCGGTCACACCCGCGAGGTTGCGGCGCGCCACTATGCCGATCTGCCGTCGCTCCGGCCGTTGCACGAGGCGGCCGTCGCCGATGCCTTCCGCGCAGCGGTCGCTGCGGCGATGCCGACCGTGCTTCCACCCACCGCCGAGCAGGCGCTGCGCGAAGCGCCCGAACAGGTCGCGTCGCTGATGTCGGCTGATACGGTGGGTCCGGTGCTCGACGGCGAACAGGATGTCTGGCTCGCCGCCTGCGCGGGCTTCCATAGCAGTCCTTTCGCCGAGCCCGGTTCGCCCTGCGCGCAGCCCTTCTGGGGCTGCCTCGATTGTCCCAACGCCGTCATCACCGCGCGCAAGCTCCCCGCGATCCTCGCCTTTCTCGCGTTCGTCGAAGAGCAGCGATGCAGCCTGCCGGCGAGCGACTGGGCCGCCAAGTTCGGCCGCGTCCACACCCGGATCACGGTCCAGGTCCTGCCGGTCTTCTCCGATGCCGTTATCGCCGAAGCGCGCCGGCAGATGGGGAGCGAACGGCTCTATCTGCCGCCGGAGGCACGCGCATGACCACGCCCGTCCATGCCCTCGTGCCCGCGTTCGACGATCGCCCTGTGCTGGCGAGCGCGCCGCTCAAGGCGGGCCATGCCCGCGAGGAGCTGTCGCACGTCGGCGACCCGACCTGGGATCTCGGTCCCGCCGTCTTCCGCGAGAACGCTCGGCGCTGCCACGTCACCGTGCATTTCGACGTGCTCGAACATGCCGATGTGCAGGCGGCAATGCGCGCCTATCTCTACGCCCGCCTCAACGTCGGTCTTCCCGGCTACCACCCGAAGCTGCCGCCCGCCAGCATCCGACAGGCATTCAACCGGGCTCGCCGGTTCTTCGCCTTCGCGCGCGAGCGGCTTGGGCGGCTCGACCTGGGCCGCATCGATCAGGCGCTGATCGACGCTTATGCGCGCCACCTGCGGGATGATTCAGCGCGGCGCCCCGTCATCGTCGGCCAGCTCTTGCAGGTGGTCACCGATCTCTACCATCTCCGGGATCACCTGCCTGGAGGCGGTTTCGGGTTCGAGCCGTGGGCCGGGCAAGCGGCTGCGCGCGTCGCCGGATATCGGCATGTGCGCGAGAACCGCACCCCACGCATGCCGGAGGAGATTGTCACGCCGCTGCTCGCCTGGTCGCTGCGCTATGTCACGACCTTCGCGACCGATATTCTGGCGGCTCGGGTCGCGCTCGATCGGCTCGAGGCAGTCCGCGCTCGGCTGCTCGCCGCCGAACGCGGACTGCCTGATGCAGAGCGCCGCCTGCGGCAGCGCGCGCGCCTCGAGCGCTATCTCGCGCGCCGAGCCCGGCAAGGACGCGGCGTGCCCATCTGGACGACGGCACACAACGGCGCCACGCGCATCGATCCCCTCACCGGGGATGCAACCCCGCCGATCAACGCCCATCTCCTCCATTTGCATGCCGGCATCGATGCCGTCGCCGAGCCGGCCATGCATCTCATGCTCACTACCGGCGCACCGGATGTCATTCGCGAAGCGGTTGCATCGCTTGGTACCGAGGTCGGCGGCATGGACACGCCGATCTCGATCGCTCCCGAGAGCGGTCGGCCATGGCGTGCCCGCTTCGACGTGAAGACCCTAGCGATCGAGGAGCGGATGCTGCAGGCCGCCGCCTATATCGTATGCGCCTATCTGACCGGCATGCGCGACTGCGAGGTCCAGGCGATGCGGCGCGGCTGCCTCTCGATCGCGCGCAGCGAAGACGGCCTGATCGAGCGGCAACGCGTCCGATCGACCCTCTACAAGCGCCGATCGAGCGCCGGTGAGTCGGCGAGCTGGGTGACGATCGAACCGGTGGCCGAGGCGATCACGGTGCTCGAACGGCTGTCGGAACACGCGGCACGGAAGACTGGAAGCGACACGCTCTGGCCGGTGCTTCGTCCCCGCGCTGTCACCAAGACGCATCTGTCGAGCGAGGTGGTCCGCCAGCTCAACGCCTTCCGCGACCACCTCAACACCGTCTTCGGCAGCCCCGATGCGCCGGTCATCCCACCCGGCCCCGATGGCAAGCCGTGGCGCATCACGACGCGGCAGTTCCGGCGCACCATCGCGTGGCACATCGCCAACCGTCCGTTCGGCACCATCGCCGGCATGATCCAGTACAAGCATGCCTCGGTCGCCGCTTTCGAGGGCTATGCCGGGACCAGTGGATCGGGGTTTCGCGCAGAGGTCGAGGCGCAGCGCCGGCTCGGTCAGATTGACGATCTGCTGGACTATTTCGACCGGCGGCAGGGCGGCGCATCACTCGGCGGACCGGCGGGACCACGCATCGCGCGGACCCTCGACGATGCCGCCGTTAAGCTCGGGCCACTGCCCGCCATGATCGCCGATCGGGCCCGCCTGCGCGTCATGCTCGCCAGCGTCGCGCGCACCTTCCATGTCGGCCCGCTCGCGGATTGCTTCTTCGATCCCGCGACCGCGCTCTGCCTCAAGCGCGTGACGACCCCCGATCCCGCGCAGCCGCTTACCGCCCTGTGCGAACCGACCCGCTGCCCCAACGCCTGCATCACCGCCCGCCACAGACCGGCCTGGGAACGTGCGGCGGCCGATGCCCGGGCGCACTTACGCGAACGGCGCATCTCCGACCTCCAGCGTCAGGCGCTCCAGCGCGAGCTTGATCGCCTGACCGCGGTGATTGCCGGGATCGACCCTCCCGCGCCGTAGACCACCCCGGCTGTTGGCGGAGTCCTGCGCCGGTCGGCGCGCCCGCGCAACGGCTTCGCCGTCCTTCGCTTCGCTGCGGCCCTGACGGGTGCGCGAGCCCCCCTGTGCCCGGCGCGAACGGGCCTCCGCCGCCGGGGATGGTCCCCGGCGCGAGAACGGAGAACATATCATGTCAGCCTCACCACGCTCAGACGTCTACGCTCGCGTCACGCAAGCGATCGTCGACGCCATCGAAGCCGGCACCGGCACCTGGCGCATGCCGTGGCATCATTTTGGCGCCGACGTCACCCGCCCGACCAACGTCGCCAGCGGCAAGCCCTATCGCGGCATAAATACGATCTCGCTCTGGGCGGCCGCCTATGGCAGCGGCTACGCGAGCGGGGTCTGGGGCACCTATCGCCAGTGGCAGGCGCTCGGCGCGCAGGTCCGCAAGGGCGAGCACGCCAGCCTCGGCGTCCTCTGGAAGGAGTTTCGCGCGAAGGGTGACGACGCCGGCGGCGATGACGACCATCGACGGCTTTTCGCCAAGGCGTTCAGCCTGTTCAACGCCGATCAGGTCGATGGCTACGCGCCCGAACCGGCGCCGGACCTGCCTGAGAGCGAACGCCTCGCCGCCGCCGAAGCCTTCATCGCCGCGCTCGGCATCGATACTGTCTACGGCTCGGCCAGCGCCTATTATCATATCGCCGAAGACCGCATTCACATGCCGGATTTCAGCGCCTTCCACGATGCCCACGGCTTCTACGCCACCCACATTCACGAAGCGGCTCATGCCAGTGGCGCAGCCCATCGGCTTGACCGGGATTTCAGCGCCAAGTGGACCAGGCACGCGCTCGCCATGGAGGAAGCGACCGCCGAACTGACCGCATCGTTCCTGCTCGCCGATCTTGGGATCGCGCACGAACCGCGACCCGATCATGCGGCCTACATCGCCTCCTGGCTGCAACTGCTCAAGGACGAGCCTCGGGCGATCTTCACCGCGGCGAGCAAGGCGCAGGCGGCAGCCGACTGGATGCACGCCCGACAGCCGTAATGCTCACGCGACCCGCACTTCGGCGCCAAGTGTGTCGAGCAGCGGACAGCCCGGATCCCGACCGGCATCGCAGGCGCGCACCGAGTCGGCCAGAACCCGTTCCATCCGCTTGAGGTCCGCGATCCGCGCGCGTACGTCCTTCAGGTGCGACGCCGCGAGCTCGCGCACCTCGGCGCAGGAGGCCTGACCGCCAACCGCGAGTCCGAGCAAGGCGCGTACCTCGTCCAGGGTAAAGCCCAGCTCCCTCGCGCGGCGCACGAAGCCCAGGCGAGCCACGTCCTCCCGGCCATAGCTGCGGTAGCGGCCCCGCCGCGGCGGAGCGGGCAGCAGCCCGATCCGCTCGTAATAGCGGATCGTCTCGATGTTGCATCCGGTGCGGCGTGAGAGTTCGCCGATCTGGATCGCGCCGGTTGCGGCCATCCCCAAAATACCTCTTGAGTCTGTAGTCGCTACAGATGTTAGGACAGCTCAATGCCCGCCACAAGGAGTCGCCCGTGACCCAGACGCCAAGCCCGCCTAAGGGGATCGGCACCGCCACGCTCACGCTGGCGGGGATCGCTGCGGCGTTCGGCGTCGCCGCCTGCTGTGCGCTGCCGATCCTCTTCGCATCCGCCGGGATCGGCGCAGCTTGGCTCGGCGGCGTGGCCATTGTCGCCGCGCCGTATCGCACGCCGCTTCTCCTCATTGGCGCATTGTGCCTGCTTGCCGGCGCGGCGCTGCTGTTGCGCCAGCAAGTTACGGCGGCGCGCTGTGGGCCGGGCGGCATATGCACGCCGCGCTGGATGCGTGTTCTCACGCTCATCGGATTGCTGCTCGGTGCGGCCCTGCTCTGGGCAGGCTATCGCTATGTCTGATGCCACCCCCGAGCTGCGCTCGACGCTGACCTGTCCCCACTGCGGTCATCGGGCGACGGAGACCATGCCGACCAATGCCTGCCAGTATTTCTACGACTGCCGGGGTTGCGGCGCGGTCCTCAAGCCCAAGCCGGGCGATTGCTGCGTCTATTGCTCCTACGGCGACGTGCCCTGTCCGCCGATCCAGGAGAGCGGCGGCAAGGCGTGCTGCGGCTGAGGAGGGCGGGCGATGGCGCGCGCATCATCCGCTGAAGCCGCCTTTGGATCGACGGTTACATTTCCCGGCGGTGCCGTTGTCCCGGACTGGAGCGCAGTCACAACACCCAGCGCCCGCGCAGCCCTGACGGCACTGTTCGCGGCGTTCATCGGTTCGAAGTGGCGCGGGATGGACGGCGTCGAGGAGCGGGTCCGGCGCGCCGTGCTTCAAGCCTATGCTGCCGATGGTCGCTCGCCGGTGCCGGCACAGATCGCCGCCGCATCGGGACTCCCCTCCGGCGAGGTCGGCTCGGCCCTGCAGCGGCTCGCCGGGCGCGATCTCGTGGTCCTCGACGGCGCGGGCCGGGTGACCGGCGCCTATCCGTTCACCGACGGCCCCAGCGAACATCAAGTCGAAGTCAGCGGAGTGACCATGAGCGCCATGTGCGCCATCGACGCGTTGGGGATCGGCGCCATGCTGGAGCGGGACTGCATGATCCGCTCGGCCTGCCGCCAGTGCCGGCGCACGCTCGCCATCCATACCCCCAGCCGCGGCCGCGAGCTGGAAGAGGTTGAGCCGGGCGCGATCGTCGTCTGGTCCGGCCGTCGCTATGCCAGTGGCTGCGCGGCATCGTCGCTCTGCACCTTGCAGGCCTTCTTCTGCGATGACGATCATCTGGCGGCCTGGTGCGCGAGCGGTCCGGTCGGAGCCGATGACGGCATTCGTCTGTGCCTGGCCGAAGCGCTCGAGGTTGGGCGCGCGATTTTTGCGCCGATGCGGATGGAGATGCGACCATGGCTTCCTACGACCTGATCGTCATCGGCAGTGGCACGGCAGCGCAGGTCGCGGTCGGCCGGGTCCGTGCCGCTGGATGGTCCGTCGCCGTCATCGATCACCGTCCGTTCGGCGGCACCTGTGCGCTGCGTGGCTGCGATCCCAAGAGGATGCTGGTCAGCGGCGAGGAAGCGATCGACGCGGCAAGGCGCATGGCCAGACATGGCGTCGACGGCACGCTGGCGATCGACTGGCCCGACCTGATGGCGTTCAAGCGGACCTTCACCGATCCGATCCCCGCCAAGCAGGCGCACCGCTACGCCGAGCTCGGTGTCGACGCATTACACGGTGTTGCTCGCTTTGCCGGCCCAGACACGATCGTGGTGGAAGGCCGGACATTGCGGGCCCGCCATATCCTGATCGCCAGCGGCGCGCGTCCAGTCCCGCTCGGCATTCCGGGCGAAGATCTGGTGAGCACAAGCGATGCGTTCCTGGAGCTTCAGGCCCTGCCGCGCCGGATCGTGCTGATCGGCGGCGGCTATGTCGCTGCGGAGTTCTCGCATCTGGCGGCCCGAGCGGGCGCAGAGGTCACCATCCTACAGCGGGCCGAGCGGCTCCTGCCGCACTTCGATCCCGACCTGGTGGGCTGGCTGACGCCCCGGTTCGAGGCGCTCGGCATCCGCGTCGAGACCGGTGCCACCGTTACCCGGGTCGAGCGCAGCGGGAGCGGTCTGCTGGTCCACGCCGAGCGCCAGGGCGAGCCTGATCTCAGCGTCGCCGCCGATCTCGTCGTTCATGCCGCCGGGCGCGGTCCTGACCTCAAGGCGCTCGACCTGTCCGCCGGCGAGGTGGCGGTGCAGGACGGGCGCCTGCAGCTCGACGCGCATCTGCGGAGCATTTCCAACCCGCGGGTCTATGCCGCCGGCGACGCTGCCGGAGTCGGGCCGCGGCTGACGCCGGTGTCCAGCCACGATGCCAAGGTAGTTGCCGCCAACCTCCTGGATGGCCCGACGCACCAGCCGGACTATCGCGGCGTGCCGAGCGTGGCCTTCACTCTGCCGCCGATCGCCGCCGTCGGACTGTCAGAGGAGGCGGCGCGCCGCGGCGGCGTCGCGCTCCGGGTCAACGCAGCCTCGACGCCAGACTGGTTCACCGCCCGCCGCCTCGCCGAGCCGGTCTACGGCCATAAGCTGCTGATCGACGAGGACACGGACCTCATCCTCGGCGCGCATCTCGTGGGGCCGAACGCCGACGAGGTAATCAACGTTTTCGGTCTGGCAATCCGCCACGGCCTCACCGCGGCCGATCTTCGCTCCACCATGTTCGCCTATCCGACCGGCGCCTCCGACGTCGGCTACATGCTGACTTAACGCACGAGCGCCACTGCCATGGCGGCCGATCCCTCGCGCGATCGGCCGCTTCGCGATGCATGTCGATGCGGGCTGTCGCCCGCCATTAAGCGGACGCCGCTTGCGCGGCGGCTCCGATTTTTTGGCCTCTCCCTCGATGCGGGAGTGGTCGGCGCTCCCTGCTAGGCCCGCCGCGGCGCGCTGCAAGCCTCGGCTTCGCCGGGCTGCTCCATTTCATTTCGCCCCTGCGGGTGCAGCCCGCCGCTTCAGCAGGCCTCTCCGGTCGCTCTCGCCGCCCACCCCCGCCTCGGGGGAGGCCATGGGGCTTTTGGGCAGTGCTGGAGGCAACCGATGGTTTTCACCTTCCAACCGCCATTTTGGGCTGGACTGTCAGGATATGTGGCCGAAATGGGATCGGCTTTCCTGTGCGCGGCGCTGGGCATCGTTCCGACCGTGCGTCATGCGGACTATATCGGATCATGGTTGACCTAATGGGCAGCTCGACATTAGGCGAGTAATCGCGAGGTGACGGTAATGTGAAGGAACGAGGTTCGGGCTGCGTTAAAACCGCAGAATTTCAGCGATAATCGAACTACAGTGCTGAGCATTATTTTTCATTGCTGACGGAAGGCGGAAGGATCCGCATTATTTGACTGGAGCCAGTACGTTGCGAACCTCAGCGGTCGTCGAACCGACTGAGGAGCCAATGATGCTAAGTCCCGATGAAGAATTGATCGCCAGGCTTGCGGAAGACCTTGCCCGACAGAAATATAGCCCGGTGGCAGCGGCCAATTATTGCAGCTACGCGCGCGGCTTTCTCCAATACCTGGCACGGCGGAAGCTGGACGTGGCGGCGGTGAAGCCGCCCCAGATCGAACAATATCTGCACCACGCAATCCGGTGCTTTCGCAAGCGTCATGACCGAGCACCCGCGTCACGGTGGCACGCGATCCCTCGCTCAGGAATCCACGCGTTGCTGCGCCTCGCCCAAGGCAAATGGCCGCCTGAACCGGAAGTGATCGGACCAGAGGCGACGGTTCGGCACGCGATATGCTGCGAATATGATCGCTGGCTGCATGAGGACCGCGGCCTGGCCCGTGCAAGTATCTACGCGCTGATGTGGGAAGCGCGTCACTTTCTGGCATGGCAGCTCGATCACGGCGGAACGGCGAGCGTCATGGAACTGAGCGTGCGGGACATCGATCTCTACATGGACATGCGCGCGCCGGGTCTGAGCCGTCGGTCCTTAAAGGATGTCGCTGAACGCCTTCGCTCGCTGCTGCGCTACATGCACCGCATGGGGTACGTCGCCGCCGATCTCACGGGTCATGTCGTAGGCCCGGTGCTGTACGCCTATGAAGGCGTGCCTTCGACATTGGGCCGTGACCAGATTGCGGCCGTCCTGGAAATCACGAGGCGCGACACCTCGCCCAAAGGGCTGCGTGATTATGCCATATTGCAACTGCTGGCGACCTATGGGCTGCGCTCCGGTGAAATCCGCAATCTCCTGTTGGAGGACGTCAACTGGCGTGCGGAATCCTTGCGCATCCGGCATACAAAAACCGGCGCTTGTTCGTACCTGCCGTTGATGGCGCCGGTTGGCGAGGCATTGCTCGACTATTTACGGCATGGACGCCCTGAGACAGACAGGCGGGAAATCTTTATCCGCTCGCGTGCGCCGTACCGGCCCCTGCAAGACCTGCATAGCGAAGTGCGACGGCGGCTGTGGGCTGCCGGGATCAAGCCGCCAGGAAAATGCGGCCCTCACATCTTCCGCCACGCCAGGGCCGTCGAACTGCTGCGCGCGTCGGTGCCGCAAAAGGTGATCGGCGACCTGCTCGGACATCGATCGAGCGAATCCACAATCCCCTATCTCAAGCTGGCCACCGAGGATCTGAGGGCAATCGCTCTTGATGTGCCGGGATCGGAGGTGCTGGCATGACCGCGTTGCCCAATCCTGATCGTGCCGTCATCACCAGGTATCTGGCGACGCTGCGGTTGCGGAGCAAGATCAGCCACATTTATTATCGCCAGGTCCTGAATGGCTTCCGGGAAGTGGCTGAGCGCCATCCGGTCATCGACCGGTCGACACTGGAGGCGTGGCTGCGGGAATGGGGAGCGCGCTGGCACCCCTCCACCTTGTTGCATCGTACCCGGATCGTTGATCGCTTTCTCGACCATCTGGTCGAAGTGAACCTGATCGCCCGCAACCCCATCGCGGACCTGCGCAGCGAATACGGCGTCGAACATAGCAAGCCAATCTGGCGGGCGCTGATAGCACCTATGCCGGATCATGCTCTTGCCGCACTGCGTCGGCCCAAGCCCTTCGGCAGCGTGCTTGGCGAGATCATGCGCGATCATATCGCGCTGATGCGCAACAGGGGCTATCGCTATACGACCCAACGCGCATGGTTCCTTCGGTTCGATCGGTTCCTCCAGGCGAATCCGGAGCTGGCAACCAAGCCGTTAGCGGTGATGCTGGAACATTGGGCGGAGGCCAAGTCCACCCGCAATCATGCGGCCGAATGCGAAAGACTCAAACAGGCATTGGCCAAGGCTCTCCGGCATCGGGACCCGAGCCTGCCAGTGCGTCGGCCCAATACACGGCCGCTGAAGGAAGTGGCACGGCATTATCGCAAGCCGCATATTTACAGCCCCGCCGATGTGCAGCGCATGTTGGACATCGCGCGGTCCTACCCATCACCGCGCGCGCCGCTGCGGCCAATGGCCATTTATACCATGCTGCTGCTGGCCTATTGCGCGGGGCTGCGCCGTAGTGAGATAGCACGCCTCGACCTTGGGGACGTGGACCTCGAAAACGGTACGATCACAATCCGCGAAACGAAGTTCTTCAAGACCAGAATCTTGCCGTTGCCCGATAGCGTGATGGTCGAACTGCGTGCCTATATCGAGGATAGAGGGCGTGCCGGCGGGCCGCAGTATCCCCAATCGGGGTTGTTCTGGCACGACCAATCCAATAACCGCTACAGCCCCGCAGCGGTTAGCTGGATGCTTGTCGATATCCTTCGCCGTGCTGGGTTCAAACCACCATCGGGAAAAACCGGACCGCGCATCCATGACCTGCGGCACTCGATGGTCGTGAACCGGATGCTTCAATGGTATCGGTCCGGCATCAATCCCCAGGACAGGCTGCCGTTCCTTGCAACTTATCTTGGGCATCGGGATATCAACTCGACGCTGGTCTACATCACGGTCACGCAGGACCTGATGCAGGAAGCAAGCGAGAGGTTCCGCATGATCGGCGCCGCCTGCCTCAATATAACGCAGGAGGCGCGGGCATGAGAAAGATCGATCCGTTCCCCGCCCTGCTGCGCGCCTTCTTCCATGAGTGGCTGGCCGAGCAGCGCAACGCGTCCGTCCATACCATCCGGTCCTATCGTGACACCTGGCGGTTGTTCCTCCGGTTCGTCGCTGCACGAAAAGGTGGTGGAGTAGCGGCGGTTGCGCTGGCCGATCTCACCGCCGGTGAGCTCGGCGCGTTCCTGGCCCATGCGGAACATGAGCGGAAAGGCACGATCGGCACGCGCAACTGCCGGCTTGCCGCCATCCGCAGCTTCTTCGGCTTCGTGGCGGGTAAAGAGCCAACATATATCGCCCAATGCGCCGAGGTTCTTGCCGTCCCGATAAAACGGGGAGCGATCCCTGCGCCCTGTTATCTTGAGCCGAATGAGGTCGAAGCGATCCTCGCACAACCCGACCGATCAACGCTGGAGGGAATGCGTGACCACGCGCTGTTATCCTTCCTGTACAACAGCGGCGCACGCATCCAGGAAGCGCTCGATTTACGTCCCGATGCGATCCGGTTCGAAGCGCCGCATTGCGTGCGCCTTTACGGCAAAGGGCGTAAGGAACGCATCAGTCCGCTCTGGCCGGAAACGGTGACGTTGTTGAAGAAACTCTTGGACAGGCAGCCAAGGGCACCGAGCGATCGGCTCTTCGTCAATCGCTATGGCGAACCGCTTGGCGCATCGGGTGTACGGTTCAAACTCGCATCATACGTCCAGGCCGCCGCTAAGATAGTCCCCACGCTGCGGTCGAAGCACGTGACCCCGCACAGCTTCCGCCATGCGACCGCTGTCCACCTCGTCTCGTCCGGCGTCGATATTACCGTCATCCGCAGTTGGCTCGGGCACGTCAGCCTCGATACGACCAGCCACTACGCCCAAGCCAATCTGGAAACCAAGCGAAAGGCGCTCGAACACGTCGGCGTTCCAGCAGCAGCGTGTCAGCCGTCATGGAAGCGGGATGCGAGCCTGCTCGCCTGGCTCGATACCCTCTGAAATAATGTGCAGGACGGGGCTCGGATCGCCGCAGAGTAGCGCAGCCCGAACTCCGTTCCTTCACATTACTGTCACCTCGCGATTACTGGAGGTGTTGCGCGGCGACATGAGCGACGATCCCGCCGTGCGCGGCAGCACCGGCCCGCGTGGACGCGCCATCTTCCGGGCAGCCCGACAGGCAAGCCAAGCTGCTGAATGGCTGCTCGCGCGGCATCGGGAGGCTGGACAAGCCGTTTGCGACGGGAGGCTGGCCGCATGATCCTCCTCACCCCCGAACTGCGCGCCGCGCTGTCAGCCAATTTCGCGGCCAGCATGGAGGCTCAGCATGATGACCGGCTTCATGATCCCGCCCCGGTCGTCAAATTCTTCAACCCCGTTGGCGCAGCGACTTGGCTGGCGACGGAACTGTATGAGAACGGCGACACCCTCTTCGGCCTCGCCGACCTTGGCTTTGGGTGCCCGGAACTGGGCTGCTTCTCGCTGATGGAAATCGAGGCGATCCGTCTGCCTTTTGGCCTTCGCATCGAACGGGACCTGGGCTTTGCCGCGCCCTTTCCCCTGTCCGCATGGGCGCAGACCGCCCAGCGCACAGGCTCGATCATCCAAGCCGAAACTTTCCTGAACCGGGCATCCTCCCGCTTCCACAAGCTTCCGCCCTCGCACGGCGGCTGACGCGGCGGCCGTTTGCCGTCTTTTCGAAGAAAGCCGGTTCCGTCTGGCAGTCCAACGCATAACGGAACCGGCACTCCATCAGGAGCCAGACCGATGAAACTCGACTTTATCGACCTTTGCAATATCGATGTGTGTGTCATGAACATGCGGCACAGCCGCAGGGACCCGGACGTCTCCGATCTCCTGCCAACGGTCCGCAAGCGCGGCGTCATCGTCCCCGTGATCCTCCGGCCCGGCAGCGAAGAAGGCCGCTTCGAAATCGTTGCAGGAAGGCGGCGCGTGCACGCAGCGCGACTCGCGTGCCAGGAGGAGGGTGCCGACCCCGAGCTCGCCCGCCTGCCGGCCGCCATCATGGAGGCAGGAGACGATGCCGCAGCGCTCGAAGCCTCGCTGATCGAAAATCTCGCCCGCCTCGACCCTGACGAAGTGTCGCGCTGGGAGAGCTTTGTCCGGCTGGTGAAGCAGGGGCGGACGCTCGAGGATCTTTCGTCCACATTCGGTCTGCCTGAACTGACGGTGCGGCGCATCCTTGCGCTCGGCAACCTGCTGCCCCGCATTGGCGGGTCAACGCCATTGGGTTGCAGAACCGGGAATGGCTCCAACGGCGGAACCTGTGCCTTGGTCGTCGAAAACATCTCGTGGTTACGATATCCCTCCGCGATATCGCTATAGCGCAGGAATACCCAGTGCCCGCCATTGCGCGGTGTCTAGAAAATGGGCGGGGCACCGCGCTTCACCAGCCCGTGCCATATTTCGATCGGATCAGATATGCCGGCCGGCACGTCGAAAAAATCGAAATCGATAATTCGGTCTGCTGGAACATGATCAGGAGATTGTGGATAAAAGCTCATTCCGCCACCCCTCTGGCGATACGAAGAGCGCCTTCAGGACAGTTGCGAACTGCAAGACGCACCTTTTCTTCCAATTCTTGCGGAAATTCAGCTTTTTCTATGACTACCTTGCCCTCGGCGGCGTCTGTCGAAAAGACTTCCGGGCACAGGTCTTCACATCGGCCTGTCCCTGACAGACCTTTATATTGGCAATCACGCGCATCCAGCACTCTCTCCTGCTCATCCGGTTCCACTTATTAACAAGGCGGCGACGGAAGGCCTATGATGGGGTGGGAGCATCTGCCATCAGGAACCGTTCAAGACATTCCGTGCTTCGCCAGTCTTACATCGACCCGAGGTCGAGGCGTGCGGAAGTTTCGAGGTTCGATAAGGCCATTTTCCGACGTATCCTCCGCAACGTGCTGGGACATCATGGCCTGTTTTCGCAACATGGACAGCTCAAGGTCGTCAGACGCATCACATCGGGCTTGACCTGCGTATCATATTGACCAATTCACCACGTGCCCCAATCGCATGCTGGCGGACGAAAGATGTATACG
This sequence comes from Sphingobium herbicidovorans, assembly GCF_002080435.1. Classification (NCBI taxonomy): domain Bacteria; kingdom Pseudomonadati; phylum Pseudomonadota; class Alphaproteobacteria; order Sphingomonadales; family Sphingobiaceae; genus Sphingobium; species Sphingobium herbicidovorans. The sequence goes on along the minus strand of NZ_CP020538.1, from coordinate 2,641,820 downwards.
CCGCGCGGCAAGGTGCTGGGCGGCTCCTCGTCCATCAACGGCATGGTCTATGACCGCGGCGCTGCGGCCGACTATGACGGCTGGCGGCAGCTCGGCAATGAAGGGTGGAGCTATGACGATGTGCTCCCCTATTTCAAGAAGCTGGAGGATTCCAGCCCGGCGGCGAGGACGGCTATCATGGCCGCGGCGGCCCCGTAGTCGTAACTCGGCCCGGCATTCAATCCGCAGGCCAAGGCGTTCCGCGATGCGGCGGTCGCCGCTGGCGTGCCCTATAATGATGATCCCAGCGGGTCGCAGCGCGAAGGCGTCGTGCCTGCCGACGTGACCGCGTCGGCCGGTTACCGGTGGAGCGCTGCGCGCGCCTACCTGAAGCCTGCGCTGCGTCGACCGAACCTGCGCGTCATCACCGGCGCGCATGTCGAGCGCGTGATCGTCGAGAATGGCCGTGCGACCGGGATCAGCTGGCGACGCGCCGGCCAGCTGGAGCAGGCAAGTGCCTCGCGCGAAGTGATCCTGTCGGCGGGCTCCATCCACTCCCCCTGGATCCTGATGCTCTCGGGCATCGGCGATGGCGATCATCTGCGCCAAGTAGGCGCGCCGGTCGTCCATCACCTGCCCGGCGTCGGACAGAATTACCGCGATCATGTGGCCGTCAGCATCAAGCAATATTGCACGCAGCCGGTTTCGCTCTTCAATGTCTTCCACCCGCTGGTCGCGACCAAAGCGGTCGCCAATTTCCTCCTGTTCCGCAAGGGACCGCTCGCTAGACCGCCGGCTGAAATCGGCGCTTATCTCAAGACCATGCCCGGCGCCGAATATCCCGATGTGAAGGTGCATTTTGCCATGGCTCTCTATGAAGCCATGGGCCGCAAGCTCATCATGGAGCATGGTTATTTCGCCCATATCGATCTGCTGAATCCCGAAAGCGTTGGCGAGATCAAACTGTCAGGCCCCGACGCATCCGCGCCGTTGTCGATCGATCCCAATATACTTTCGACCGCCAATGATATGGCTATGGGCCGCGCCGCGATCCGCGCGGTGCGCAATGTTTTCGCCCAGAACCCCTTCGATCCCTTCCGTGGCGAGGAGCTGGCGCCTGGGGCCAGCATCCAGTCCGATGACGAACTGGACGCCTATCTGCGCGAGACTGCGATTTCGGACATTCACGCCGTCGGCACCTGCCGCATGGGGCATGACCTGATGGCCGTGGTCGATCCCCAGCTGCGCGTTCGCGGCGTCGCCGGATTGCGCGTGGTCGATGCTTCGGTCATGCCCCGCGTGCCGGGTGGCAACACCAATATCCCGACCATGATGGTGGCTGAAAAAGCTGCCGACATGATCCTCATGGTCTGAATGGATCGTCAGATCGCATGTCGGTAGATCGCTCAGCGACCGGCAAATAGCGGCTCCATGGACGGTTGGTTACCGGGACCGCTGGATAGGCAGGCCTTGACCACACAGTTTCGTGGTGATCAAACCCGTTTTCTATCCACAGTGGGTTGGCTTTGATGAGCGCACTCATCACGACAATCTTGCGCATATGCGTGACGACTGCGATCTTCGCTGCTTTACCAGACGCTATAAGGCGTTGATATTTTTCCTGAGGTCGGGGTTGTAACGAACGGCTACCCACGCCGGAATGTATAGCGCACGCCTCACCCTGGCTCGTCCTCCTTGGTGGAAGCTGCGTCCTTCCACTCACCTGACCAACGGAAGAGGGGAGCCAGGCCCGCCAGAAACGCTAGTCGCAGTCCGCCGGGAGCGATCCGGATAGGCTTTGCTACCCTGTTTGCGCAACCTAACCTCCGCGGAACGAACTCCATCAGTATCTTAAGCAAGGACCTTGCATTTTGTTGCATGATAGCGCTACCTCATGAATGATAGAGTAGGTGAATATGTTTCTTGGCATCGATATTGGAACCTCCGGCGTCAAGGCCGTGATCGTCGCTCACGACGGAAAGGTGGTGGCCCAAAAGACGGATCCGCTCGACGTTGCTCGTCGACAGCCGCTCTGGTCGGAGCAGGCGCCCGACGACTGGTGGAACGCCACTCAAGAGGCCGTACTGGGGATCGATCCCGCTCTCCGCGGCCAGGTGCGGGGTATCGGCTTGGCAGGTCAGATGCATGGAGCAACGCTGCTGGGCACCGATGACAAGCCATTGCGCCCCGCTATTTTATGGAATGACGGCCGCAGTTTTGCTGAGTGCCAGGAGCTGGAAGCTCTCGTCCCGCAATCCCGCGCGATTACCGGCAATCTCGCGATGCCGGGCTTCACTGCGCCTAAGCTGCTCTGGATCAAGCAACACGAGCCGGCTCTATTCCCTCAAATCCGTACTGTGCTGCTTCCTAAAGACTATGTCCGCCTGTGCATGACGGGGGACAAGGCGTCCGATATGGCCGACAGCTCTGGTACGCTCTGGCTGGATGTGGCTGCGCGAGAGTGGAGCGATGCCATGCTCGGTGCGACGGGGCTAACGCGCAATCACATGCCCCAGCTCTTCGAAGGCAGCGAAGTCACGGGACTACTGCGCCGCGAAGTCGCGTTAGCATGGGGTATGGAGGCGATCCCCATTGTCGGTGGCGGGGGCGACAATGCGGCGGGCGCCGCAGGCGTAGGCGTCGTGAATGACGGCGACGCCCTGCTCTCCCTAGGGACGTCGGGCGTCATCTGCGTCGCAACCGATAACTTCCGCCCTAACCCGGAACGCGCAGTCCACGCCTTCTGCCACTGCTTGCCGGGTATGTGGCACCAGATGAGCGTGCATCTGTCCGCCGCCTCCTGCATCGACTGGGGCGTACGGGCTATTGGCGTCCAAGGCCTCGCGGAGTTTTTTTCCCTAGCAGAGTCGGCAGGAGCCGCTACCGGGCCCGAATTGTTCCTTCCCTACCTGTCGGGTGAACGTACCCCGCACAATGATCCGCATATCCGCGCTGCGTTGCTTGGGCTCGACAACGAAACAGATAAAGGCCGCATCGCTGCTGCGGTGCTGGAAGGCGTGGCCTTCGCCCATGCTGATGGCATGGCCGTCCTACGTGAGGCCGGGACCGCCATAAAGCAACTGTCCGTCATCGGCGGAGGAGCGCGTTCGCGGTATTGGGGACAGATATTAGCGTCTGTGCTCGATGTCCGGCTTGCCTATCTGGAGGGTGGAGAGGTGGGGCCTGCCCTGGGAGCGGCCAAGCTCGCATTGATGGCCGTAACGGGCGCCAGCCCCGCGGAGGCCTGCGTTGCCCCGCCTCTTTCCCGGGTCATTGAGCCGGATCGTGCCTTGGCGGATCGCCTTGCGCCTAAGCTGGCTCGTTTTCGTGCGGCCTATGCCGCGCTCAAATCCGTTTGAAGAGGAAATCTCATGTCCGCTGACTATTTCGCCGAATTCGACACTGTCCGATATGAAGGGCCCGATAGCGCCAACGATCTCGCCTACCGCTATTACGACAAGGATCGCGTAATTCTTGGCAAGCGGATGGAAGATCATCTGCGCTTCGCCGTCTGCTTCTGGCACACATTCTGCTGGCCCGGCAGTGACGTTTTTGGCGGCGGCACCTTCCGTCGCCCTTGGCATGCAGGCCCGAACGACGCTGCGGCAGCATATGCAAAGCGGGACGCTGCGCTGGCGTTCGTCGAGAAACTCGATCTGCCCTTCTATTGTTTTCATGATGTCGATGTCATGGCGGATGCCGACGGGATCGGCGCGTTCCGCAAGAGCTTCGCGGAGGCGGTCGATCATCTGGAGGAGCTTCAGGCAAGGCATGGCCGCAAGCTTCTGTGGGGCACCGCCAATCTTTTCAGCCATCCGCGCTACATGGCAGGCGCCGCCACCAATCCGGATCCGGAGGTCTATGCCTGGGCCGCGAGCCAGGTTCGCGACGCTCTGGAGGCGACCCATCGGCTTGGTGGGCAGAATTACGTCCTGTGGGGCGGCCGCGAAGGATATGACACCATCCTCAACACGGAAGTCGGCATCGAACAGGAGAATTTCGGGCGGTTTCTCAGTCTGGTCGTCGATCACAAGCACCGCATCGGCTTCAAGGGCACGATCTTGATCGAGCCCAAGCCGCATGAACCAACTAAACATCAATATGATTTCGATACTCAGACCGTTTACGGCTTCCTGAAGCGCTTCGGGCTTGAAAAAGAAGTCTGCGTCAATATCGAAGCCAATCACGCGACTCTGTCAGGCCACACTTTCGAACATGAAATAGCGATGGCACGCGCGCTCGGCATTTTCGGTTCAATCGACGCCAACCGCGGCGATCATCAAAATGGATGGGATACAGACCAATTCCCCAACTCGGTGGAGGAATTGACGCTTGCCATGCTGGAAATTGTTCGCGCAGGCGGGTTCACCACCGGCGGCTTCAACTTCGATGCGAAGGTGCGCCGCCAGAGCATTGATGCGGTTGACCTCTTTCACGGCCATATCGGCGGCGTCGATTCAATTGCGCATGCACTGGTGAAAGCGGCCGCGATCATCGAAGACGGCCGGGTCGATGCGTTCCGGGCCGAACGCTATGCGGGATGGACGGGCGAACTTGGCCAGGCCGTTCACAAGGAAGACGCCACTCTTGCCTCCATCGCCGACATGGCGGCTGAACGCGACATGCAGCCGCAGCCCCGCTCCGGCCGTCAGGAATGGTTGGAGAATATGGTGAACCGCTTCTGGTGCTGACGCTGGAAGCAGGCGACTATCGGATCGATATCGCTCCCGAAAGGGGCGGATCGGTGCTGCGGTTCGACTGGAAAGGGATGCACCTTTTCCGGCGAGCCGAAGGGCCGTCGGTCGTGGATGCTGGCTGCTTCCCTCTCGTTCCTTTCTCCAACCGCATCGCATTTGGCCGTTTCAAGATGGGGGAACGACTGGTGAGGCTTGCCCCCAACTTTCCTGGAACGGACCATCCGCATACGCTTCATGGCTTTGGCTGGCTATCGCAATGGCAGGTCACGAAGGCCGAGGGTAGCAGTGCCACGCTGGAGCACGAGTACCCCGGCGGCGAATGGCCCTGGCCGTATCGCGCGAAGCAGCGCTTCGAGCTTTGCAGAGAGGGCCTGACGATGACGCTCGCTGTGTCCAATCTGGCGGATGAGCCGATGCCCGCGGGGCTCGGGTTCCACCCCTATTTCCCGCGCGATGCCGACACTGTGTATCGTGGCTTGCATCGGGGCGAGTGGCAAAACAGCGGGGACTGCCTGCCTGAGCGGCTCGATCAGCGGGAGGAGGCGCGGGACTGGTGGGACGGCGTGGCGGTGGCGCAGCGATCCGTCGATACTGTTTATACCGACAGGGCTGGTTCGCTGCGGATCGATTGGCCTCGCCGGGGCGTGTCGCTGGAGATGACACCCGATCCGGTCTTCCGACACACGGTTGTTTATGTTCCGGAAAATGCCGGCTTTTTCTGTGTCGAGCCGGTGACGCATGGGACCGACGCTCTGAATGCGAGCGGCGCTCCGGACATGCGGTGGCTTTTGAAGGATGAGAGCTTTTCGGGGAGCGTGATGCTGTCGGCGGGGGAAATCGCGAATGAAATAGCGAATTGAACGGATTCTGTGGGGCGGCGGTCCTGTCTGGACCTCTTCCTCTCCTCCCTGGGGCGCCCTTGAGGCGCCCTTTTTTTGCGGCGAACTGAGCGATGAAGCGCGACAGGCTTGCCTAGGCGCGGTGCGGCCGATAGCGATCAATCGATGAGCGGCAGGATATATTCGCGCAAGAGACGGGATGGACCCACCATGGCCGATGTCGCCACTGCTGCCGGGGTCTCGCCGATGACCGTGTCGCGGGTCATAAACGGCGACGCGCGGGTGCTTCCTGCCACGCGGGACAAGGTTCAGGAGGCGATCGGCAGACTGGGCTATGTCCCCAATCCGGCAGCGCGCAACCTGGCGGGCGCGCGCCAGTGCAGGCTGGTGCTGCTGCATACAAACCCGAGCGCCGCCTATCTGAGCGAGTTCCTGCTCGGCAGCCTTGCCTCCGCGCGGAAGAGCGACGCTGAACTGATCGTCGAACAGCATGATAGCGGCGAAAGCCCCGCCGCGTTGGCAGCGCGACTGGCCGCACACCGGGTCGATGGCGTGTTGCTACCACCGCCGCTTTGCGACGACGAGGCGCTGCTGGCGTCGCTCGCAAGCCAGCGCCTGGAGGTTGCGCAGGTTGCGACGGGCGCGCCCGCTTCCACTGCACACGCGGTCTTCATCGATGACGAGGCGGCCGCCTTTGCGATGACAATGCACCTGCTGGAGCAGGGCCATCGGCGGATCGGCTATGTTTCAGGGAGCCCCGACCAGTCCGCCAGCCACTTGCGCCGCCGGGGTTATAAGCGGGCGCTGAAAGACTTTGGCATCGATATCGAAGAGGTGCTGATCGTCCCGGGCGATTATACCTATCGGTCGGGGCTGGAGGCTGCGGAAAGACTGCTCAACCCGTCGATCCGGCCGACTGCCATTTTCGCCGCCAACGACGACATGGCCGCCGCCATCGTCGGCGCCGCGCACCGCATGGCGCTGGACGTCCCGGGCACGCTGTCGGTCTGCGGATTCGACGATACTGCCATCGCCACGGCGACCTGGCCGGAGCTCACGACGATCCGCCAGCCAGTTTCGGCCATGGCCCATCGCGCCATCACCATATTGGCCAATTCAATCCGCAGGAAAGATGGCTCTCAATCCATAGCGATGCAGCGCGTCCTGCTGCCGTTCGAGCTTGTCCGGCGCGGATCCGACGCCCGGTTGGAAGCAGGCACTTGACGCGCCACCCTGAAAAGTGATGGTAGCGCTCTCATAAGGGAGGAAGCTTTGATGCAGGCGATTGAGCGGAATAGTCTCAACCTGGCGCTGATCGGGCGCATCGTGGCCGTGGCCACGATCGGCGGGTTCATGTTCGGATATGATTCCGGCGCGATCAATGGCACGCAGGACGGCCTGAAACATGCCTTCGGACTGGGCGAGACGCAGCTGGGCCTGACAGTCAGCGCCCTGCTTCCCGGCTGCGCGCTGGGAGCGTTCATGGCCGGGCGCTTTGCCGACATCTGGGGCCGCAGGACGGTCATGATGGCGGCCGCCATCATCTTCATCATCAGCGCGGTGGCGTCGGGCGGGGCCAGTTCGGCGCTGATGCTCGCATTCGCCCGCTTTTTCGCGGGCATGGCGGTCGGCGCCGCGAGCGTCCTGTCACCGGCCTATATCAGCGAGGTCACGCCGGCCGACATACGCGGTCGCCTGTCGAGCCTGCAGCAGGTCATGATCATTTCCGGCCTGACCGGCGCCTTTTTCGCGAACTATTATCTGGCACAGACCGCGGGGTCTTCGCTGGGCATCATCTGGGGCGGCCAGCCTGCATGGCGGTGGATGTTCTGGGTGCAGGCGCTCCCCGCCCTCCTGTTCCTGACGGCACTTCTCGGCATTCCGGAAAGCCCCCGCTTCCTGGTGGCCAAGGGACGCAAGGACGAAGCGCTCCGCGTTCTCGCCCGGCTGCTCGGCACCCAGGCAGCGACGATCAAGCTGGCCGAGATCGACGCATCCCTTTCCCATGACCACCGCCCCAGCCTGGCCGACATCCGCAAGCCTGGCGGCGGGTGGCGGACGATCGTGTGGGTAGGCATTGGCCTCGCCATCTTCCAGCAACTGGTCGGCATCAACGTCGTCTTCTACTATGGCGCCAGCCTGTGGCAGGCGGTCGGCTTCACCGAAGGCGATGCGTTGAAGATCAACATCGTTTCCGGTGTGGTCTCGATCCTGGCATGCCTGGTGTCGATCATGCTGATCGACCGGATAGGCAGGCGGCCGCTGCTGCTGGTAGGATCGGCAGGCATGACGCTGACGCTCGGCACGCGGGCCTGGTGCTTCAGCCAGGCCGGGATGGTGAACGGCGCCCTGCAGATGCCGGATGCAACCGGGACAATCGCACTGTTCGCGGCGAACATCTTCGTCATCTTCTTCAATCTCAGCTGGGGACCGGTAATGTGGGTCATGCTGGGTGAGATGTTCCCCAACCAGATGCGCGGTTCCGCCCTGGCCGTCGCGGGAGCGGCCCAGTGGCTGGCGAATTTCCTCGTCAGCTCCAGCTTCCCCTTGATCTGCCCCCACCGAGTGGACCGATTGGTTTGTTAGTGGATTAAAACCGCTGGCGCCATATCCGGGTGGAGGTGGAGCGAAGCGGAACCGGAGGCCGGATATGGCGGTGTCGCCGTTTCCGGTGCCGGTGGTCGGTAGCCCAGGCTGCTATGAGGGCGGACGGTGTTGTAATGCCGCCGCCATGCTTCGATCAGCACCTTGGCCTCTGCGAGGCTGTAGAAGATCTCGCCGTTGAGCAGTTCGTCGCGAAGCGACCCGTTGAAGCTTTCGTTATAGCCATTCTCCCATGGTGATCCCGGTGCGATGTAGAGCGTCTTCACGCCGATCTGCCCCAGCCATTTCTGGACAGCTGTCGCGACAAATTCGCTGCCATTGTCGGACCGGATATTCGCTGGCGGGCCACGCGTGATGAACAGGTCGGCCAAGGCGGCCAGCACGTCTTCGTGGCGGAGCTGCCGTGCGACAATGAGCGCCAGGCATTCTCTGCTCGCCTCGTCGATGATGGTCAGGATGCGGAACTTGCGGCCATCATGCGTCCGCCCTTCGACGAAGTCGTAAGCCCATACATGCCCCGGATACTCGGGCCGCAGGCGGATACATGATCCATCGTTGAGCCACAGGCGTCCCCGCTTTGGCTGGCGCGGCGGAACCTTCAGTCCCTCACGCCGCCAGATACGCTCAACCCGCTTATGGTTCACCGTCCACCCCGCATGGCACAGCAGCGCCGTCACCCGGCGGTAACCATAACGACCATATTGCTTCGCCAAGGCGACGATGTCCTCGGTCAGCGCCTGTTCGTCATCCGCCCCACGCGGCACCTTGCGCTGTGTCGATCGATGCTGGCCCAGCACCCGGCATATCCGTCTCTCAGACACCCGGACTGGAAGCTCTCGTCGCAGATGATCGATGCAGCGCCGTCGCCGCGCGGGGCTCAGAAGTTTCCCCGTGCAGCCTCCTGCAGGATCAGCTTGTCCAGCGTCAGGTCCGAGATCGCCCGACGCAGCCGCTGGTTCTCTCTCTCCAGATCCTTCATCCGCCGCGCCTGGTCGGTCTTCAGCCCGCCATATTCTTTGCGCCAGCGATAATAGGTCTGCTCGCTGACCCCAATCCGGCGGCACGCCTCAGCGGTCGACGCCCCCTGCGCCAGCACAATCTCAACTTCACGCAGCTTGCCGATGATCTCTTCCGGCTTGTGCTTCTTGCTTGGCATTCAATGTCCCCTTCGTGGTCCAGACTATCATAGTCTCTGGGCCACTCAGCGGGGGGCAGATCACCCTGGCTTGCCAAGAACCTTGGCCTGCCGGCCACCTACGCGATGTACACCGCCTTTGCGTTGCTTTCGCTGATCTTCGTGAAAAGCATGGTGAACGAGACCAAGGGCATCGAGCTGGAAGATATGCAGGGGTAAGGGCCAAGCGCCGGGCGGAGGGAGCCTTGCTCCCCCCCTGCCCCACTTCCGATGGCCAAAAACTTGAAGAGCTGCCGAAGCCGTGCGCGGCGGCGGGTTCAGATGATCAATTGCCCGACGCCTGGTCTGCCACAAAACCAGGCCAGCTGTTCATATAGTCGATGAAGGGCGGCGATAGACCTTCATCGAGCAGATGGTCGATGGTGACGGGAAGCGCGGGCGATTCATAGGCTGCGTCGGCCCGCACGCGTTCGGGAAAATCGTGACGCAAGATGGCGCCCCGGCCGATGGTGACGAAGTCGCAGCCGGATTCGAGTACCCACGCCGCAGTTTTGCCGTCCATCACCTTCCCCGCCGCGCCCAGGCGGACACCCCCCTGGGCAGTTCGGTGAAATAGCTCATCAAGGTGCGGCCCGTGAACCGCTCATCCATGGGCTCCTTGGTCACGTCCCAGAGCGAAAGATCGAGATAGTCGATCTTCCCCTCAGCCATCGTCCGGGCAGCGACTGCAACCACCTCATCGAGCTGCTGCTCATAGCGTTCGGGGGACAGGCGCAAGCCGACCTGAAAATCGGACCGGCATGCGCTGCGGATGCCGTCGATGATCTCGAACAGCAAGCGCGCGCGGTTTTCCGGATTGCCGCCATATTGATCGGTGCGCTGGTTGACGCCGGGCGAAAGAAATTCAGCGAGGATATAGCCGTGCGCGCCATGAACCTCGACGCCGTCGAAGCCCGCCTTTTCGGCCCGCTTGGCTGCCGCGATGAAATCGTCGCGCAGCTGATACACCTCATCCAGAGACAGACCGCGCGAGCCGCTTTCCTCATGATCGGACGGGCAGACGGGGGTGCCGACAAGCTCCTTGGGCGCGCGATAGCCCGCATGGTGCAGCTGGACCGCCGAAAGCGCACCCCGTTCCCTGATGCCGGCGGCAAGCCGGATGAGTCCGTCGAGATGCTCGTCTCCGAAGATGCCAAGCTGGCCGGGAAAGCCCTGCCCCACTGACTGCACATGCGAGGCCGCTGTCATGACCAGACCGAAGCCACCGCTCGCCCGCTTCGTCAGCCAATTATATTCCTCGTCCGACAGGCGGCCATCGGGATGGCTTTGCTGGTTCGTCAGCGGCGCCAGCATCAGCCGGTTCTTCATCGCGGGGCCGCGGGTCAAGGGAAGCGGTGCGAAAAGATCGGTCATGAACTTGGGCTTTCCAAAATGGAACCGAGCGTGGCCGCTTGTTAACGGTCAAGCGCGCTAAGGGAAAGGTGGAAAGGCGAAGTAAACGGGGGAGCGGTAATCCCAATAAAAGGCGCCCTAAGCGATGACTTCGAACCCGGCGGTCAGGCCCGCGGCCTCGGCGGACGGCGCCGCCCATAGGGTGAACTGGCCCGGCTCGATCAAAGGCTTCAGGTCAAGACCAAGGAAGGCGAGATCCGCTGCCGAGAGGGTAAAGCTGACCTGCTTCGACTGGCCGGGCGCCAAGTCGACATGCTGATAGGCCTTCAGTTCCCGGATGGGCTGGGTGACGCTGGCCACCACATCCTGCACATAGATTTGCACCAGTTCGCGCGCGGCATGTTTGCCGTCATTTTTGACGGTGAGGGTCGCGCGCAGTTGCCCGTTCTTGCCGATCTGCCGGGTGGACAGGCTGAGGTCCGAATAGCTGATCTTGCCGTAGGTCAGGCCATGGCCGAAGGGGAAGCGCGCCTCGTTCTTGACGGTGATGAAGCGCGTGTTGTTCGGGCGGCCGGGGCGGCGATGCGCATAATAATAGGGAACCTGGCCTGCCGAGATCGGGAAGCTGACCGGAAGGCGGCCGGAGGGGCCAGCCGCGCCGAACAGGATATCGGCGGTCGCATTGCCGGATTCCGACCCCAGGAACCATGTTACGAGGATCGCGGGTGCATTCAGCACCGCGCCTTCCAGCGCCAGAGCGCGGCCGTTGCGCAGGGCTACGACCATGGGCTTGCCCACCGCAGCGACCGCTTCGGCAAGCGCCTGCTGCGGCGCGGGCAGGACGATGAGGTCGCGCGAGGATGCCTCGCCCGACATGGCCTCGCGCTCGCCAACTGCCAGGATGACGATGTCGGCGGCGCGCGCCGCAGCGACTGCCGCGTCGATACCACCGCTGACCGGAGACGTGACTTCACTGCCCTTGACCACCGCCACCAGCGCCGGGTCCGCGACCGCGGCGCGAATACCGGCCGCCAGGTCCACCGCTTCCTTGCTGTCGGCGAACAGGGTCCAGGGGCCATGCAGGTTGCTCTGTCCTTCGGCGAATGGCCCGATGATGGCGATGCGCTTGCCAGCGCGCGGCAGGGGCAGCAGGTCGCCTTCATTCTTCAGCAGCACGATCGAGCGCTGCGCAGCTTCCCGCGCGAGCGACAAGGCGGGTTTTGTGCGCATGCGCGCCTGCTGGCGTTTGGGGTCCATGCGGCGGAAGGGATCGTCGAACAGACCGAGCTTTTCCTTGAGCGTCAGCACGCGGCCGACCGCCTCATCCACCCGCTCCATCGGCACTTCGCCCGCCGCAACCAGCGAAGGGAGATGGTCGCGATAGATGCCGCTCGCCATGCTCATGTCGAGCCCGGCCATGATCGCAATGCGCGCGGCGTCGCGGGCGTCGGCGGCCAGGCCGCGCGCGGCGATCTCCAAGTCGCCATTATAGTCGCCGACGACCAGGCCATCGAAGCCCATCTCGCCACGCAATATGCCGGTCAGCATCTCATGGCTGCCATGGACCGGACGCCCGGCGATATCTTCGAACGCCGCCATGACGGTGGCGCAGCCCGCATCGATTGCAGCCTGGAAGGGGGGCAGATAGACTTCCCGCAGCGTGCGTTCGGAAATGTCGGCTGTATTATAGTCGACGCCGCCTTCCGCCGCGCCATAGGCCGCGAAATGCTTCATGCAGGCGGCGACCGAGCCATTGTCGGCGAGGGAACGGCCCTGGAAGCCGCGGGTGCGGGCGCGGGCCATGTCACTGGACAGCAGCACGTCCTCCCCTGCCCCCTCGACCGTGCGGCCCCAGCGCGCGTCGCGGCCGACATCAACCATCGGCGCGAAGACCCAGTCGAAACCGGTCGCGGCCATCTCCTCAGCCGCCGCCCGCGCGGTGCGCTCCGCAAGGGCGGTGTCGAAGCTTGCCGCTTCGCCCAGCGGGACCGGGAAGACGGTGCGATAGCCGTGGATGACGTCGCCTGCGAAGATCATCGGGATGCCGAGGCGGCCCTTTACCGCAGCCGTCTGGAGCTTGCGGTGGGCATCGACGCCAAAGCCGTTGAAGACGCCGCCAAGCCGCCCAGCCTGCGCGTCGCCGACCAGATTCTCGACATTCTTGACAGCGGCAGCGGGGTTGATCCTGGCAGCGGCGGCCGACGTCCAGGGCGTCGGCATCAGGGTGAGCTGGCCCGCTTTCTCCTCGATCGTCATCTGCGCGATCAGCGACTTGACGCGGCTCGACAGCGGACGGCGGACAGCCGCCATCGCCGCCGGGATGCCTGACGCCTGCCATGCGAACAGGCAGGCGGAACTGATCAGGACCGAACGCCGGCTGATGGTGGTGTCGCGAGGCATGGCGGGGAACTCCAGTGGTACGGCGATAGGGTTATGAAGGGTCGATTTCTTTGCCGCCGGCGCAGCGGGGGCTTTCAAGCCCCGCCGCCCAGGCGATGGCGCCACCGATCATCTTGCGGTGCAGCGGCTCGCCATAGGTGGACGCCGCATGGCCCAGCGCGGAATAGAAGGCGCGCCCGTCTCCCACGCAATGGGTCCAGACCATCGGATGGTCGCTGCCCATGCGGATGTCCTTGGGCTCGGTGAAGGGGAACAGCTTTTCGAACGGGCTGTAGCTTTTCTCGTCGATGGTGACGAGGATCCGATAGCCCTTGTCGCGGGGGTTGGAGGCGAAGGAATACCATTCGTCGGTGCGCCGCCAGGTCTGGGGCAGGCCCCGGGTCGCGGGATGGGCGCGATCCTCGACCTTCAGGTCCGCCGCCTGGAATTGCGGGTCCATGATATGGCCGATGAACTGCGCGCCGATGAGGTCGTCCACATACCAGCGCCAGGCATATTGCGGATCGCCGCCAGCCCCATGCAAACCGACGAAGCCCCCGCCTTTTTCCAGCCACGTGCGGAATGCATCACGCTGCTGCGGCGTCAGGACGTCGCCGCTGACGCTGTTCCAGACTACGGCCTTGAAGCGGGAGAGCTGCGCGGGATTGAACACGGCGGCGTTTTCGGTGGTGTAGCTGCTCCAGCCCCGCTGCCGGGCGATTTCTTCCAGGGCGCGGTTCGCGGCGGCGATCTGCGCGTCATCGCGAAAGCCGTTCGTCTTGGAGAAGATGAGGATAGCGGGGCCGGGAAGCTCCGTAGGCAGTTGCGGCGGCGTCTCGTCATACCTTGCGCCGATGCCGAGTACGAGACGCCCGAAATTGCCGGGCCCGACGGCGAGCATGAACATGATGGCCAGGCCAATCGCGGCAAGGATGATGATCCCTACTAGCCATTTGAGAACGCGCCACAGCCTTGCCATCATCCTCTTCACCTTATTTGATTTTCAACGCTTGGCTTCAAGAAACACCGGCCCCGACAGACCCACCGCGTCACCGGCATTGGTGGCCAGCACCAGAGCAACGGCTACATCGGTTTTACCGGCAGGGATAACGACTTCAAGAGGGCCGGGCGCTGCGGCCGCCTTGCGGCCTGCCGGGCTGCCGTTCAACAGCACCTCGCCCGACCCGGTGATGCCGGCGAAGCGCAGGGTTGCGCCGGACCTGCTCATATCACCGGCCAGCGTCACTTTCGTCGCGAGGATGACATAGCCGTTACCCGAAGCAGCCGCCGGGCGTTCCCCTGCGATTACCGGGTCCCAGCTGTTCATGTCATTGTCGGCCAGGTCGGGAATGACCTTGGGCCGCTCTGCCATGACCGGCGACTGCCGCCACATCGATACGCTCTGTTGCAGCGATGCTGGCAGCGAGTGGCGCACTTCGGCGGGGCTGACGGTGATCAGAAGGCCGCCCTGCCGCACGCCGGGCGCGCTGGCGCTCAGCGACAGTTTGCCCGACGAGCCGCGGTCTGTCTGGACGATGGCCTGCGCCAGGCCGTTGAACAGCTTGATCTGGTTGCCCTTCGACGGGGCAAGGGAGACAGGATTGCCATTGCCGACGCCGATGATACGCCCATTGGTGATCGTCAGCGTCACGTCGAGATCCGCAGTCGGGACCGGGCGGCCGCGCGCGTCCAGCGCCTCGATGCGGATCGGCTGGGCATCGATACCGTCGCCAGCCAGTTTCGCCCGATCCGCGACCAGGCGCAGGCGCACGGGCGCGCCGGTCGTCTCCACCCTGTCACGCTGGACCATGCGCTCCCCGCGCCAGCCCCGCGCTTCCAGCATACCCGTCTCATAGGGCACGTCGAAGCTGATCATGTCATAGGGATCGGGCTTGCCCTCCCCTACCTTCTTGCCATTGCACCACAGCTCGACCCGGTCGAGATTGGTGGCGAGCATGACCTTTACCGGCTTTCCTTCCTGCCCCTGCCAGTTCCAGTGCGGCCGGATATGCAGAACAGGCTCATCCTTGATCCACAGCGCGCGGCGAATGTAGAAGGCCGCCTTGGGAAAGCCGCACAGATCCATGATGCCGAAATAGCTGCTGTTGGCGGGCCATCTGTGCGGCGTCGGTTCGCCATGGTAATCCATGCCAGTCCACACGAAGCCACCGGCCATGAACGGCCGGGTATCAATGGATTTCCATGCTTCGCGCTGGGTCAGCCCCCATCCTGCGCGTTGCGTGTCGTCGCTGCCGGCGATCTTGCGCGCCTTGTCGGTCGTCCATTCGCCGCGGGTCATGAACGCGCTGGTATCCTCGGAACTCAGCATCGGCTTGGATGGATTTTCCGCGTGGAAACGGTCGTATGACTGCTGCTGATAGTTGAAGCCGACCACATCGACCGCCTGGCTGACATTGACCGGCGTGAACATGCCGGAATTCATGGCTGCGGTGACGGGCCTGCTGTCGTCCAGCTCCTTCACGATTGACGCAGCGCGCCGGACCATCTCAAAACCCACCGGCGTACCCTGGAAAGGTTCTTCATTGAACACGGACCACAGGATGATGCTTGGCCGGTTGCGGTCGCGCCGGACCAGCCAGGACAGCTGCTCTACGTAGTCGGGGCTGATGTTGAAATTGCGGTTCTCGTCCATCACCAGCACGCCCAGCCGGTCGCATGCGTCGAGCAGCGATACGTCCGGCGCGCCGTGCGAACAGCGGATGGCGTTCGCGCCCATCGCCTTGATCTGGCGCACGCGCCACTCCACCAGCGCAGGCGGCACGGCGACGCCGACGCCTGCATGGTCCTGGTGCAGGCAGACGCCCTTGAGCTTGGTCGGCACGTCGTTGAGGAAAAAGCCGTGCTGCCCGTCGAAACGGATGGTGCGGAACCCGCAGGGGGTCGTGCGTTCATCCACCACCTTGCCGTCGCGCAGCAGCCGGGTGCGGACGCTGTAGAGGTTCGGTTCCTCCACCGACCAGAGGCGCGGCTGGAAATCGGCGATGGTGGCAGTGACGATGCCCTGCTCCAGCGGCAGCACCTGGCCCTGGCCCGTTGCAGAGGCGACCACCGCGCCATTGGCGTCGATAAGATCGGCGACGACGGAAACGGCGGCGGGCGCCTTCTCGATCGAATAGGCGGTCACCGAGACCGGCACGGACCATGTACCATCCGCACCCTTGCGCGGATCGGCATGGACGCCGTCAGTCGAAATGCTGACCGGCGCGCGATCCACCAGCCGGACGTCGCGGTAGAGGCCAGCGCCTTCATACCACCAGCCTTCGGAGCTTTCCGCGTCGACGCGAACCGCCAGGATGTTGGGCTTCTCACCGAACAGCGCCATCGAGGTGATGTCGATGTAGAAACTGTTGTAGCCGGACCAGTTGTGCGCAACGGGCGTGCCGTTGAGCCAGACGGAGGCATTGGTCGATGCGGCCCCGACCTGGATTTCCAGATAGCGGCCCTCCAGCGAGGGATCGAGAGCGATCGTCCGCCGATACCAGCCGATGCCACGCTCGCGATAGCCCTGCGCGATATTCTGCGACTGCTGCGGCGGCTGATCCATCGCCCAATCATGCGGCAGGTCCAGCGTGCGCCAGTCGCTGTCGTTGTAGGATATTGCCGCCGCGCCGCGTGCGCCACCCGCCTTGGATGCTACATAGGTTGCCGACTGCTCCTTGAGCGGTGGCGGGACGATGTCGCCCTTCTGAAAGCGCCATCCCACATTGAGCGAGGCACCTTCGGGCGCGAAGGCAGCACCTGCCGGATCAGCCGCGAGCGGGCGCGAAGCTGAACGCGCGAAGAGACCAGCCGGAAGTAGGGACATGCCCGTGCCGCCTGCCAGCAGTTTCAGGAGGGTGCGTCTTTCCATAACTCGTCCCGGCTCTCATCGTTCAGCAGCCAGCAAGGCATAGCGATATATACACACGGAAGTAAACAGTGCGGTTGCATTTTTTGCGAAGCTGCTTTACATGCACGCTACCCATCGAACGGAGAGTATGATGAAAAAATGGATTATCGCTGCGGCCCTGATGGCGATGTCGCCGATGCCTGCATTCGCGCAGACCGCTGCTTATTCGACGAGCACCACTGAAATCGGCGCACTGCTTGACGATCCCGCAGCGAAGGCGGTCCTGGACAAGCATGTTCCGGGCATGACCGCCAATGACCAGATCGATATGGCGCGCTCGATGACGCTGAAGGACGTTCAGCAATATTCGCCCGACGAGATCACCGACAAGGTGCTGGCCGCAATCGACGCGGACCTGGCGAAACTCAAGAAGTAAGATTGAAAGGCTGGCCGGGGGACCCGGCCAGCCCGCCCTTGTGGCATAGGCGGCCAACTCGGCCGCCTTCCTGGCTGATAGCCATTATTTCAGCAGAGCAGAGCGTGGTTCATCAGAACCACCCCCGTTTCGAGCTGAAAGCCCTTCTCTTTCCTTCTGACCTGCGGCGTCTGAAGAAGTAGATATCTTCGACAGGCCCGGGGCGAACGGGGCGAGATGATCCCGACTGGCGCTCGATACTCTAACGCCATCTATCATCGTGCGCGAGTGGGTGGGGCTATCGGACGCCGCCTTCCTTTAGCCACCCTTTCGTAAAACGTCGATCAGGCCCGCAGTTCGATCAGCGCCACCCCTTCTGGCGGCAGGTCGAGCGTAAGCATTCCCTGCTTGTCCAAGCGCCGCGTTTCGGGCGGCGCGAGTTCCGCCGAGCGCCGGATCTGATCGACCTCATCCTTCTTGGGATATTGCGGCGATCCCAGTTCCCGCCATTTGGGCAGGGGCGACCCACGTTCCTGATCGACATAGCTGACGCGCACGGCCGCGCCGGGGCGCGCGCCCTTCAGCCTGACCTGTATGTTCTTGCGTTCGCCGGTTACGATCCGCTGGCTGCTCATGCCGGGTATGCCAGCGGGCTGCTTCACTTCGGCAAGGTTCCACACCAGCGCCGCCGCGCCGTCCTTCGTCCTGCTTGCGAGCGCGGGGCCGGTCGCCGCCAGCCGCCGCTGACCCAACCGATGCAACAGCTTGTAGGTATTGAACGAGGGGCGCGGGATGTTGCGCTGCGCAAGCATGCCCCAGCCGCCATCGCCTTCCTTGATGATGAAGTTGGGAAAGTTGATTTCCTCGAACACGTTGCTGATGCACCATTGCGACATGGCGTGGCAGTAGGGCAGGCAGTTGCTGATGACATGGGCGATCATCGCCGGGCTGTCAGACGACCATTCGCTAAGCCACAATTCCGCGCCCTTGTAGCGGGTAGCGTCGATCTGACTGCGGACCTTGGCCATGGCCGCGGGGATCACGTCCTTGTGAGGATAGCGATCGGCCTGGCCGAACAGTTCCTTCTGGTCGTCCCCTGCATAGATATGGGTCGATACGAAATCGACCGGCAGATTTTCCTGTGCGCAGAAGCCGAGAAATTCGGGCATCCATTGCGCCGCAGCCGTCGAAGGTCCCCCCACCCGAAGCTTTGGGTCGACCGCCTTGATCGCCTGCGCCGCGGCCTTGTACATGGCGAAATAATCCGCCTGGGTTCCGCTAAAAAACCAGGTGAGGTTGGGCTCGTTCCAGACCTCGAAATACCATTGGCGCACTTCATTCGCGCCATAGCGGTCGATCAGATGCCGCACGAACACGCCAATAAACTGCCCCCAGGCGTCGGGCGACGCAGGTGGCGTGATGTTGGCATTGTAGGTGAAGTTGAGCTTCGTGTTCCCGCTCGCCAGCTTCTTGGGCATGAAGCTCAGTTCGACGAAGGGCTGGACGCCGCGCTCCAGCAGGCCGTCATAGACGGCATCGACATTCTGGAAGTTCGGGTCCTTGCCATTCAAGCCGCCCGGCCAGACGCCGAGGTCATCATTGAAGATGCCGTGGAAGCGCACCCGTTCGAGGCCTGTTTCGGAGCGGAAACGCTCCAGATCGGTCCGCCACGCCTCACGCAGGGTCGCGGACGCACGATCGGAACCAGCGCAGCGCGACCAGATATGATCAAGTGCGCCCGTTTCCTGGCGCAAATCGATTTCGACCTGCTCGGTCGCGGTCTGGCCAAATGCCGTGCGTGCAAAGGAAGAAGCGGCGAATGCGGCTGCGCCCGCACCCATGATTTCCCGGCGATTCCACATGATTCAGATTCCTTTCGCGCCGATCAGGCCACCGTCAGCTTCACTGACTTCAACTTGTCCGAACTGGAACCTGCATGGATCGTGAAAGTGCCGGGCTCCACGACATATTGCATGTCGATGTTCCAAAAGGCCAAGCTGTCGGGATCGAGCCTGAACTGGACGGTTCGCTTTTCACCAGGCTTCAGCGTGACCCGTTCAAAACCGCGCAGTTCCAGAAGTGGACGCGGCACCGAGCTTACGTCATCGCGAACATAAAGCTGCACCACCTCGTCCCCGGTGCGCGACCCACTGTTGGTCACATCAACCTCGACCATGGCGGTTTCGCCCATGGCGATGGCCGATTTGGCGAGGCGCGGCGCCGATATCTCGAACGTCGTGTAGCTCAGACCATAGCCGAAGGGGAACAGCGGCGTAGGCTTGCCTTCGACATAGCGCTTCCTCGTCTTTGCGGAAGGATGCTGGTTATAATACATCGGCAGATCCCCGACGGAGCGAGGGAAGGTGACCGGCAGCTTGCCCCCGGGATTGACCTTGCCGAACAGCATGTCGGCGAAGGCGTTGCCGCCTTCCTGCCCCAGATACCAGCCTTCGACCAGCGCATTGGCCTTGTCGGCAAGGCGTGTCACCGTCAGCGGCCGCCCGTTGATCAGCAGCGCCACGATCGGCTTGCCAGTCCCAATCATCGCTTCAACCAGAGTGTCCTGATCGCCAAACAGACCCAGGCTGTTGCGATCACCCGGCGCGCCGGCGTTGATCGCCTCCCGCGTGATTTCCGGCACGTCGCCCACGACGAGCAGGATGACGTCCGATCGCTTGGCTACCTCAACCGCCTGCGCGATGCGCGCGGCGTTCTCGGCCGGGTCCGCGTAACGCGCACCCCGGCCGGGAAGATGCTGACCCATTTCATCGGGTTTGACGATCTGCACGCCTTCGGCATGTTCGATCGTGATGCCCTTGCCCGCCGCCGCCTTGACGCCCGCGAGGATGCCGACCGCCTGCGCGTTGACCGACGAATAACCGCCGAACAACGCCTCGACAGCGTTGGGGCCGATCACTGCAATCTTGCGCGGCGCGGCGGGATCGAGCGGCAAGATGCCGTCATTCTTGAGCAGGATGAGCGATTTTTGGGCGACCTTGCGGGCGAGCGCCTTGCTGGCCGGAGCATTGACCTGGCGCAGCGCGCGCGCCTTGTTCACATAGGGATTTTCGAACAGCCCGGCTTCGAACTTGAGCGCGAGAATGCGGCCGACCGCAGCGTCCAGACTGGCTTCCGGGATGCGCCCGGCGCGGACGAGCTCGGGCAGGCGCATATAGGAATGGCCTTCGGGCAGTTCGGCATCGACGCCCGCATGGAGCGCAAGAACCGCCGCCTCGTCATCGTTCGCCGCCATATGGTGCTGGGTCACGAGATTGGTGACGCCGCCATAATCGCTGAAATAAGCGCCGCGGAACCCGAGCCGCTCGCGGCCGGTGCGCTGGAGCAGTTCGAAATTGGCGTGGGAGGGAACGCCCCCTATCTCATTATAGGAGGGCATGATGATCGCGGGGTCGGCCTTCTTGATCACCTGCTCGAAGGGGACCAGGAAATTTTCCCGCAAGGTGCGCTCGCTCATGTCGGCGGGCGCGGTGTTGAGCCCGCCCTCCGGAGAGCCATGGATAAAATGCTTGAGCGTGGTAAAAACCTTGTCGGCGGCGAGTGGGCGCGTCCCTTGCTGGCCGCGTACCGAAGCGATGCCCATCTGGCTGACGAGATAAGGGTCTTCGCCGAAAAACTCCTCCACCCGGCCGAAGCGGGGATCGCGGGCGAGGTCGAGTACCGGGCTGAGCGCGACGGTCGCACCGCGCATGCGCGCCTCCCGCCCCGCAAGCTCGAACGCCTGCTGGACAAGTGCGGGGTCCCAGGTACTGCCAAGGCCGAGGGGGACGGGGAAGATGGTCGCGTCGCGGGCTTTCAGGCCATGCGCCGTTTCCTCATGGAAGATTGCTGGAATGCCCAGGCGGGTATGTTCAACGAGATGACGCTGGATCGCGTTGATGAGGTCGATCGTCTCACCCGCCGCGCGGTAGGCGTCCTTGATATAGCGCTTTGTGCCGTTGGTGTCGCTGGGGCTCCCGATCTGGCCAATACCGTTCTGGAAGACCTTCATCGCCTTTTCCGGCGAGAAATCATCGCCTTCCAGGAAGGACGCCTTGGTATAGGCCATGGAGCGCATCTGCGCCGCCTTTTCCTCCAGCGTCATGCGACTGAGGAGATCGCGGACGCGGTCCTGCACCGGGGCCTTTGGATCGCGATACACCTCCTTGCCGGTAATCTGAGCCATGGCCGTCACCGGCATCGCCAGAGCGGTTGAAGCGATGAACATGCGCCGCGTAACGGCTAGCCGGTCAGCCAAGAAATCCTCCGTCTAAAATTTGTGGCACGTTCACCCCCGAAGTGGCGAACGATTAATTTGCGCAGCCTTACAGCACAGCCCGGGACAAAGTAAACAGCGCAGGAGCGTTTTGTAGCGCCGTGTGAATTGCATTGGGGAGCGCTGCCGAGTTGCAAATGATCAGGATCAGCCGCAGGCCAGAGCTGATCGCCGCCGAGCCTGCATCAGGGAAAATCCCGCCAACCGGATCGCGGCTGGCGGGAGCTGAAGTTTAAAACCGAATCGAGCCGGAGATACCGAACTCCCGCGGGTTGGTGACGTTCACGACGCGGTAGCCTGAATCGAAAATTACACCGGCTCCACCCGGTATCACATTGTTACCGGTGATGGTGCTGTTGCTGGTACCGATGTTGGTGATTTTCTTTTGATTCAGGACGTTACGAACGAACGCGGAAATCTCCCATTTATTCTCATCACCTCTAAGCCCGGCGAAAAGGTTGATTAACTCGCGGTGCGAATAGCGGAACTGCTGCCGTTCCGAAAAGACGCTGGGACGATAGTTGATCAGCCCGCGAATGAACGGCTGCACCGGACCAGATCCGAAACGAATTTCACTGTTCGCGGTCAATGTGAAGTTGGGAACGTCGGCGAGCCGCGAACTGCGCTGGCAATAGCTTACATTGTTGACGCCGCCAAAAGCGGGCTCAGGCACAATCACCGGCAGTCCGGTGACCGGGTCCACAGTGTTGCAAGGCAGCAGCGCGTTGTCGTAACGCGCCTTCACATAAGACATGCTGACCGAAACGTCCCAATAATCCGTCGGTCTGCCCGCAATCGTCGCTTCGATCCCCTTCACGGTGGCGTCGCCATTATAATTATAATCGGCATTCGTATCGACGGTCCCATCGGGCGGGCCTACGAAAAAGCCATCGGGGATACCGTCGTTGTTGAAATCCAGGTTTGTGCCCTGATCAGTTGCGATACCAGTAAAGCGGGAAATGAAGTTATCGAACTTTTGGTAAAAGGCAGACACATCGAGCGACACTCGCCGATCCAGGAAAGCTGTCTTGAAGCCCACTTCAAAGGAATCTGAGCGCTCCTGCTTGCTGATCGCCAAATCCCGGCTGGTATTCTGAGGCACCCCCACTCCCGCCGTGGCGGCGCGGAACGAGCGTCCGTAGGCGGCATAGACCGTAAGATCCGGGCTGAATTCATAAGTCAGCGTCGCCGAACCAGTAAAAGGATGTGCCTTGTAATTGAAAGCGGGATTCAGAATCGAGATCGGCGCCAAACCGGGGATGTTAAGCACCGCCGACTGCCTTGATTTAATAATCGAATAGCGGCCTGCCGCCTCGAAGGTCAGCTGGTCGGTGGGCTTAAGGCGAACACTGCCTGCGAGCGCCATGGTCTCGGCATTCACGGGTATGGTGATGACGCCCGCTACCGGGAATATCGGAGCAACGGGTACAGGCACGCCAGGCAGGCTGGGAATGAAGTCGAGTGGCCGATCAACCGTCACGTTACCGGTCTGTTTGGTGTAATAGCCGCCGATCGTCCAGTTGAAGAAGCCTTCATTGTTGGAGAGCAAGCGAAGCTCCGCCGTATCAACATTGTAAGGAGATCGCGTGACCTGCGTAGGAGCATAGCCATGGATGGCGTTGCCCGGATCGTTCTCACCATATTGGGTAAGTTTGGTTTCCTGGTGCCCGCCAACAAAAGCCAGAGTAACCGGGCCCAAGTCATAATTCAGATCCAGGGTGAGCAGATGGCTGTTGTTGATGAAGCGGCTGCGGCCTTCAGCCAGCGCGGCGCGGTCGTCAAGGCCGATCGGCGGGTTACCGATAGCGGCATTGCCAGGACCGAATATCTGGGGATAAACGCGATTGTCGGCGTTCAGATATTGGTACATCAGGTTGATGTCGAAGCCTTCGGCCGGCTGCAGCGCCAAAGACAAACGCCCGCTCATCGTGCGGCTTTGCGACCAGTCGTCACGCGTGATGTTGCGGATCTGGGCACCACGATTGCCATCGACCAGCATCGATGCGCGAATCGCGACCTTGTCCTGCACGAGCGGCAATGAAACGCCGCCCTGCACGTTAAAGGCATGATCTTCAGTGCCAGTCGCCTGCGCATAACCTTCGATCGCGCTCAGGTTCGGCCGACGGGTACGGATGGTGATGGCGCCCGATGGGGCGGTACGGCCGCGCAGGCCGCCTTGAGGTCCGCGAAGCACTTCGATCTGGTCAACGTCATAGATGGCGGTGAATGCGGTCTGCGCGTCCACGGGAACTTCGTTGAAATAGAGATCCACTGCAGGACCAGTACCCTGATCAGGATCGAACGACACGCCGCGCAAGGTCGCCGTGTTGTTGCGGCCATTGTCGTTTCTCAATTCAAGGCCGGGCGCAAGTTGCTGCACATCCTTAATGTCGAAGATCTTCAGCCGCTCGATCTGCTCGCCCGTCGCGACATTGATGCTCATTGGAACGTCCTGCAGCGCCTGCACGCGGCGGGTGGCGGTCACGACAATCTCGGCGTCAGATCGGTTCGCGCCGGTCGCGACATTTTGCGCACTTTCCTGCGCCCACGCTTGGGCTGAAAAACCGCAGGTCGCGCTCGTCGCGAGCAAAAGCAATTTATTAATTTGTAACTTCCCCTTCATCATTTCCTCCCAGGAAAAATCATTGGCTAGATCGTCGTAACTCAAGCGACCCTTTTGAGTGCAGGCCAGCGCAACGCGTGGCGCGCCCGGCACACGCGAACGTGGCAGAGCGGTAGCGCTACCATAGCAAAAGCAGAATCCCCTTTTCCATTCATCCGCGCATCTCAAACGCCCCTGCAGCGGCGCTGCCATCGGCTACAATAATCAAATCAGTGGAGAAGTAAACAGCAAAGGCTAGTTTGCGCCATGTGGTGCAGGAGATCAGCACTTTCACTTCCTGCGCGAAGCGAGGCTTTGCCCTGCAAGCATGCCAGGCCGGAGAAGCCAAGCGCTGCCAATGACCCCCGTCTGAAAGGAAGAAGGGCCGCGAACCTCTTGTGCAGCTAGAAGTTTGCGACCGCGGATATCTCTATGACTAAAAGCGCCCATGAAGTAAACGGATATGTATCCTTTTTTTTGAAGGTTGAACCATCCAGACGCACGCCCAACTTCAACCTTCCGGGGATGAGCAGATACGACCCGGGCCGGCGCAGCCCTCGCCTTCCTCTCCTCTGTCTCGCCGCAAGTTGACGCACAGCAAGTAACAGCCGCCATCCTGCCCCAATTGCGCGCAGTGACGGTAGATGCCTTCAGTGATCTGAACTGATGCGGTGGATGCCTCACCGGTCCAACGCCCGGCACCGTGCAAAGGCGGCGAAGCTCGATGCTGACCGCCATGGCTTCCCGTAGTCTGAGCGAAAGCTCGTCAATCTTCAGACAGGGTATCGATATGTTCGAGCTAGAGGCCTGCGATCTCCCGGATACCGGGAGGCACGTCGACGTCCTCGTTGGCCATAGCCGAACTTCATGACCTTCTGCGCCGGCAAATCGGCCCCAGAAAATGGCTCGTCGCGCAGGTTTCCATAGCGACAATACACTGGGGCTGCTCCTTGAGCAGTGCCTCCAGTTCGGACCGGGAGATCGTCCGATTATATAGAACCGACCCTGCTCGATCGGTCGCGCAGACCTGGAAGCCGCGCTTTGCCAGGTCGATCGACAGCATGTGTGCATTCGCCATATGCTCCTCCTTCATGCGCCGCCATGGCGCTACTGAGCCTCATACGATGCCCGATGAAGGGAGGCATCCACCGCATCAGTTCAAGTTGACCTAATGTTGCCCTTCTAAGATAAGGGCCGCAACAGCAGCAAACAGATCGAAGGTCGCACAGTTTGAACGCGTCGAAAAAAGTTCACCGGCAGGGCAGGACCGGAAGGCCCACTCTAGATGAAGCCGGGGTGATTGAGCGCGTTATTCTCGAAGCCGCGACCCGATTGTTTCTCGCCCGGGGCTATGACGCTACCTCGATGGTCGCGGTCGCTTCAGCTGCGGGTGTGTCGAAACGCACTCTTTATTCAAGATATGGGACAAAAGAAGCCCTGATGAATGGAGTTATCCAAGATCGTGTGAAGCAATGGGCGGCCGCTGCGGGTGAGAACGACGTTAATTTGCCGGATGATTTCAAGGAGCGAATGGTCAGGCATGCACAGACCCTGGCTCATGCTCTGGGCGGTAAGGAGGTGCGGGACTTTGATCGTTTGATACAATCCACCTCCTCGCGCTTCCCGGAGTTTGCAAAAGCCTTTCACGAACTAGGCTATCGTTATGAAGTGGAGTTCCTGGCAGCTGAAATCCGCAAGGGCGCTGCAGACACTTTGAAACCAGCCCAGAATCCTGAAGGGGTCGCGCAACAGCTACTCAGTATGATTATGGGCTGGCGCCGGACTCAAGAGCTCGTTCGGGAACTGGAGAATGCGGAAGTAGAAGAGTTCGCTAGAAACGCGGTGGAAGTGCTGTTTGAAGGGCGGGTGGCCTGGTAATACTGCACGAAACACGTCCAATCGCTCAGAAGTGACCTGGTAAAACTGAATAGCGGTGTAAATAGATTTTCTGCGTGATGGTGGCCGGACTGGCTGGGAGGCAGAAGCGAAGATGAGCAAACGTCCGCGCCGAGCCATAGCCAGACTTCAAAGCAAAAGTTGCTCTTGCTGCAGTGAAGGGTGAGAAGAACCTAGGGTCAAAACCCAATCAACCTCTTGAAAGTATGTTCATAGGCTGATTCACTGGGGGCTCCAAGCTGGATGGAGGCCCCTACGATGTCGCGCTCGTTATTCTGGTTGTCGGATGAAGCTTGGCAGGTGATCGAGCCGCACCTGCCGAAGAACCAGCCCGGAGCCCGACGCGTCTATGATCGTCGGGTAATTTCGGGAATCCTGCATGTCCTGAAGTCTGGCTGCAGATGGTGCGACTGTCCCGCGGACTACGGGCCTGTTGATTTCCGTTAAGAGCTGACCCGGGAGGGGCGATAATTTCCACTGAGAAGTGACCCATGTTCTGACCTTCCCCCTGGCTGTTGCGTCGGGGGACATTGGAGTGATCGACATGGCGTTACTGAGCGTTATCCGGCGCTGGCATTTCCGTGATGGGATGCCGATCCGGGAGATTGAGCGACGGACCGGTCTCTCACGTAATACGATCCGCAAGTACCTTCGCAGCGGTGCGGTTGAGCCCAGGTTCAAGGTGCCCGACCGGCCAAGCAAGCTGGACCCGTTTGCCGAGAAGCTAGCGGGATGGTTGCAGATCGAGGCTGGCCGCTCGCGCAAGCAGCGCCGCACGGTGAAGCAGATGCACGCCGATCTCGTCGCCCTGGGCTTCGATGGTTCCTACGGCCGTGTTGCGGCCTTTGCTCGTAGCTGGAAGGCCGACCGCCAGCGTGATGCCCAGACCAGCGGGCGCGGGACCTTCGTGCCGCTGGCGTTCCAGTCAGGCGAAGCGTTCCAGTTCGACTGGAGCGAGGACTGGGCGATCATTGCCGGCAAGCAGACCAAGCTGCAGGTGGCGCACACCAAGCTGTCGCACAGCCGGGCGTTCATCGTCAGGGCCTATCTGCTCCAGACCCACGAGATGCTGTTCGATGCCCTGACCCAGGCCTTCCGGGTGCTCGGCGGTGTGCCGCAGCGCGGGATCTTCGACAACATGAAGACCGCGGTGGATCGGATCGGCAGCGGCAAGGCTCGGCAGGTCAACGCCCGGTTCGCTGCGCTGGCCAGCCATTACCTGTTCGAGCCCGAGTTCTGTAACCCGGCTTCGGGATGGGAGAAGGGACAGGTCGAGAAGAACGTCCAGGATGCCCGCCGCCGGCTGTGGCAACCGATGCCCAGCTTCCCCGATCTCGATGCACTCAATGCCTGGCTCGAGGAACGCTGCATCGCGCAATGGGGGCAGATCGCACATGGCGCGTTGCCCGGCAGCATCGCCGATGTGCATGCCGCGGAGGTTGCCAGCCTGATGCCGCTGGGGCGGCCCTTCGACGGCTTCGTCGAACATACCAAGCGGGTATCGCCGACCTGCCTCGTAAACTTCGAGCGCAACCGTTACTCGGTGCCGGCCTCGTTCGCCAACCGCCCGGTGAGCCTGCGGATCTACCCGGACCGGATCGTCATCGCCGCCTAGGGCCGGATCCTGTGCGAGCATGGCCGGATCATCGCCCGTTCGCATCATCTGCCGGGGCGGATCGTCTATGACTGGCGACACTATCTGGCGGTAATCCAGCGCAAGCCCGGTGCCCTGCGCAACGGTGCGCCGTTTACCGAGATGCCCGATGCGTTCCGTCAGTTGCAGGGGCACCTGCTCAAGCGGCCCGGCGGCGACAGGGAGATGGTTGAGATACTCTCGCTGGTGCTGCACCATGACGAACAGGCGGTGCTCTGTGCCGTCGAGCTGGCGCTGGAGGCCGGCGTTCCGACCAAGACCCACGTGCTCAACATCCTGCATCGGCTGACCGACGGCAAGGCGCCGCCCGCTGCACCGATCGACGCGCCGCAAGCCCTGCGCCTTGCCCAGGAGCCGCTGGCCGACGTCGGCCGCTATGATAACCTGCGGGGGCTGCGTCATGCGTCATGATCCCGCCAGCGCTGCCGTCGAGGTCATGCTGCGCGGCCTCAAGATGTATGGCATGGCCCAGGCGGTGAGCGATCTCATCGCCCAAGGTGCACCGGCCTTCGATGCCGCCGTGCCGATCCTCTCGCAGCTGCTCAAGGCCGAGATGGCCGAGCGCGAGGTCCGGTCCATTGCCTACCAGATCAAGGCAGCCCGGTTCCCCGCCTACAAGGACCTGGCCGGGTTCGACTTCGCATCCAGCGAGGTGAACGAGGCGCTGGTCAGGCAACTGCATCGCGGCGAGTTCATCGACGGGGCCGACAATGTCGTGCTGATCGGCGGCCCCGGCACAGGCAAGACCCACATGGCCACCGCGCTCGGCATCCAGGCTGTGGAACACCACCGCAGGAAGGCCCGGTTCTTCTCCACCGTCGATCTGGTCAACATGCTCGAACAGGAAAAGGCCATGAACAAGGCTGGCCAGCTTGCCGAGCGCCTGTTGCGCCTCGACCTCGTCATCCTCGATGAGCTCGGATACCTGCCGTTCAGCCCTTCAGGCGGAGCCCTGCTGTTCCACCTGCTCTCCAAGCTCTACGAGCAGACCAGCGTGATCATCACCACCAACCTCAGCTTCAGCGAATGGGCTGGTGTGTTCGGCGATGCCAAGATGACCACCGCACTGCTCGACCGGCTCACCCATCACTGCCACATCCTGGAGACCGGAAACGACAGCTTCCGGTTCAGGGCCAGCTCCGCAGCACCCAAAACCAGAAAGGAAAAATCACCAGCTTGACCCACCACCCGCAACGCGGGAAACACACATCCACCCGGGTCACTTCTCGATGAAAATCCCGGGTCAGCTCTCAACGGAAATCAACAGCTGGCCGTGATCGGGCCGAATGCCGCCGATAAGCTTCTGGGCGGCTACAGCGGTGAACCGGAAAGCGTAATCTCGATCCTCGAAGGCGTTCAGTCGGCGGCCGGGGAAAAGCTGGTCATCGAACATGCGGAAGGCGTTCAGATCACGCGTGCCGGCTACAAGGGAAAACGAAACGCTGGTGACACCATCCGGTTGCCGACGGCCGAGCAGGACAAGAAGGGGATCGCGCAAGCCGTAGCAGTGGCCTCCCGCGCCGACGCCATCCTCCTCGTCGTCGGCGACAATGCGCAAATCACCCGCGAAGCGACGATGCCGACGTCGCCTGGAGACCGCAGCACGCTCAACCTGTTCGGTGGCCAGGATTTGCTTGTGGAGGCGATGATTGCGACGGGGAAGCCATTGATTGCACTCCTGCTCAACGGTCGGCCGCTCGCGGTGGGGGGGCTGACGGAAAAAGCCAATGCCCTACTCGAAGGCTGGTATCTCGGACAGGAGGGAGGAAGCGCCTTCGCCGATGTGCTGTTTGGCCATGTTAATCCGAGCGGCAAGCTGCCGGTCAGCATCCCGCGCTCGGTCGGCGAACTGCCGGCCTTCTACAATCGGCATCCCAGCGCCGACAAGAACACCTATATCGAGGCAGGCAAGAAACGTTCGGCCTTGTTCCCGTTCGGCTTCGGACTCAGCTACACGACCTTCGAGATTTCAGCCCCTCGATTGGAAAGAGCCGAGGTTCGCGCGGGGGAAAAGCTGATCTTCGACGTCGATGTCAAGAACACGGGCGTCCGCGAAGGTTCGGAAGTCGTGCAGATATATGTTCGCGACGACGTCAGCTCCGTCCCGCGTCCCGTGAACGAACTCAAGGCCTTCCGGCGCGTGACCTTGAAGGCGGGACAATCCCGCACGTTGCGGTTCGAGCTGGCGCCAGAGGCATTCGCCCTTTGGAACAGGGATATGAAGCGGGTTGTGGAACCGGGCATGTTCACTTTGAGCAGCGGTTCAAGCTCAGAGCAGCTTATGCCGGTGAAGTTCAGGGTGATAGGCCAGGATCTGCAGATCTAGTGCAGGACAAGTGCTTTGGTCGTCATCACGGATCGCGCTTATACATGGCATGCATAAATATACAGGATGGGGAGATTTATCGTGCGCACTAAGTGGGTGAGCATGATCGCGCCGATTTGCCTGGCCACTCCAATGGCCCTGGCGCAAGTGGCGTCGAAAACAGACCAGCAACGGCCCGTTCACCCCGTGGCCCCCGGAACGCTGTGCAGGGTTGGATCAGCCACCCGGCGGCCGCGCCTGAAGCAAATCCGGTTGTGCTGCACTTCAGGAAAATGGTCGATCTGGCGCGCAAGCCCCGCGCTTACTTGGTCCGTGTGACCGCCGACAACCGCTTTGTACTGTACGTCAATGGTGTCCGCGTTGCAGCCGGCCCATCGACGGGCGACATCGCCCACTGGCGTGTCGAAACGATCGACCTCGCCCCCTTCCTGAGACGCGGGCATAATATTGTGGCAGCGGTGGTTTGGAACGGTGTCCAGCCGTTGAAGCTTCCAGCGAATCCCAAGGTCTGGCAGATCCGCATGGCGGAAGGCGCGGCACTGATGAAGCAGACTGCGCCCAATTTCCAGCAAAGCGTTGCAACGGGCCTCCACATCGAAGGCAAGGGCGATGCGGCGATCTTGTCGACACGTCTTGGCGGCTGGCGCGTCCGGCGGGACGAGGGGCATGGTTTCGAGAATGGCTATGCTCAATTGAAGAAGTGGTTCTACGTCGCGGGTCCGTCGGAAATCATCGATGCTTCCAAGGCGGACTTCGACTGGGCCGGACCCGTGGAGATTGGCCCGGGCTGGGTCGATGCGGTGTCTGCCCCGGAGGCTGCGCGGCGCACTTTGGTCGACGATCCATTGCCGCAGCAAAGCTATGTGCCAGTATCGCCTGGCAAGATTGTGCGCGGCGATCTGCGCGGCGCGACCCGCTTTCCCGGCCGCAGCCTGGTCGTCCCCGCGAACAGCAAGGTCAAGTTGCTCCTGCAACGCGACGCGATGGTGTCTGCCTATCCGCAACTCGACGTTTCCGGCGGGGCGGGTGCGACGGTCAAGCTGACCTGGTCCGAGGCGCTGAACGATGCCGATCTCAAGAAGGGCGATCGCAATCTGATCGAGGATCGCAAGATTTTCGGCGTCCATGATACGTTTCTGCCCGATGGACAGGAGCGCACCTTCGCCCCCTGTGGTGGCGGACCTGGCGCTATGCCGAAATCGCGGTCGAGACCAAGGGGCAGCCGCTGGTCCTGCGGGGCATGCGCGCCTTTGAAACGGGCTATCCATTCCAGCAGACAGGCCGTTTTACCAGCGACGACCCGGCGCTCACGCGGATTTTCGACATCGGCTGGCGGACCGCGCGCATCGATGCGCACGAAACCTACATGGACACGGCCTATTGGGAACAGCTGCAATATACGGGCGACACCCGGTTGCAGATGCTGATCTCCTACGCCGTGTCCGGGGACGCGCGGCTTGCGGCACAAGCGATCGACGCCTTTGCCAGTTCCAACGTCGACGGCGGCCTGATGGGCGGCGCCTATCCCCAGCGATCGCCCAATGTCATCGCGCCCTTTGCACTGCTTTGGGTCGGGATGCTGGACGATTGGCGCATGCAGCAGCCGGACCCCGCGCCGATCACCCGGCACCTGGGACGGATGCGTGAGGTGATCGACTGGTTCAAGCCTTGGCAGCAGCCGAGCGGTCTCCTTCGAAGGAACCCGCAATGGAATTTCATCGACTGGGTCGGCCAGCCCGCCAATGATCGCACCCAGTTTCCCTCCTACGGCAAGACTAACGAAAGCTGCCTGATGAGCGTCCTTTGGCTAGGCGCGCTGCAGCAAGGGGAGCGGATAGAGGAGGCGTTCGGAGACAAGGCTCTGGCCACGGCTGATCATGCGAAAGCCGAGGTACTGAAGCGGGCCATCCGTACCCGCTGCTGGGTGCCTGCCCGAGGTCTCTATGCCGACAATCCTGATGGCGACCTGTTCAGCCAGCATATGAACGCGCTGGCAGTTCTCTACGATGTCGCGACGCCGCAGGAGGCGCTTGAAATACTCGATCGGATCGTCGAACCCGGCAAGGGCATCGACGCGCCGGAGGGAATGGCGACGACCAGCTACTATTTCGCCTGGTATCTTGTTCAGGCGTTCGTCCACGCAGGCGCGGCGGATCGATATCTGTCACTGCTTGATACCTGGCGCGAACTGCTCAAGCTCAATTACACGACCTGGCCTGAAGAGCGGGGCGACACGCGATCGGACACGCATGCGTGGAGCGCGCATCCCACCGCCGACCTGCTGGGCATCGTCGCCGGAGTTGGTCCCGGAGCGGCAGGCTACAAGTCGGTGCGAGTCGCCCCAGCGCTCGGCTATCTGAAAAAGGTGAACGCAACCGCAGCGACACCCGCGGGACCAGTCAGCGTCCGCTATCAGGTGAAGGGTGATCATCTGGTGGCCGAAGTCACCCGGCCTGCGGCCTTGCCCGGCACATTCGAGTGGCGCGGTAAAAGCTATCCGCTTTCTCGCATAAGGACGCGTCTGACTCTGCCGGTGCGCTGAAGCTGAGGACGATTCGCCTACTTTGATTGTGGTTCCGCGGGTTAGGTGTTGAAATTGGCGGTAATCGTGAGTTAACCCTTTAAGAGCGACCGCATTTTTCCGCTCAGGCGGCTACGGCCGCATTTACCAGCTTGATGAAGGTGAATTGAGGATACACGGCTCGTCCTGCCGTTCGATGCGGCGAGCAGAGCCCGGATTTCTCATAATAGGTCGCTCAGCCACAGCCGCCACCCGGTCGATTTCAGAGGTTGAGCGGCTGGCGACCCCAAAAAATTTGACCTTCAACTCGGATAAGGCTCAAGCCGTGACACAGCAGCAATCGAGGAATCTTATGGCAAAGGGTAATAGAATCCCATTCAGTCTGAAGCTGGCATCCACGGCCAGTCTGCTCCTTGCACCGGTTTGCAGCCTTGCGCCCGCCGCGGCCCAGCCTCTGTCCGCATCCGCTGATTCTGCCGCAGTTCAGATACGGCCGCTGGATGCCAAGGCGCGCGCCCGGATCGACGCGCTGATACGACAGATGACACCCGAAGAGAAGGCAGGGCAGCTTACCAACCTGTTCTCCCTTCCTTATCCGGTATTCCAGAAGAAACTGGAAAGCGGGATCGAGAACGGAACCATCGGCAACGTCCTGTTCGTCACGGACCCCGCGGAAGTCAATCGGCTACAGAAGATCGCCCTGGAGCGCTCCAGGCTCAAGATTCCATTGATGTTCGGTTTCGACGTCATTCACGGCCTCACCACCATCTTTCCCGTTCCAATCGCGGCGGCGGCGTCGTGGGACCCTCAAATGGTGGAGCATAGCCAGGCGATCGCCGCATTCGAAGCGCGCGCAATCGGTATCCATTGGACCTTCGCGCCTAATGCAGACATCGCCCGGGATCCCCGCTGGGGGCGTATCGTGGAAGGCGCGGGCGAGGATCCCTACCTCGGCAGCGCCATGGCAGCGGCGCAAGTGCGAGGCTTCCAGGGGCCGGCGATCGGCACGCCCGGACGCGTCATTTCCGGCGTGAAGCATTTTGCCGGCTACGGCGCGTCGCTGGGTGGACGCGACTATGATGAAGTCAATCTTTCCGACTCGGAATTGTGGAACGTCTACTTGCCGCCGTTCAAGGCCGCAGTCGATGCGGGCGCCGGCAATGTCATGAGCGCCTATATGGGATTGAACGGCGTGCCTGCCTCGGGAAATCGCTGGCTCCTTACGGATGTCCTGCGCAAGGAATGGGGCTTCAGGGGATTTGTCGTCAGTGACAACAATGCCGTCAAGGACCTGCAAAAGCATGGCCTGACGCCGGATCTCCCCAGCGCCGCGGTGCGGGCGCTGGATGCGGGCGTCGATATGGAGATGGCCACCAGCGACCCCGCCTTTCCGAGCCTTGTTTCCGCCCTTGGTAAAAACGAGATTAGCAGCCAGCAGCTCGATGCCTCCGTGCAGCGTGTTCTTGAGGCCAAGTATCGCATGGGCTTGTTCGACAAGCCCTATGTCGACGAGGAGAAGGCCACTGAGGCGGCTGAAAACCCCGAGCATCTTGTTGCTGCGAGAATAGCCGCGGAACGCTCTGCGGTGCTGCTGAAAAATGACGGTGATCTCCTGCCGCTGAACCTCAGCAAGCTGAAGTCGATCGCGGTGATCGGGCCGCTCGCCGATTCACCCGGCGACGCCCTCGGGCCATGGGTATTCAAACAGAACAAGCCCAAGATGAGCAGCATCCTCGCAGGCATAAAGGAAAAGGCGGGCAGTCGCGCCCGCGTTACCTATTCGATGGGCGTGAACCTGCCCCCGAGGCTGAGGCCTTCGCCCTTCGTCAGCGTGGTTGGAAATGCGCGGGAAGGATTTGCCACCATCGATGATGACGCCGGTATCGCGCAAGCGGCAGATGCTGCGCGCGCCGCGGACGTGGCCGTGCTCGTGCTTGGCGAAGGCCAGGACATGGTCGGTGAGGTTGCTTCCAAATCATCGCTCGACCTGCCGGGCCGCCAGATCGATCTGCTCAACGCGGTCGTTGCGACCGGGAAGCCTGTTGTCGTTCTCCTGATGAACGCGCGGCCGCTCGACATGAAGGACAGTAAGGCTCAGGCCATTCTGGATATCTGGTATCCCGGGTCCGCCGCGGGTCCGGCCACCGCCAACCTCCTGTTTGGCGATGCGGTTCCTGGAGGCAAGTTGCCGTTCACCTGGCCGCGCAATGCGGGGCAGATACCGATGATATATTCCCGGCTGACCTCGATGGACCCGATAAACGCCGACAAGCGCTACTGGAACGAGTCCAACAAGCCCGTCTATCCTTTCGGCCATGGCTTGAGCTATTCCAGCTTTTCATACACGAACCTGAAGGTGGATAAGCCTGACTTCGTCCCCGGCGGCTCGGTCGTGGTGTCGGTGGACCTCAGCAACGGCGGCAAGCGAACGGCTGATGAAGTCGCTCAACTTTATATCCATCAAAGATCGGGAACGGCGGCCCGGCCGGTGCGCGAACTAAAGGGGTTTCAGCGTGTGACCTTGAAGCCCGGTGAAAAACGGACACTGCGCTTTGTGCTGGGCGATCCCGAACTCCGTTATTGGAACGCTGTCAGCCGTACCTGGGTGATCGACGAAAGCGAAATTGATGTGGCGGTCGGAGGAGATTCAGATGCGGCTTTCACAGGCAAGTTCAGGATCTCGTCACGCCAGCCATGACTTGCCCGGACAGCGATTTTATCGTCAACGCCGAAGCAAAATGAAGTGGCCCACCGTCGCCGTTTCCACCAGGAGCGGCGACCGCTGCTAAAGAAATCCGGTGTCGCGCTCCCCTGGCACCTTGAAATGGAGCCGCGCCACGCGGCTGGTCAGGCTTTCATACGGAACCTTGTTTCCTGCGAAGGCAGGAACATCCGCGTCTCCACCGGACGAGGACCAGATCGGGTCCCAACGCCTGAAGTGCGCGGGGCTTAACAGATCAAGATCGTCTGTGTGCGATCGCGAGCGGCCCTGAACATGCGGAGCAGGTCCTTGTCGCCCAAGCAGAATCAGTCCTCCCCACCAAGGCGGGACAGGGCTTCCATGAACGCTCATCCGCCGCACCGGATCAATCGGCCCAAGTTCCTCCTCCTGGTAGAGATCGGCCCAACTTTCAGGGCAGTTATGGAGGAGGACGGGCTCGGCACCTGTCGTTCGGAGGTCGACATGATGGGCAAGGGCATAATAGTCGAAGCCCATCTCGGCTGCTGCCTGCTCCAGTTCACATTGCAGCCGCGACTGATCGTCGGCGCCTAGAAGAGCGCCAGCGAAACTTTCCACAAGTCGCAATCGACCCATGGCTTGCACCGTCTCTCGATCGCAAGGGCATTCGCAACCCGCGGAACTCGCGTATCGCCTTCCTTATTGCGCGGGTCTGATATCCGCCTCTCGCGCGTCGCCGCAGCGGCCGAAATACTCTAACTGGCATCTTCAACGATGAAGTGGTTACAGGCGTAACATTGAAACAAACCTCATCGCTTTGCTTCTCACGTCTGCCGCAGATAGCCCTGGCTTATACAAGGCCGATCCCATTCCAAACCCATTCGCCCCGGCTGCAGTCCATTGAGCCATCGTCTCCGGCGTGATCCCGCCAACCGGCAAAACCTTCGCTTCACTCGGGAGAACTGCGCGCATAGCCTTGACGACTTCGGGACTGAACGATTCCGCTGGAAACAGTTTCAGAGCAGCGGCGCCAGCGTTCAGAGCCCTGAACGCCTCCGTCACCGTCCCGATTCCTGGGATTGCGACCAGCCCCATGCCCGCCGCGTGCGCAATCACTTCTTCTTCCATGTTAGGCGAGATCATCAATGTGCCGCCAGCGGCGGCGACGGCATCGACGGCTTCAACGCTCAAGACCGTACCCGCGCCGACAACGGCCAGTCCCTGCAATGAGGTGGAAAGTGCCGCAATGCTGTCGAGCGGGTCGGGCGAGTTCAGCGGCACCTCAATAATGGTAATACCGGATGCGACCAGCGCTTCACCTATGGCAACCACCTCATCGGGTTTCACGCCGCGCAGAATCGCGATCAGCGGGCAAGCGGTAAAGGCGGCATTGAACTTGTCCAAGTGCGTCATCGGGTAAATCCTTGTATGGCCGCCGCACCCGCGACGAATACCGACTTGCTGTCGATGAAATTGGCCTGCCCTCCCACAATTGTGATGGCCCGGGCATATAATTGGCCAAGAACAGGGTCAGCAAGGAGGTGGACTGTCCGGCCCGCGACCTGACGCGCCGCAACGTCGCTGCCGATCAGCAGACCGCTTGCGAAGCTGGCCGCGGCTATGTCTTTCCGCTGACCAAGCACACTCGCCGCGCGGATTCTAAACAAAGCTGCCAGCAGATCTTCGCCCACAGCCGCCACGCCCTCCGCAAAGGCATCGTCGTCCATTACAGGATAAGCCAGCTGAGGCCCCAACAGACTGTGGTCTTTCAACAGGGCGAATATCTCGCCAGTCATGGTGGTCGTGAAGCGGCTGATCGCGCCATCCTGCAGCGTAGCCCATTTGCAATGCGTGCCTGGCTGACACAAAATGGCATCCGGCGGGACGAGACCGGCGGCAACCGCACCCAGCATCTGCACTTCCTCCCCCCGCATAACGTCGGGGCGATTCCGATCGGCAACGCCCGGCACGATGGCAGTGCAGCCGTCGATCCGGCACAGATGGGTTGCAAGCCTTGCGATGGAGGCCGGTGCATCGATATAGGGAGCTTCGCGCCAGCCTATGGTGGACCCCACCATGCCGACCAGCAGCATGGGCAACTCTCCCAGCCGCTGGCGAATGCCCGCGACCTCGACCTCATATGCACCCTGCGGCATGGACTTGACGCCGGGACCGGCGGCTTCGCTCGCTAGAACGGCTCCATTAGCAATGAGATAGGCCCGGCGGTTGGTCGTACCCCAATCAACAGCGATGAATTCGTTCGTCACCGCTTACCACCAGGTCGCATAGAGGGCGATCAGAATAAGAACCACCCCGACCCCAGCCAGGTTGAACGCATTGGACGTGGCATAAGACACGTCGCCAGTGGCAATCCGGTTCGCTTCCGGCCCTGCCGGGCGGGCCAGCGACACAAAAACAGCAAGCGCCAGCGCCAGGAAGAAAACGATCATCATCCGGTCCATGAATGGCACCGCGTTCAACGGGGCCAGGAAGCCCAAACCAACCGAATTCCAGTCGAACCAGAAGATGGTCGACAGAACGACCGATGACAAAGCAGCCATGATGGCTCCCGCTTCGCTCGCGCGCTTCCAGAAGAGGCCAAGGAGGAAGATGACCGTGATGCCGGGCGTGAAGAAGCCGGAAAATTCCTGGATAAACTGAAACGCCTGCTCCGAATCACCCAACAGTGGACGGGCGGTGAGAATGGCCAGTCCGATCGCGACGCTTGCGGCGATGCGGCCCACCAGAACTAGGCGATGCTCCGCTCCCGTTGCGTTGCCATCTTCTACAGCGGACGGCAGCCCCTTCATCTTGGCATAGAGATCAAGCGTGAAGATGGTTGCGATGGAATTGATCTTGGAC
Organism: Sphingobium herbicidovorans; assembly: GCF_002080435.1. Classification (NCBI taxonomy): domain Bacteria; kingdom Pseudomonadati; phylum Pseudomonadota; class Alphaproteobacteria; order Sphingomonadales; family Sphingobiaceae; genus Sphingobium; species Sphingobium herbicidovorans. Next base: position 2,603,716 of record NZ_CP020538.1, on the reverse strand, counting down.
GCAGTCGAAGCGATGATCGCCGCAATCAATGCCGCGAATACGAGACCGAGCAGGCCCGGCGGCAGCAGCCTCATCATCGTGGGATAGGCTTGATCAGGCCGCTCCAGGCCCGGCGCGAGGACAACCGCGGCAATACCCGGCAGGACGATGACCAACGGCATCAATAACTTCAGATAGGCGGCAAATACGATGCCGCGCTGCGCTTCCGGCAGCGACTTCGCCGCCAGCGCTCGCTGGATGATATATTGGTTGAAGCCCCAATAGGACAGGTTGGCGATCCACATGCCGCCGATCAGCACGGAAATGCCAGGGAGGTCCTTATAGAAGGGATTGTCGGGCGAGAGGATCATGTCGAACTTCTCGGGAGCGCGCCGCGTAAGCTCGGCAAAACCGGCGATCGCGCCGTCAGCTCCGCCGATTTCCGACAGCGCAAGATAGGACACGGTCAGGCCGCCTAGAACAAGCAATGTCACCTGGACGATGTCGGTAAGCGCAACGGCCTTGAGACCGCCGCGCAGCTGATACACCAGCGCAAAGATACCGAGGCCAGCAAGCGCAACAGTCTGATCGACGCCCGCGACCTGCGTGACAGCGAGCGAACCGAGCCAGATGATCGACGTCAGATTGACGAAGATATAGAGCGCCAGCCAGAAGATCGCCATCAATGTGCGGACCGACGGCCCATATCGCTGCTCCAAAAACTGCGGCATGGTGTAGATTTCGTTGCGGAGGAAGATCGGCAGGAAGAATTTGCCCACGATCAACAGCGTCAGCGCCGCCATCCATTCGTATGAGGCAATGCCAAGGCCGAGCGCATATCCGGAACCCGATGCGCCAACGATTTGCTCGGCCGAGATATTCGCAGCAATCAGCGATGCGCCGATGGCCCACCAGGGCAGCGACTTGGAAGCGAGGAAATAGTCGGAGCTATCCTTCTGGTGCCCGGATTTATCACGTGACACCCATTGCGCTAGACCGAAGATGCCGATCGCGTAAGCAATAACTACAATCAAATCGATCGTGGAAAGTTTCATTATCCCCTCTCAGCCCTGCGAACCGGCATCATCCTCTAAACTCTGTCGCTTTGGTTCAGCCCGCAAACAAGCTGGCAGCCATGCCCCGAAAACCGCAGTCAACCTCGAACAACTGCCCACCATCCGCGTCAAGTCCCTCAGACGCGGAGGTGACATACAAACGATCGAGCGACGACCCGCCAAAAGCACAACTTGTGATCTGGCTTGCTGGTAGGGAAATGCTGCGGTCCAGCGTTCCATCCGCTAGGAACCGGCTGATGCGCGATCCGCCCCAGTGAGCGATCCACACCCCCCCTCAGCATCGAAGGTCATGCCATCAGGCGATCCCCAATCCTTCGGAAAGTGGAGGAACAACTCTCTCTTCCCTAGGCTGCCGTCGCCATGCAGCGGGAAATGATAGACGTTCCCGAGAACGCTGTCGGTATGGAACAGCGATCGTCCATCCGGCGAAATGGCGGGTCCATTGGCAACACAATAGCCGGTATCCACGCAAGCGAAGCTCAGATCGGGTTCGACACGGTACAAGGAACCGGCGGGGACGTCGCAGCTCATCGGCATGGTGCCTGCCCAAATGCGGCCGGCAAAATCGGCCTTGGCATCGTTCATCCGATTGGCCACCCTGCCCGGCTCCAGTGCTAGCGCCGGTTTCAGCACAAACGGCTCCAGCGACAGGTGGTAAATACCGCTTTTCAATCCCGCCATGAGGCCGCCCTGGCCTCGCTCGATCACCCAACCGATCGGCTCAGGCATATCCCAGTGACGAAGCGTGCCGGTGGAAGGGTGAAGACAGTGGAGGCGCTGACTGAGGATATCGACCCAATAAAGCGCCTGCTCCCTGACGGACCAGAGCGGTCCTTCGCCGAGCCGGTCGGTCGCCGGTCTGGCAATGATCTTCACATCCTGCATCAGTGGCTATCCCGGGGCAATCCCCGCTCCTGCGCGATGCGTTGATATTTCACCGCAGGCTCCAGCACCGCTCCGGTATCGAACTGACCCACGAGCTGGCGCTGGATCTCCTGCCACGGTGTCTGCGCCTCGGGATAATCGTAGCCGCCGGAGCCACCCAGACTCGCACGCCGCTCAACCAGTTCGGCATCTGAGACCAGCAAGTTCACCCGCCGCCTGCCAACATCCACCCGAATGCGATCGCCGGTTCTGACCAGCGCCAAACCACCACCGACGGCGGCTTCCGGCGCGGCGTTGAGTATCGACGGACTGCCGCTCGTCCCGGATTGCCGTCCATCGCCGATACAGGGCAGCGCATGGACGCCCGCACGGATCAACGCCGCCGGTGGCCGCATGTTGACGACTTCGGCACCACCCGGATAGCCGACAGGACCAGTCCCGCGGATCACCAGCACTGTCCGCTCGTCAATACCCAGGGCGGGATCATCGATCCGGTGATGATAATCCTCCGGCCCGTCGAACACGACCACCTTCGCCTCGAAGGCGTCCGGATCGGCAGGGTCACTGAGATAGCGCTCACGAAACTCGTCCGAAATAACGGACAGCTTCATGACGGCCCCGTCGAACAGATTGCCAGACAGGACGGTCAGTCCGGCGGCGAGCTTCAGTGGGCGGGAGAAAGGACGGATGACTGCCTCGTCCAAGATCGGGACATGACCCACATTGTCGGCCACGCTCCGTCCGTTGCAGCAGACCGCTTCGCCATCGAGCAGGCCTGCGCGGTACAGCTCACCCATAACGGCTGGAACACCGCCCGCCCGATAATAGTCCTCACCCAGATATTCGCCCGCAGGTTGCAGATTGACCAGCAAGGGCACGTCCGCCCCTTCGCGCGTCCAATCGGAGAGCGTGAGTTCCACTCCGACATGGCGCGCGATGGCGTTGAGGTGGATGGGCGCGTTCGTCGATCCTCCGATGGCGGAGTTCACCTTGACGGCGTTCAAGAAGGCCGACCGGGTCAATATGTCGGACGGCTTACGATCGGTCGCGACCATTTCCACAATCTGCTTGCCCGTTTCATAGGCCGCTTCCTGTCGATCACGATATGGTGCGGGAATCGCTGCGGACCCCGGCAGCGACATGCCCAGCGCCTCCGCCAGCGAATTCATGGTCGTTGCCGTGCCCATGGTGTTGCAATACCCGGTCGAAGGCGCCGAGGATGCCACCAGCTTGATGAACCCGGCATAATCGATTTCACCGGCAGCGAGCATCTCTCTCGCTTTCCAGACGATAGTGCCAGATCCCGTCCGTTTGCCCTCGTACCAGCCGTTGAGCATCGGCCCCACCGATAAGGCGATGGCCGGAATGTTGACGGTTGCCGCCGCCATCAGCGCCGATGGTGTGGTCTTGTCACACCCGATCGTGAGCACCACCCCGTCCAGCGGGTAGCCGTAGAGCAATTCCACCAGCCCGATATAGGCAAGGTTCCGGTCCAGACCCGCCGTGGGGCGCTTGCCCGTCTCCTGCAAGGGATGCGTCGGGAACTCGATCGGGATGCCGCCCGCATCCCGGATACCGTCCCTGACACGCTGTGCGAGCACCAGATGATGGCGATTGCAGGGGACAAGGTCGCTCCCCGATTGGGCGATGCCGATGACCGGCCGACCCGACTGCAACTCTTCCAGCCCATACCCATAGTTGAGATAGCGCTCGATATAGAGAGCCGTCATGTCAGGGTTGGCAGGATTGTCGAACCATGCCTGAGAACGCAACTTTCTCCCACCCTCCTCGGCCATCGCGTCTTCCTTATTCGCCATCATCAACCGATGTGCGGTCTATAAGTATATTATTAATATGACAAGCGCCATTGGGCTACTCAACTGTCCCATAGAAAGTTGGGCGCCTGCTTTGTCTCACCGAGAAAAAATGCGTCCGCCACCAGCCGGAAAGGTCGCAGATCAACGTCGCTCTCGCCATTGGCGATGAGATCGGCAAATTGATCGTAGAGCCGCGCATATTCCGGGCGGTCATCCTCCAGGGGCTGCTCAACCCCGCCGATCGCCCAGTGAGAGCCACCGTCGAGCAGGGTCGCCCGTTCCGTCGCGGTCTCAATGTCGATGGTCCAGCTTTGTGGCCCCCGCTGATCAAAGGAAAATTGAACCGAGACATCATGGCCCGCCGACGCCTCTATCATCAGGCTGGCGGCGATGGGCGCAGAGCGATTGGCAGGAATCGAGAGGAGACTTTCCCTCACGGACAAATCCGACGGGAGGATCTCGGTCAGGATCGACAATGCGTTAATCCCCGGATCGAAGACGCCAACACCTGGGCTCCATATCCACTCCTGGCCCGGATGCCAGACCCGCACATCCTCCAGCCAATTAATTGTCACATGACGGACGGTCTGCCCGACAAGCCACCGGCGCATCGGCTCGACCGCAGCGGCGCAACGTGAATGCCAGCTCTGCAACAATGTCCTGCCAGCGTTGCGCGCCGCTGGCGCAAACATCTCGGCCTCGGCCAACGTTTTGGCGGGCGGCTTTTCCATCAGGACATGAAGGCCCAGCGAAAACGCCTCCTTTAACAAGCGGAGCCTATCCACGGGGGGCGTACAGACGGCGATTGCGGCCAGGTCAGGGACAGCCGACTTGAGCGACGTCAGGTCACCGCGAACTGGAACGCTCAAATCGCTCGCATGCGAGGAAACCGCGCCAGCCAGATGAAAGTGCGCAGATGCGGCGATGGTAGGCATGTGCTGATCGCACGCAATCTTGCCGACACCGACGAGGGCGATGGGGATGCTCATTCAGTTTCTCATTTTCCTGCTGGTTGATCGATCAGGAGGAGGACATCGTTGATCAGCTTGGTCATCGCAGCGCTGGCACGCGTCGGCTCGCGCGCCTTGATGGCGTCATGAACCATGGCGTGCTCAGCGATGTTCGCCGACCGGCCAGCCAGGCGATTGGTAAAGCGGATGGACGTTCGCAGGGCCGTCGCGACCACATCTCGAAACTGCGCGAAGAAGGGATTGTTGGACGCCCGCAAAATCGCGACGTGAAATGCGATGTCGGCGTCGAGTGTGTCGTCTTCTCCTTTTTCCGCAGCACTCATGCGATCGAGCCCATCGCTGATCGCAGTAATTTGCTGCGGCGATGCACGCACGGCAGCTAGAGCTGCTGCCTGCGGCTCGACTGCAATACGCAACTCTGTAAAGTGCCGGAGGAGGTCATAGGACAGCTTTCGATCAAGCAGCCAGCGGAGAACATCGGGGTCGAACAGGCTCCACGATTCTTCGGGCAAGACAAAGGTGCCCTGCTTGGGACGTGCACCGACCAGCCCCTTGGCCGCCAACATCTTGACCGCCTCGCGCGTCACGGATCGGCTGACGCCATGCTCCTTTGTCAGATCCGCTTCACTAGGAAAGGGACGATCCGCATAATCTCCCGAAACGATCGCCCGTCCCAATGCGTTTTGAAGCCCATAAGTTAGATTACGCCCAAATTCCTGCACATTTCACCTTGGTTGGTTGAGGCCCACTTTTCAGAAGGTCGCATAACCGCATATCATATTAATAGGATATAGTCACCAAGTCGCAGAAAAACCCTCGCCCGCCTTTTCCCTGAGCCTGACATTGAGGGGTATCGGCTCCCTATTATCGCCGAGGAAGCGAAGCGAGGTGCGAGCGTGCTGCCTAGCAGGCCTGGTGGCGGTGGAGCAGGTTCAATTCGCGGTAGCGCTGGAGTGGATGGAAGAGGGATGGATTTGGCTCACCCTCTTCAAGTCCGACCTCAAATGACCAACCGCGTCAATCATTGAATACCTATCCCTCTTACCTTCGTGCGCGATTTGCCGAACACTGCACTCTCTATCCCCGCACGTGAGCGCGCCCTTGCGTGCGCTCACGGCCGGCGAGTTATTTGCGACGTTCGCGAGAACAACTTCAAAACCGATCCGAGCGCCATCCGGATGGCGCAGCACATCCATTCATTGATATTTCCAAGCTAAGCCGATTTGGCTCTAATTACGTCACCATTTCGGTGGTTACCCGGTGATTACCTTTAAGAAAAAAAGACTCTGATTGTCGAGATTAAGCACTAAATTTCAATTAGATAGTTCAAAACGAGCACGAAGTGTGGTATTTCCGCTATAGACGTAGGTAGATCCTACTTTAGTATTGAAAATAAAGGCTTTTTATAGTTCGCCCTACGCCAGACTTGTAGTCCTTCAGCGGTGATTTCCGCTACGGGGAGGGCTTACAGATTGGTGTGACGCACAATGCGGGATCACGGAGCCGCAATCGCATATGGCCACCCTTAGGCAGCGAAAGAGCAAAGCCTGCCATATCCTCCTATTTGGAGGGAGGCACAATCTTTTCACCTAATTCCATGGTCTTTGCTTCCGCGTCAAAGCCTTCAGCGATGGTATGCAAATTATTGCTAGTCGCCTTGTCACTCACTTCCCGAGCGATACGTCGGAACCGCCTTGCGCGTGACAGTAAATAAGAATGACCTCTCTCATCCATGCCGCTGCCTTTCAAATCAGATCACCCTGACTCCTTGCCCGCAGCAATCAGGATCCGCGCGCCCTGAGCGGATTTTGCCGCTTCATACCTCGACAGAAGGGCCACCGCTGCCACTGAATTAACTACATTCAACTTCTTGGCGATAGTCGCTCGATGGGTCTCAACGGTTCGTACGCTCACCCCAAGCCGATCTGCGATTTGCTTGTTCCCGTCCCCCTCGGCAACGAGGCGGAGAACCTCAACCTCCCTGCAAGTCAGGCGGGACAGCAAAGCCCTGTCCTGCTGCATTTGATCCGCCACCACGCGTCGTTTGGACAAGATTTCCAGGCAGCCTTCAACCACACTGCTCAGTTCCTCGTCGGAAATCGGCTTGACCAGAAAATCGGTTGCTCCGCGCCGAATGGCAGCAACGGCGATATAAACGTCAGCGAATTGGGTCATCGCGATGATAGGCGACGCTATCGCGGTCCTGGCCACGGCTTCGATGATGTCGAAGCCATTTTCAGTGCCGTTGCCAACGTCCATGAAGACCAGCCCCGGCGCCAGGTTGACGCAATCTTCAAGAAAATCGGCATGCGCCATAAACGACCGCGTCTGCAATTCGAAGTCGCCTAATCTGCGGTAAAGATCGAGGCGAGACGCCTTGTCAGCGTCTACGATATAAGCGTAATTACAGGTCACGTGTGATCTCGCATCAACAGGCTAGTGCGCTTGGTTGACCCGACCGCTGTCCTGGATGCCTAGCTACTTGCCGGGACTCTTTCACATTTTCTGTTGATAAACCAGCCAAATGAGACGGGTTGCGGTAAACACGTACGGGTTCTCCGAAGAGCAGCTTCAGGCCAAAGTTTACTCACCGAGCATATTCTTCCTTGCACAGAAAAAAGCCTTTGGGGAGGAGAGCCTATGTCATTCATATGCTCCAAGCAGTTCCGGTCCACCAGAATGTGCGGGCTGCAAGAACACGAGCCCTTGCAGCTTGGAAGGCCGGCATACGCTCTGTTGCGAGCGCATTTGGATGCCCTGCCAAACAAAGCCTGGTGGTCAAGCCAAGATGGCAGGATGAAGATTTTCAACTCAGAATGGATTGAATTTACCGGCACGAACTTCTTTGAGCACGGCTTATTCAATGAGTATAGTTCGCTTCACCACGACGATATTAGATCAATGAATCGCGCGGCCGCGGCTTTATTCTCTACTCAGGAAAGTCAATGTGTCCAATGCCGACTAGCAGATGCACGCGGGAATTATCAGCGATTTAACGCTGAATTTCGCGCTCATCCCGTTTACGCTGGTCGTGCGGAAGGTATCGTCGTAGAATTCATCACTTCTGAGGACGGCGTTGATGCTGCACAATAAGCATTTCGCCGGCGTCCTCGCTTCAGAACCACTCTCGCCTGGCGATTCGGAACAGAACCCCGGCGCCATAAGGCCGCGTTCCTGCGAAACGATGGCTGTTTCGCTCCTTGGTGAGATGGTGAGCCAGTCCCCGCACGCGGCGTTCCTGCTCGATTCGGCATGGCACGTGGTCCGCTTCAATGATCGCTGCGGTTCTTTTTTTCGCAATGATCCATCAAAACTGCCGGGTTCGTCTCTGCATGATATGGCGCCTTCCGAACTTATCAACGTGGTGCAGTCACTCCTATCGGTCGAGCAGTGCAATCAAATCGAAGTAGAGTTTAAATCACCTTCACCAGACCTACGAAGCGCTTGGCGTGAAGTGGAAGCGACACGCGTAATCCATGGGCTGGACTGGTACGTACTCGTCGTATTGCGGGACATTACGGGCAGGAAAGAAGCGGAAGCGAGACTGCGTCGCCTGTCTTTTGAGGATGCGGTCACGGGGCTGCCTAATCGTGCCGCTTTCCAGGAAGAAATAGAAAAGCGAGTAAAGGCTCGAAAGCACAGCGGCGGCGGATTTTCTATGCTGCTTTGTGATCTGGATAACTTCAAATATATCAATGATACTCTGGGCCACGATGCAGGAGACGCGCTGCTCCGCAATGTTGCGGTTCGGCTGAACAACGCTGTTCGTCCGAACTTTGCCGCCCGGCTGGGTGGCGACGAGTTCGCGGTGTTGACGGCGGCGAACACGAAGGAGGACCTTGAGGCGCTAAGCCGGAAGATTTTCTCAGCCCTGAGTTCGCCTTTCAGCTTCAAAGATCGATCTGTCGATTGCCAAGCCAGCATCGGCGCAGCCACATTCCCTCGCCACGGACGTTCAAGTTCAGAACTTTTCAAAGCAGCCGATATTGCGCTTTATGACGCGAAGCGCCTGCGTCTCGGCTCCCTCAGCATATTCAGGAACGAGCTTCGCCAGAAGCTGCAAATCGATGCATCCATGATCAACGTGGCTCGGACGGCTTTGTCCGGGGGACGCATAGAGCCACATTACCAACCCAAGCTGTGCTTTCTCACTCATGCTGTGGCTGGTTTCGAAGCCCTGCTTCGGTGGCGCTCGCCGGCTGGCAAGATCAATTCCCCGCAAGCAATCTCGGCCGCGCTCGAGGAACCCACGCTAGCATCAGCGATCAGTGAACGCATCATAAGCAGCGTGCTGGACGACATCTGCGCCTGGCAGAGGGAGGGCCTGCCTTATGGTCACGTCGCGATCAACATTTCGGCAGCAGACTTAAGCGACAGCGGCTTCGCAGAGCGCCTTTTGGGTCGGCTTCATCGCAGCGGCATTCCTCCTTCTCGAATACAGGTAGAAGTGAGAGAAACCGTGTTCCTGGGGCGGGGCGCCGAACATGTGGACGAAGCACTTCAGTTGCTCAGCGAAGAAGGAATATCAATCGCCTTGGACGATTTCGGAACTGGCTACGCGTCCTTGTCCCACCTCAAGCAATTTCCTGTCGATATCATCAAGATCGACCAATCATTTATTAAAAACATCCACATCAGCCCGGACGATACTGCAATCGTGGCGGCTCTGGTCAATTTAGGCCGTAACCTGGGCGTGAAGTCGGTAGCAGAAGGGATCGAAACGCCCGCTCAGCATGACGCCGTGGTCGCCATGGGATGCAACTTTGGGCAGGGATTTTTGTACGCACCAGCAAAAACATCTCAATGGGTCGTCTCTTTGCTGAAGCAGGATCAGCCCGGTAGGCTGTTGTTCCCCAATGATCCAAGGAGCCCACGGTGAAGTCCATTTTATATGTCAGTCGGTCGCTTGTCCCCGGCGAAATCGCCGAGGAGGAGGTAAACTCCATGGTAAAAAGCGCTCGAATCCGAAATGGCATAATGGATGTGAGCGGATTGACCTGCCCCCCGCTGGTCCCGCGGTCATAACGAGAGTCCACCGGTTTGATATTCGTGCTGTCCCACCGGCACAAGCGCGCCGGGTGGGACGCTTCCATTTTGCAGGAACGCCCGGCGCGCTTGTGCCGGTGTTCGGTTCCCCAGGGATGAGTGCGGTCTGACGTTGTTATAGTCATAGCGCCAGACAGCCAGCTTGCGGCGGGCGTCGGCAAGGCTGTCGAACAGTTCCTCATTCAAGAGCTCGTCGCGCAGCGACCCATTGAACGATTCAATGAACGCATTCTGCTGCGGCTTGCCGGGATCGATGTAGTGCCACTCGACCCGGTTCTCGCTCGCCCATTTCAGGATCGCCCGGCTGGTGAACTCGGTCCCGTTGTCGCTGACGATGCAAGTCGGTTTGCCATATAGCCGCACCAGCGTGTCCAGCTCGCGCGCCACCCGCACGCCGGAGATGCTGGTGTCACCTACGAGGCAGAGGTTTTCGCGACAGAAGTCATCGTTGATCGCCAAGATGCGCAGCCGGCGGGAGGCGCCGAACGTATCGGCCACGAAGTCCATCGACCAGCGGGCGTTCGGCCGCAGCGGGACCGGCATCGGCGTTCGACTGCCGCGAGCCCGCTTGCGCCCGCGCCGGCGGCGGACCGACAGACCCTCCTCCCGGTACAGCCGGTAGAGCTTCTTGTGGTTCATGATGTGCCCCTTGCGTTCGAGCATCACGCCGACGCGCCGGTAACCGAACCGGCGACGCGCAGCGGCGATCTCGCGCATCTCCTCGCGGATCTCGGCGTGGTCGGGCGGACGTTCTCGCCGGACCGTCTTGGGATCGACGCCAACCAGCCCGCAAGCCCGGCGCTGCGAGACCTCGTAGTCCCGCATCACGCCGAGCGCTGCGTCCCGTCGCTGGCCTGGCGTCGTCAGACTTTTCCCAACAGGTCCTTCAGGATCGCGTTGTCCAGCACGCTCTCGGCGAGCAACCGCTTGAGCTTCGCGTTCTCGTCCTCCAGCTGGCGCAGCCGCCGTGCATCGGACACCTCCAGGCCGCCGTACTTGGCCTTCAGCTTGTAGAATGTCGCCGGGCTCAGCCCATGCTTGCGGCAAACCTCCGCCGTGGGGAGCCCGGCCTCCTGCTCCTTGATCATGCCGATGATCTGCTCCTCGGTGAAACGGCTCTTCCTCATTCGTCTGCTCCTTCGTTGGGGCAGACTCTACATCAAATCGAGGGAGCCAGCGGGGGGCAGGTCAGGATCTCTGATTTATACTGGTGCACGGTTCGCGCAGTTGCTGGAAGGACCGGGCAGCTCAGTAGATGAGATCATGGCTAGCATTCAAAAAGATAAGCGTCACGATCAGATAACTCTATTACCTGTTCCCCAACGATCGGTTAGACGCTTTGGGAAATGGACGATGGCGTACGCTGGACGGTCGCTATACGTGGATCGACATGTGAAGCGGCACTTCCAACATCTCCGGGGCGAAGAGCAAGTGGAAGAGTGCGAAAGACTTATCGAGCTGATGTGGGCGCTAAACCAAAGCATGCCAGTGCCGTCGATCTCCTGACGGCATCAGCGAATGTCACCTGGCCTACCTATGATCCAGCAGTCAGCGATAACTTCCTATGCACCCTCTCCACGCCGATGTTTCCCCGCTACCGTAGCGGCATTTTCATGATTCGCCGCGTGAAATCAATTGTAGCCAAGCCTAGATACTTGCCCGTGATTAATCTTGGCGAGCATTTGTAGGATTTTTATATAAGCCTATCCGAATTATGTCTTAGCAGGACCTGACACCCTAGCCGCTAGAGAAGCGCCTCGGGCAGCCAGCGGCGATGCTGCTCAAACGGCTTGTACAAGTTCGATCTCAAGGTCTTGACCAGTCCTGATTACCGCCATGCGGACTCCAGCTTCCAGGAAACTGGTTGGCTGCATCAGAACTGACGCGCCAGCCGCCACGCCAGCCTTTAGAGCCTTATCGACATCATCCAGCCGGATTTGGATGGTCGCTCCCATAGCGTTCGCGCTGCCTTCGCTCGGTTGGAGAAACTTGAGCAGCAGCCCGTCCTCTCCAGGCAACGCCATAACTGTTTCCGCGAAAGCATCCCCGACGGCGCCGCCGTAACGGTGAGTGACCTCGAATCCGAACACGTCTCCGAAGAAACGCTCGCACGCCGCAAGATCCGAGGTCTGCAATTTGACCGCTGCAAGTTTAGGCCTGGTCATGCGCTCATCCGTGCCCGATGGAAATGGCTCGGCACTGTTGTAGCCTCACCGGAGCGCAAGTCCAGTCACGAGCCCGGGTGATCCTTGGCAACCCTGCGCGATCAGGCCCGGCTCGAGGCCCTCGATATAAAATGAGCGCATAAAATTGCGCGTTGCTGCCGCTACTGTCGGTCGATGATCCTTGTCCCCGCGCTGTTGGCCGGCATGGGCTTCATGGCTTCCCGCATGGCCGGTGCGACGGAACGGCGGGGAGCACGGGGCGTTCACGACACACCTCCGGCATCGAAGGATGAAACTATGACCACCAGTACCAAGGACGTCGGCGTGCTCAACACGCTAATCGCTACTCTTCTCGACAGCGTCGAAGGCTACCAGAAATCGGCAGGCGACATCGCCAACCAAACTCTTGCCGACAAGTTCAACGCGCGCGCTCGTGAGCGTCAATCCGCGGTTACGAAGCTTCAATCCGCGGTGGCGGCCGCAGGCGGCAATCCAGAGGACGATGGTACGCTACTTGGTGGCGCTCATCGCGCTTTCCAAAGCCTTAGAGAGGCCGTGACGGGCCGCGATGACAAAGCAATCGTGGCTGAGATCGAGCGCGGCGAAGACTATCTCAAGGCGAAGTTCGAGACCGCTCTTGCGGAAGTCGACCTGTCGCCCACCGCAAGGACCGCGGTGGACGACGCGTGGCAGTCGGTCCGGGCTGGCCATGACGAGATGAGTGCGCTGAAGCATTCAATGGGAGGCTGATTTTCATGAGGGCCGGGACTCAGTTTGACCGGCCCTCACAATCAGCAGCAGCTGTCGCAAAAGGACCCGGTCATGACAGAATCCCCCGTTGCAACGCCGACGCTGGTTGAAGCAACCACCTCCGGTTTAAAGGTGCGGTCACGCGATGGTGATAGCCTCGGCCACGTCAAGGCGCTTATGGTGGACAAGCGTTCAGGTCAGTCGACCTATGCCGTGCTAAGCCTTGGCGGTTTTCTCGGTTTCAACCAGAGCTTCTATCCTGTTCCATTCAGCTTGCTCGCCTATGAGACGGAAGGCGACGATTATATCGTCACAATTGACAGGCGAGTGCTTGAGGGCGGGCCGAGCTGGGCGAATAACGCTCCGGAGTTCAACCAAGCCTATGCCGACCGCGTGTCCAGCTATTATGGCACTGCTCCTGCGATTATCGGCTAGGCTTCACCCGCCCCAGGCTGTCGTCGGTCCCAAGGCAGTTTTATTCTTCCGGTGCGCTTAGCGTCCCGTGCGTGCGGTCGGAGGTCGCGCCTTCCTTTTGCGGCGCCTGACGCCGCCAATCTGGAGCCGCCTGCTCAGTTGCAGCGTAAATATAGACGCCGCTGAACCATCCCTTTCCCCACGTGTTGGCCGGGGGAAAGGAGATGTGCGATGTCCGACCATCATGAAGAGATGATCAACGAAGACGCCCTGCCCGGCCACGAAAGCAAGCTGGAGCCAAAACCCGAATGGGAACCCCGCTATCCCGGCTCCGGTCGGCTCGCGGGCAAGGTCGCCCTGGTCACCGGCGCCGACAGCGGCATAGGCCGCGCGGTCGCGGCCCTCTATGCCCGTGAAGGCGCGGACGTCGCCATCCTCTATCTGTGCGAGCATGACGACGCCAGGAAAACCGCGCAGATCGTCGAGGGCGAAGGCCAGCAGGCGCTCACCATCGCCGGGGATATCGGCGACAAGGCGTTCTGCGAAGACGCCGTCAAAAAGGTCATCGACCGTTTCGGCCGCCTCGACATCCTCGTGAACAATGCCGGCGAACAACATCCCGATCAGGACATCACCGACATCACGGAGGAACAGCTGCGCCGCACGTTCCAGACGAACATCTTCGGCATGTTCTTCCTGACGCAGGCTGCCCGCCCGCACCTGAAAAAAGGCGCGGCGATCATCAACTGCACCAGTGTCACCATGTATCGGGGATCGTCGGAACTGCTGGACTATAGCAGCACCAAGGGCGCGATTACGGCCTTCACCCGCAGCCTGTCGGAAAATCTGGTGAAGGACGGCATCCGCGTCAACGCCGTCGCCCCCGGCCCGATCTGGACGCCGCTCAACCCCAGCGGCGGCGCCAGTCAGGAGAAGCTGGAGCATTTCGGCGAATCGACCCCCATGGGCCGCCCCGGCCAGCCCAACGAAGTCGCCCCGGCCTTCCTGTTCCTCGCCTGCGAGGACTCCAGCTACATGTCGGGTCAGGTCCTTCACCCGAACGGCGGAACGATTATAAACGGTTAGCGATCATTTTATTCATCGCGCGCGTGAACTAATCGCCAAATCAAGCATTTAGTGCACGCAGATTCCGCTGCATTCCTTGATGGCCCCGCCCGATACAAGCCCGGGCAGGGCCGTTCTTGTGTCTGAATCCAAAGAATAACTGATTGAGATTATATAGTTTTTCTTGATTTTATCACTTTTGATATATGGCACCCCGGCCCTATCCATGACCTATTGGGAGCGCAGGTTTTCCTGCAGTGCGACCCAAACTGGCCCCGTCTGTTCAGGCGGGGCTTTTTGCTTCAGCCCAAGCGTGGCTATCGGCCCGCCGCTCGATCCATCGCCCGCGAGGATAAAGCAACGGCGCGGCGAGCCATGCCCACCACGCCGTCATCGCTTCAAACGGTAGCGCCCGTCCTCTTGGACAAGCGCCTCGCCGCTTTCAGTTCGCCTTGCTCATGTCCACCTTCTCCACCCATTCGGGATAGAAGGTCGGCTCGCGATTGGACCAGCCCACCGCCGTCGCCGCCGCCTCGCTGATCGACTGGAGCAAAGCCCGGCGCTTTTCGGGATGAAGGTGCGGCAGGCTCGCCGCCGCGCAAAAGGCTCCCGGCAGCCATGGGCGGGACCCCGCGCCCAGCAACCGCTCGTACAGGAAACGATAGGAGGAAAAGCTGCACAGCCTGTCCTGGCCCAGGTCAAAGGCGGAAATCGTCACCAGCGGGGCCATGAACGGCTCCATCTGGTCAAGGCCGCTGTCGTCGGGCACGCGTGCCTTTATCTCGTCGATGCGCCCATAGATGCGGGCCTGCGCGCGGATGCTCGCTTCCTCCACCATGTCGCGCGACCACAGCTTCATGGCGTCGCGGCGGTGGAGGCCGATATCCAGCGATCGGCGGATATAGCGCTGCGTGGCAGACGGGAAACTGGCGAATTCACGCAATTCAGCCAGTGTAATGGCCCCGTCAGCCGGTCTTGCATTGGTGCCCATGCTCTTGCCCTCCGACTTCAAGTCGATCGACAGATCATGCGCCCTTCATGGTTACTGTAAGATTAAGCGCCGACCGCGTCGACTTTTACAAGGAATCATGTTTCGTTGTGCGGTGCAACATGTAAATTTTGTGAATGCGCCGAATGGAATAGCTATCCGCGCGGCGGCAACGGTTCTCCTCTCACCTGTTGTGCAAGATCGGGCCAGTGCGTCTGGCCCGCCGCGCTGGCCGTGGCCTTCTGCAATCCGCGATATTGGGCCAGTACCTGCTGTCCCAGTTCGGTCACCAGCGCGCCCTCGGTCGACGTCGCCACCAAAGGCCCGGCCCAACAACGGTTCATGACATCCACAAGCATCCAGCATCGCCGATAGCTCATCTTGAGCTTGCGGCCCGCCGCCGAAATCGAACCCTCGCTGGCGATGGCGTCCAGCAGGTCGGCCTTTCCCGGGCCCATCGCGATCTCGTCACCGCAATAGATCTGGGTCTTTATCCTCAGTTTCGGCCCGCTCATGCTTCGACCACGCGTTTAACGCCCTACGGCCGCCGCTCCAGTACCGCGCCGATCATCCTGCGCCATGTCGCGACATCGCCCGCCTGGGCCATCTGCTCGTCCGGTTCGCGTAATGTGTGAAGGATCGCATAGGCGTCATCGACATGATCGGGCCAGCTCGCGTCCACGGCTCCCGACGCGTGCGGATCGCTACCCTCGCCATTCAGGCTCAACTGGCGCCCCGCCAGCACACGGGCAATGCGTTCGATCGCGGGGGTAGTGGAAGTCGGCATCAACAAGGCTCCTCTCGCCGGTGATGCGAACCGCCCGGCCATCCGCCGATACGGCTCGCCTCGAATGCTGATCATATCACCATTATCAGCGCCGTCTATCGCTTGGCGTCGTCCTCATCTTCCTCATCCTCATGGAATCCGGAAGAAGGCACCGGGTCGCCATGGTCGCCGGGCTTTGTGACGGATGGCGGATCGGACGCGTCCATGCTGTCCATCAGCCCTTCGTCCAGCTTTTCCTCATTGGTAATGGCATGGTCCTGCGCGTCGGTGGGGCGATGGTCATGCGCTTCTTCGCGGCTGTTGGGCCGAACATCGGTCTTGTTGCTCATCATGCTCTCCTGCGGCGCGGCATATGGGTGCGCCTCCCTCAATCAACGGCCAGCGTCGATGGGCGGTTCCGCAGTCATGGTTTCGGCACGGAAACAAGAACGCCCCCGGCGCAAGGGATGGCCGGGGGCGTATCCAGGATGCTGTCGGGCTCTCCGGGATCTCTTGAACATCTGACGCCGCCGATGCAGCGTTTCCGTCACACTATAGGCTCATTCGGTTAACAGTGCTTGACTATTCGACACCCCCGCCCGCTTGCGGGCCGCGATGCGCGCGCCCATATCCGCGCGACACGCTTGCCCCCAAAGAACAAATCTGGAACAACACGCCCTCATGAGTCTGACCACCATTTCCGTGCGCGGCGCGCGTGAGCACAACCTCAAGGGCGTGGACGTCGATCTGCCCCGCGACAGCCTGATCGTCATTACCGGCCTTTCCGGGTCGGGCAAATCCTCCCTCGCCTTCGACACCATCTATGCCGAGGGTCAGCGCCGCTATGTGGAGTCCCTCTCCGCCTACGCCCGCCAGTTCCTTGAGATGATGCAGAAGCCGGACGTCGAGCATATCGACGGCCTGTCCCCCGCCATCTCCATCGAGCAGAAGACGACCAGCCGCAACCCGCGCTCCACCGTCGCCACCGTCACCGAGATCTACGACTATATGCGCCTGCTCTGGGCGCGCGTCGGCGTCCCCTATTCCCCCGCCACCGGGGAGCCGATCAGCGCCCAGACCGTCAGCCAGATGGTCGACCGCGTGATGCAGCTTCCGCAGGGCACGCGCTTCTACCTCCTCGCCCCCGTCGTGCGCGGCCGCAAGGGCGAGTATAAGAAGGAACTGCTGGAATGGCAGAAGGCGGGCTACACCCGCGTCCGCATTGATGGCGAAATGTACCTGATCGAGGAAGCCCCCGCCCTCGACAAGAAATACAAGCATGACATCGAAGTCGTCGTCGACCGCCTCGCCGTGGACCCCGACATGTCCACCCGCCTCGCCGACAGTTTCGAACAGGCGCTGAAGCTGGCGGATGGCCTCGCCTATGTCGACCTCGCCGACACCACAATTGAAGCACTACAGACTCCCTCCCCCTCGGGGGGATGGCCGGGGAGAGGGGGGACACCCTCTCCACCCCCGACGACGCCACCGCCCTTTCCCAACCGGAGAGGGCCAAGAGCGGCATGAAAAACGCCGGCATCCCCGCCAACCGCATCGTGTTCAGCGAAAAATTCGCCTGCCCCGTCAGCGGCTTCACCATTCCAGAGATCGAACCCCGCCTCTTCTCCTTCAACGCCCCGCAAGGCGCGTGCCCGGCATGCGACGGCCTTGGCGAGCGGCAGGAGTTCGACCCCGAACTCGTCGTCCCCAACGAGCATCTGACGCTCAAAAAGGGCGCGATCGTCCCCTGGGCCAAGTCCAACCCGCCCAGCCCCTACTACATGCAAGTCCTCGGCTCCCTCGCCAAGGAGTTCGGCTTCAACCTCGAAACCCCGTGGATCGACTTGCCGCCGGAGGTTAAGCTCATCATCCTCCACGGCACCGGGGGCAAGCCCGTCACCCTCCGCTTCCAGGACGGCAAGAAAAGCTACGAGGTCAAGAAAGCCTTCGAAGGCGTCATCGGCAACTTGAACCGCCGCCTGCTCCAGACCGACTCCGCCTGGATGCGCGAGGAGCTGTCCAAATACCAAACCGCCATGCCGTGCGAAACCTGCCACGGCGCGCGCCTCAAA